>NZ_JBNVZS010000020.1:0-30074 GCF_052527395.1 Legionella pelazae
TTGCAGTAGGTAATAATGACTTAATAGCTGCTGACAGACAAGCATTGAAAACTGTGGCTGAGCAACGGGAGAAATTTTTCCAACTCAGCCAAGCAGTTAAAACCGCCAGTCCTGCCGATGTTGATGCATTGAAGGGCGCAGTAGGAAGAAATGATAATAATGCCATACTTGTAGCTCTACAAACAGTAGCCAATAATAATAGACCTCCGATCACGCCACTAAATCAGCTAACAGATGTGTTGCCTGCTGACCTAGATAAGTTGAAAACATTAGCCAAAACACAAGGACAATTCCTAGAAATTAAAGAGCATATCGACAGGGTCGATCATTATGAATATCGGCTGTTGAAGGCGTTAAATGCAATTAGACAGGTGAATACGCCAGCTAAAATCAGGACTGCTTTAAGTAATAATAAGTTTGTAGGTACTGGTGGCAAAAACTTGTCTATAAATGATCTTCCTGACGACAAGGCTCGTGAATTACAAAAGATAATAGATCAAAAATTTACAAAATTACTATTTGAGCGAGCTATTAATTTTGAAGTAAAAGATAAACGCGTATTGGAGAGGTTTTTCTTCCCACCTTCACCGCCTGGTCTTAACCCTGGTCTTGATACTAATGCAGATAATAATGCTATTCGCGCTGCACTACAGAACTTTTGTAATGCAGTTTTTAAGAGAGATCAGTCGTTTAAGGTGGATTTAACTACCAATAACAATAATTTATCCGATTTAGATATTCAAGCAATGAAAAATCTAGTTTTAGGGCAATATAATGATCTTACTAGACAGCGTGTAATTGCAAATTTTGTTGTTCAGGTAGGTTCTGGAAGGTTTGAACATTTTTCTGATAAACCAGTACCAAGAGGTGGGGCTGTTCCTAATGAGGCTTTATCAACTGTAGTAGACAACGCTACTGGTCCAAGCGTGCATGGGCTAAATGCAGGGCCCGCTACTTATAAAGGTCAAAAATTAGAGGATGGCGATAAAATTTATTCTATAGGAAATTTTCCTATAAAAGCTCGGCAAGTGCCAGCTCAGCAACCTCAACAACCTCCCCAAACTGTAACGGAAGCTGCTCAAGGTATGTTAGTTCAAGATCACACGGGTAAAGTAACAGATATTACCAAACCTGATCAAAGAGCCAAATTGACTGACGGAGAAAAAGCTGAAATGGCACTTAAACAAGCTAAAATGTATTTAATTAGTCAAGTAAAGAATATAAATAGTAAAAATATCATTTGTATTTCAAAGGGAAGTCCTGAGGAAGCAAAGCGACTTTATGCCGCTTTACTTGCGTTAAAGGGCGATTTAGATATTGAGATTAGAGTATATACACCCGGCTTTCAAAAACCTAAAGCGGGCCGACTAGAAACTCAAAAAACGGCGGAGAAAAAATTTATTGAAGCTACCTTAGGTGCAGGGTTAAATGAACAAACATTAAAGGATGAGAAAAAAGAGGTAACTAGTTTTATTGAAAATACTCAGAGACGACGTGCTCAAATAGCTAAATTGAGAAAAGAAAACCAACACCTTAAAGCAGATAGACTTGAGGTGGAAGAAGGACAAAACTTAGATCAAGTGGGTAGAAGAACGCCTATGCAGCATTAAAGTTTTAGTTAAGGATTTAAGAATTTAAGCTAAATAAAATAAAACAAGCTAGAAAGTCATATAAAAAGAAAGCAATGCTCGTTGAGACTGCTTTCTTAGTCTGGCTTTTAATTAAGGATAATATGAATAACAATAAACCAATAGGTGTTTTCGATTCAGGGATGGGCGGTTTAACAGTGCTTAAAGCACTTAAACAAAAATTACCTAAAGAGTCATTTATTTATCTAGGTGATACAGCTCGCCTTCCTTACGGTACGAAAAGTCCTGATACCGTTCAACAGTATGCTTTGCAAATGGCACGTATATTAATTGAGCGAGAAATTAAAGCACTGGTGATTGCTTGTAATACAGCGACGACTGCAGCGTTACCCCATTTGCAGCAGTTATTACCTGAAACGCCTGTTATCGGCGTAGTTAAACCAGGAGCTACTGCAGTAGTGGCAGCAACTAAAAACAAGGCGGTGGCGGTATTTGCGACAGAAACGACTATTGCTTCTAATGCTTATCAGCGTTTAATCAGCGAGCAATTACCAAATGCAACCATTAGTGCGCGCGCTTGTAGTGTTTTAGTTGCTTTAGCAGAAGAAGGCATGATTGCAAATGGTGTTGCGCGTGAAGCATTACGTCATTATCTTTCCGAGTTTCAAGAAGAAGATACGTTATTATTAGGCTGTACCCATTTTCCCGTCTTTAAACCTTTACTGACTACGATGTTACCTGAGACGGTCTGTATTGTCGATTCGGCTGACGCAACGGCCAATGCGGTGCATGAAGCCCTAGAAAAAGAGCAACTTTTTTTTAATTCATCTGAGGATAATACAGGTAAAATCCAGTATCTAGTGACTGATTCAGTTGGCCGTTTTCAACGGGTAGGAGAAATCTTTTTAGGCGAACCCTTAGCTGCTGAACAAATTGAATTAGTTGATGTGTATACTTATGCAAGTGTTTAAAGCCTTACATAATTAAGGTTCGGTTTCTGCATTGGCAATAATTTTTTTATTACGTGCTGATTGATGACGTTCCCTCATCTCAACATCAATATAGCGATCGGTAGTAGCACTGGTACTATGGCCCGCATCATCCCGCACATGTTCACGCGGGCGAAATTTGACATCTTCTGAAATACCGGTGTGTCTTAACCAGTGAACGGTGGCAGCGTTAAGGTTATCTGCCTCTTCAATATGGCCTTTTTGCCTTAATGTATCAGCTGCTAAATCAAAACAACGTTGTACAAGTCGTCTAATAGGTGCTGTATCACTCATAGGTCCTGAGCCACGCAATTTAGGTAAAAGAAGGGAGGTATCGCCGGGGGAAGGAAGAGGCGTTAACCCTAAAAATAAACGCCAGCGCGTTAAGCTTGTCAGCATATCATCACTGACTGCAACTTGGCGCTCTTTATTACCTTTACCAACCGTTGTAAACCACCAAGCACCACTACTGTCTTTAGAAAAATTGTTCATGGTAGGTGTCCAACGCTCATGAGCAACTAACTCAGAAATACGCAAATACATGCCAAACAACATACTTAAAATAAAACGCGTACGTTCATGCATCATAGGATCATGCTCGGCTAACGTTTCAGCAGCCTGTAAAACCGCTTCCCACTGCAAAAGGCTTAAGCGGCGAACCGGCGGACTAAGCTGGCGTTTGCGAATAAATTTACTTTTTTGGCGAATTAAGGCAACTGGATTGGTAAAGAGATATTCTTCAGCAATTAAAAAATTAAAATAGGTGCTTAGAATTGCAAAAATTTCCTGAATTGCCCCTTGCGATAGATTAAATTGCTCAAGGGTTGGCGTATTACCCTGCTTGCGTGATGATTTACTAATCGTTACCACAAAGGGGCGCCAATGCTCATTAGGAATTCGTATGCCTTCTTTTTCAATATAACGCGGTACTTTCTTTAGACTAATCCAATGTTCAGGTGGGTTTTGACAAAAACGAATAAATTGCTCAATATCATCACGTCTTAATTCACTTAAAGTCGTTTTTTTAATAAGCCAGCACCACTGCAAAAGCCTTTCTACTTCACGCCGATAGCTATTAAAAGTACCTAAGCTACCTGAATAACTTTTTAAAAAATCCAAGGTACGTAAAAAATCATCCTTAAATTTATTATCCGGCAAAATTGCATTCTGTTGATTCTTATGTAAGTTATTTAGATTATCAAATAAAGGTAGCAGCTGATTTTTCATTTTTTATTTACTATTTATTTTAAGTACCAATTTTAATTCATTGATACTGTAAACGAAAAGGTTTTTTGACGCTAGGAGAGATCGGGTTGATATTAGGCAAGATATACCAATTTAGGTTAATTGCGACACTAAATTTGTTATTTTCGCAGGATAAAATTCATTTCTATAGCTGGCTCTTAAGCGCTTTGCAGGATGGATTCCCGCCTACGCGGGAAAGACATTATTTTCTGTTATTCTGAAGATAGGATCGACACCTGTAATAAGCTCTGAGGTATTTTGTAAGAAAGCTCCTACCTCTTTGTGAAAGACATGCTTATTTTCTGTCATTTCCGCGCAGGCGGAAATCCATCTCTATAGTTAGCTCTGTAGCACTTTGCAGGGTGGGTTCTCACCTACGCGGAAAAGATATTTCTCTTTTAAGGAATGCATGCTATAGATAGTTTTCTAAATTATATTTATCCCTCAACAAAATTTTATCTATACTCTAAACTACTTATAAAAAATTAATTTTCAGAAGTTATTGACCTGCTTGAGCGCACCGAGTATTATTTGCGCTCTGTCCTAGGACGGGTCGTCGGGGTGTAGCGCAGTCTGGTAGCGCGCCTGGTTTGGGACCAGGATGTCGGGGGTTCGAATCCCTCCACCCCGACCAATATTTGCGCCCGTAGCTCATTTGGATAGAGCATCGGCCTTCTAAGCCGAGGGTAGCAGGTTCGAGTCCTGCCGGGCGTGCCAGCCTTTGTGCAGTATTCTTATACTAAATTATTAAGTTAATAGTTATGGTGAGCGTAGCTCAGTTGGTAGAGCCCCGGGTTGTGATCCCGGTTGTCGTGGGTTCGAGTCCCATCGTTCACCCCATGTTGCAAATTATCAATCGATGCTTTGCATTTTGCTTAAGTCTTTACAAAGCTACTATACTGTTTGATAATTCCACCCTGCTTGCGAAAGTGGCGGAACTGGTAGACGCGCTGGATTTAGGTTCCAGTGGGGTAACCCGTGAGAGTTCGAGTCTCTCCTTTCGCACCATTCATGACAATTTCCAAGAGGTGACTAGATGCAAGTTTCTGTTGAGACCTTGAAAGGTTTGGAACGTAAGGTAACAGTTTCGGTACCTACCGAGAAAGTTGAAGAGGAAGTTAAGCTTCGCCTTCGCTCATTAGCCCGCAAAGTTAAAATAGCTGGCTTTCGGCCTGGTAAAGTTCCAATGAATATTGTACAAAGTCGCTATTCTGACAGTGTCCGCGAAGAAGTTGCCAGAGAAATGGTCCAATCAACATTATATGAAGCACTTAAAGATAAAGAATTAGTACCTGCTGGGGCACCTTCTGTAGAGCCTGAGCAATTAGAATCAGGCAAAGATTTTCGGTACAGCGCGACTTTTGAAGTCCTTCCTGTCATTGAAATTAAAGAATTAGATAAACCTGAAATTGAATTAGTTCGTGCAGAAGTTAAAGATGCAGACGTTCAAGAAATGCTAGAAAAGCTACGTGAACAAAATAAAGAGTGGCAAGAAGTTTCAAGAGCTGCTAAGCAAGGTGACAAAGTTATTATTGATTTCGAAGGTTTCTTAGATGGTAAGCCGTTTGAAGGCGGTAGTGCCCAATACTATGAATTAGTACTTGGCTCTAATTCAATGATACCAGGCTTTGAAGAGCAAATTGTTGGTGGTAAGCCTAATGAGCCTTTCGAAATTAAAGTCAACTTTCCTGAGAGCTATGGCCACCAAGACTTAGCTGGTAAAGAGGCTACATTTAAAATTACCATTAAAAGTGTCATGGAAGGAAAATTACCTGAATTAAACGATGAATTTGCTGAAAAGTTCAACATTAAAGAAGGTGGTCTTGAGGCGCTCAAAAAGGACATTAAAGAAAATATGACTCGAGAACTTGAGCGACGTGTCAGCGCGATGAATCGCGAGCGTATTTTTGATAAGTTATTAGAAGCTAATCAATTTGATTTACCAAAAGCTTTAATTGATCAAGAAATTGAGCACTTAAAGCATGATATGTACCATCGCGTCTTTGGTCATGAACATTCAGATGACGAAAAGATTCCTGATTTCCCAAGAAACCTTTTCGAAAAACAAGCCAATCGTCGGGTTCATCTTGGTCTGTTATTATCTGAATACATTAAGCAGCATAAATTAACGGCAAGTAAAGAGCGTGTTGATGCTATGATTGATAAATTAGCAAAAGCTTATGAAAAGCCTGAAGAATTACGCAGCTGGTATTACAGTAAAAAAGAGAATTTAGCTGAAATTGAAGCGTTAGTTACGGAAGAAATGGTTGCTGAGAAGATTAGTGAGCACGCTAAAGTTGTGGAAAAAGAGCAAAGTTATGATGAAATAATGAACCCTAAAGCTAAGCAAGAAGAGCCTGTTAAACAAGAAGAGACTGAGGGTGAATAAGTATGGATCATTTTAATATGCCTATTAAAAACGCCAGTGGCCTTGTACCAATGGTTATTGAGCAAACTTCGCGCGGTGAACGTTCCTATGATATTTATTCCCGTCTTTTAAAAGAAAGAATTATTTTTCTCTTAGGCGAAGTAGAAGATCATATGGCGAACTTAGTTGTCGCTCAATTATTGTTCTTAGAATCTGAAAACCCAGAGAAAGATATATTCTTATATATTAATTCACCGGGTGGGGTGGTTACAGCAGGACTGGCTATTTATGATACGATGCAATTTATTAAGCCTGATGTAAGTACTTTATGTATAGGGCAAGCAGCAAGTGCTGCCGCATTGCTACTTTGTGCAGGCGCCGATGGTAAGCGTTTTTGCCTGCCTAATTCGCGCGTTATGATTCATCAACCTTTAGGCGGCTATCGGGGTCAGGCAACGGATATTGAAATCCATGCTCGCGAGACTTTAGCAATAAGAGAGCGGTTAAATAGTATTATGGCTAAACATTGTAGAAAGACACCTGATCAAATTATGCGTGATACTGAACGAGATAACTTTATGAATGCGACTCAAGCAGAAGAGTACGGCTTAATTGATAAAGTTCTTTATGATCGCGAAAATTTAGGCTAAGTGGTCTAATTATTGCTATAATGCTAAGATAATATTAACTGCCAGAACAAATTAGGCTTTTTACTAAACCTTAACGCTTCGAATTTTAAAAGTAAAAGACTTAGGTTTAAAAGAAGTTTATAATGATTTCTGGCTTAATTTATTTGTCTAAATTTATATAATAGATCAGAGTAGTATATCCCTATCTTGGTGAAGGGTTGGATTTGAGTGCAGGTTGCACGAAAATAAGGGTGAAAAAGCGCAGCATAGCTATCTATGTGAGCATTTTAAAGCCTTATTTTCGTGCAAGATGCAGCCGTCCGGTGGTAGGGGCTGATTACTTACAAATATACCAGCCTATTAGTTAGGCCATAATTGAAGTAAACTATTATCAATAAGGTTTAACAGTACAATTCAAAAACTTACATTTTAAGATTTAATTGCAATAAGTCATTTTTGTAGTTTAGCTTATAAGCAACGCATTAAAATTAATGTTATGCTAGATCGAGAGCGGCTGTATTAAAAATTAACAATTAAAAATCAAACTAATAAATGAATGAAGGAAGCTAAAAGAGAAGACAATTACTTAACTAATTAAAATCGATTTTTACTATACTTAAATGAATGTATATTAAGTAGGATATCAAGTATTAAAAGTGCTACTTATTTAAAAGTTATACTTAGCAAGAGAGATTAAAATTTATTTTACAGTGCTTGCTTAGGTTGGCAGTAAGAAAGGGGTTAATAAATGAGTAAAACAGGCAGAGGCGATGGCGACAAAGTCTTGTATTGTTCGTTCTGTGGTAAAAGTCAGCATGAAGTAAAGAAACTCATTGCTGGACCTTCTGTATTCGTTTGTGACGAATGCGTTGAGCTTTGTAATGACATTATTCGCGAAGAAAACCAAGAGACAACAGAAAATACTCAAACTCGTTTGCCTACACCTCGAGAAATAGCAAGTTTTCTCGATGAGTATGTGATTGGTCAACCACATGCTAAAAAAGTACTGTCAGTTGCAGTTTATAATCACTATAAACGTCTACAACACAAAACAGAAGACGGTGTTGAATTAGGAAAAAGTAATATTTTACTTATTGGGCCAACAGGAAGTGGTAAAACATTACTCGCACAAACATTAGCACGTTTATTAAATGTTCCTTTTACCATGGCAGATGCAACAACTTTAACGGAAGCAGGTTACGTCGGTGAAGACGTAGAAAATATTATTCAAAAATTATTACAGAAATGCGATTATGATGTTGATAGAGCACAACAAGGTATTGTTTATATTGACGAAATAGATAAAATTTCTCGTAAATCGGACAATCCGTCAATTACGCGTGATGTTTCAGGGGAAGGTGTCCAGCAAGCTTTATTAAAATTAATAGAAGGCACAATTGCATCTGTTCCACCTCAAGGTGGTAGAAAGCATCCTCAACAAGAGTTTCTTCAAGTTGATACCTCAAATATATTATTTATTTGTGGTGGCGCTTTTGCGGGACTTGAGAAAGTCATTCGGGAGCGCAGTGACAAATCAGGTATTGGTTTTGCAGCCCAACTTAAAAATCAAAAAGACACAAAAGAAAATGAAAAAGTCTTAGAGATGTTAGAGTCAGATGATCTAGTTAAATATGGCTTAATTCCTGAATTCGTTGGACGTTTACCGGTTGTCACAACTTTAAAAGAACTTGATGAAGAAGCTTTAATTGATATTTTGACTAGGCCAAAAAATGCACTAACCAAGCAATTTCATGCCTTGTTTAAAATGGAAGGTGTTGACCTTGAATTTCGTGAAGAAGCTTTGCGACAAATTGCCCAAAAAGCACTGGCAAGAAAGATGGGCGCACGTGGATTACGTGCAATACTTGAAAATATTCTTTTAGACACCATGTATGATTTGCCCTCTTTAGAAGGTATTAAGAAAGTGGTAATCGATGAAAATGTAATTACTAATTCTGGAAAGCCTTTGTTGATTTTTGATGGTGATGAACCAAAGCAATCTGCTGCTGGTGGTGAATAGCACCTAATATTTTGAAGCAATTTTTAAATTGCTTCAGCTACTTACCATTCAGGTTTTCCAAATTAATCCAATTTTAAGCTGTAATTAGAAATGTCGGTATTCTAGGTGGGCATCTGATATTTAAACACGTCCTGCTTTGTGGTGATATGGCACTACCTACTAAGCTTTAGATAGGTACAAGAGAATGAGCCCTAAGAGGTATAATTAAAACATGACTGAAGCAAAGTGAATTTATAATATAGTGTGAGGCTTAGTGGAGAGTGCTATTTAAAAATAGATCATCCCGAGCTAAGAATGCCTAGTGGGATTATCTTGTGTGATTAAGGACTTATTATGTCTAGCAAAAATGAATTAATAACAAATGAAGGTGTGCAATCACCTTTACCGGTTTTACCTTTAAGAGATGTTGTTGTTTATCCGCATATGGTTATCCCTCTTTTTGTTGGCCGTGAAAAATCTATTAAGGCCTTAGAGGCTTCTATGGTGGAAAACAAGCAAATCTTTTTAGTTGCTCAGCGCAAGTCATCGAATGATGACCCATCAGCTAATGATGTTTATACAGTCGGTACTGTTTCCAGTGTTTTGCAGTTATTAAAACTGCCTGATGGAACGGTTAAAGTTTTAGTAGAGGGTGAAAGGCGAGCTTATGCTACGCAATATTCACAAGAAAAAGGCTACCTTGAAGCTTACTTAGAGCCTGTTGAAGATGTTAATACAGCGTTAACTCAGCAAGAAATTGAAATAATAATGCGCTCTTTAATGTCTCAGTTTGAGCAGTATATTAAATTAAATAAAAAAATACCGCCTGAAGTATTAGGATCACTTGCCAGCATTGAAGAGCCAGGGCGACTAGCAGATAACATTGCTGCGCATTTAAGTTTGAAAGTGGAAGATAAACAAGAAGTCTTAGAAATTCAAGATGTAGGCTCACGGCTTGAGCGTTTAATGGCTGCCCTTGAAGGCGAAATTGATTTATTGCATGTCGAAAAGCGCGTACGTGGCCGTGTTAAAAGACAAATGGAAAAAAGCCAACGTGAATACTATCTTAATGAACAAATGAAAGCTATCCAAAAAGAATTAGGCGAACTTGGTGGCGAAGAAGGCAATGAAGTTGAGCAGATGGAAAATGCAATTAATAAAGCGGGCATGCCTAAAGAAGCCAAGGAAAAAGCATTATCAGAATTGCAAAAATTAAAAATGATGTCGCCAATGTCTGCGGAAGCAACTGTTATCCGTAATTATCTAGATTGGATGCTGTGCGTTCCTTGGAAGAAAAAAAATAAAATTCAATTTGACTTAGAGAAAGCAGAGAAATTGCTTGATAAAGAGCATTATGGCCTTGAAAAAGTTAAAGAGCGGATTACGGAATACCTAGCCGTTCAACAGCGAGTTAAACGTATTAAAGGGCCTATTTTATGTCTAGTTGGCCCGCCAGGCGTGGGTAAGACATCATTAGGTCAATCTATTGCCAATGCAACAGGTAGAACGTTTATTCGTATTGCTCTAGGAGGTGTGCGTGATGAAGCTGAAATACGCGGTCACCGTCGTACTTATATTGGCTCAATGCCTGGAAAAATCATTCAAAAACTTTGTAAAGCTGGGGTAAAAAATCCTTTAATTATGCTTGACGAAGTAGACAAGATGGCAATGGACTTTAGAGGCGATCCAGCTTCTGCTTTGTTAGAAGTTCTTGATCCGGAGCAAAATCATACATTTAGCGATCATTATTTAGAAGTAGATTACGATCTAAGTGATGTCATGTTTATTGCTACTGCTAACTCCTTAGAAATCCCAGCACCGTTATTAGATAGAATGGAAGTGATCCGGCTGCCGGGCTATACCGAGGATGAAAAAGTTAATATTGCCATAACTTACCTTGTACCCAAGCAAATCATGCTAAATGGCCTTAAAAATGATGAAATCACGATTAGTGAAGGAGCAATTCATGAGATTATTCGTCATTATACTCGGGAAGCAGGTGTTCGAAACTTAGAGCGCGAAATTGCAAGTATTTGCCGTAAAGTGGTTAAAGAAATTTTAACCAATAAACGCACTAAAAAAGTTGTTATTTCACGTAGCAATATAGAAAAATATCTTGGTGTAAAAAAATTCCGCTATGGCCTTGCTGAGCAGTTTGATCAAGTTGGCCAGGTAACAGGTCTAGCGTGGACGAGCGTTGGCGGTGAATTGTTAATTATCGAAGCCTCAATGATGTCAGGTAAGGGTAAAGTAACCCATACGGGTCAATTAGGCGAAGTCATGCAAGAGTCTATACAAGCAGCTATGACGGTTGTACGTAGTCGTTCAAAATCACTGCATATACCTGATGATTTTTATGATAAAAAGGATTTTCATATCCATGTTCCAGAAGGCGCTACTCCCAAAGATGGACCTAGTGCTGGTATAGGTATGTGTACAGCCTTGGTCTCTGTACTTACGCAAATTCCTGTACGCGCAGAAGTTGCGATGACAGGTGAGATTACCTTGCGTGGTCAGGTATTACCTATTGGCGGATTAAAGGAAAAATTACTGGCTGCGCATCGCGGCGGTATCAAGCATGTCATTATCCCGGAAGAGAATAAAAAAGATCTAGATGAGATTCCGGATAATGTTCTTCGAAAACTGAAAGTACATCCGGTAAAAACAATTGATGAGGTCTTGAAAATCGCTTTAAAAGAGAATCCTTTCGAAAGAGAAGATAATTTGGCTGAAAATAGCACAACAGAAGTAAAAACTCGCGAAAAAAGTGAAAATAATGATTTACAGGCTCATTAATACCGGGTATATTTCACACCGTTGCCACTAATATAACTAGTATATTAGCGGAGTTCCAAGGATGTGACTGCTTGACTGAAGGTGGCGATTTTGATTAAATCAATCCTTCAAGAAAAGGATGAATAACTGGATAGGGGAAACGATGAATAAGAGTGAATTGGTAGATGCAATTGCAAGCGGTACAGGCTTAACAAAAGCTGATACAAGTCGAGTTCTTGAAATGTTTATGGAAACTGTTACTGATGCTCTAAAGAGCGGTGACCAAGTTGTCTTACCAGGATTTGGCTCTTTCTCAACTGGTAATCGTTCCGAAAGAGAAGGTAGAAACCCACAGACGGGTGAGAAGATTAAGATTAAAGCATCTCGAGTAGCCAGGTTTAAAGCTGGTAAATCTCTCAAAGAAGCTGTACAGGAAGCGTGATTTACCGGGTGCTTAGCTCAGCTGGGAGAGCATCGCCCTTACAAGGCGAGGGTCGTAGGTTCGATCCCTACAGCACCCACCAAGAATTGGAGTGGTAGTTCAGTTGGTTAGAATACCGGCCTGTCACGCCGGGGGTCGCGGGTTCGAGCCCCGTCCACTCCGCCAAATAAACGCGCCCAAGGGCGCGTTTTTTTTACCTGCTACGCTTACTTTAATTTTCTTAATAATTTACTATTATTTTTGAGTTTTAACATTGTATTTTAACCCAATTACAAGTACTAATAATGTAGAAAAGGAATTCATCAAGATAATAGATTGTCTAATGAATTATTTTAATAATTAAGGGTGAGCACAAAGGCAGACACCTAATGTTTGTATCAATTATGGAACTTTAGAATATGTTGCAGAAGCTAAATGAACGCATACAAGGTGTTATAGCTTGGGTAGTTATTATTCTGATAGCAGTAACCTTCACTTTTTTTGGACTCGATTATTATATGCAGTCGCGCCATGCCTCTGATGCACAAGTGACTGTAAATGGTGAGCCTATCAGTAAACAAGCTTTTGAAATAAATTACCGCAGAGCACGCCAGCAACGTGATCCCGCTCAAATAACCGCAGCTAGCGAAGCAGCTCTAAAAAAACAGGTCTTAGATGACATGATTGTCAATGAAGTCAGCGTACAAGCTGCAAGAGCAAATGGCTTTGAAGTTAGTCTTGCTCAGGCCAATTCTGCCATTGTTAGCATACCGCAATTCCAGCAAGACGGGCACTTTTCCGCAGAGCGTTATCAGCAAGCTTTAAGTGGCGCTATGTTTACCCCTGAATCTTTTCAAAAAGAGGTTAGACAAGGTATGCTATTAAATCAACAGCGCTTTGCATTTATTGGTAGCGCTTTTGCAATTCCATCAGAAATTAAGCGCTTTGTTAAATTGTATATGCAAACGAGAGATTATGATTATCTCCAAATTCCTGCTTCATCATTTATTGATAAAAAGGATATCACTGACGAACAAATTGTTAGTTACTATGAAAAGCATCCACAGCAATTTATAGCACCTGAAAAAGTTACTGTTGATTATATACGCTTGTCAGTTCAGAAATTACGTGAAGGCATTGCAGTAAGTGATGAAGATATTAAGCGTTACTATGATGAGAATCAAAACAATTTCTTAAATCCCGCTCAGTGGCGAGTGGCCCATATTCTTTTTGCTTTTCCTAAAGATGCTGATGACGAAGCTCAGGCAGAAGTTAAACAAAAAGCTCAAGATGCTTATCAAGCATTACAAAATAATCCTACTCAGTTTTCGCAGTGGGTTAAGACAATCTCATCTGATAAGTTATCTGCAATGAATAATGGTGAATTACCTTGGATAACTGCAGGGCAGACCGAGTTTGATAAAGTTTTGTCTAATTTAACGCAGCCAGGTCAGATATCTGAGCCTTTTAAAACATCGCATGGCTATGAGATTTTTAAGTTAGTTGCTTATAAACCAGCTAAACTTAAGCCTCTAGCTAGTGTTAGAAATGAGATTGCTGAGCAACTTAAAACTGAGATGGCACAAACAAAATTTGCTCAGCTTATGGAACAGCTTACCGACTTAAGCTATCAAACGCCAGATTCTTTAACCTCGGTTGCTGAAGAGCTTAAATTACCTATAGAGAAGACAGAGCCTTTCTCTCGTGAGGGTGGGCAGACTGAGCTAACCAAAAATAAAAATATTATTAACGCTGCTTTCAGCCATGATGTTTTGGTTTTAGGTAATAATAGTGAGCCAATTCAATTAGATAATGATAGTGTGGTTGTGTTACGCGTAGATAGGCATATTCCATCTACTAAGAAATCACTTGCTGAAGTGAAAGAAGCTATCATCAATAAACTTGCGTTACAAAGAGCAGAGAAAAAAGCGCAAGAATTAGGTTCTAGCTTACTCGTAGAGAACAAGAGTAACAATCTTAACTCACAACCGCTTGAAGCTAAGCAATTTGTATGGCATGAAGTTGCTCAAGCGACTCGTGATACCGACAAAGCAGATACTATGATTAATGATTTAGCTTTTAGTCTTCCTAAGCCAGATAGCAAAGAGGGTCGACGTTTAATCAATGGTGATTATGTTATTGTCAGATTAAAGAAAATTAATGACGGTCAATATAGCTCGCTTGATAAAGAACAGCGCTCAAGTTTAGCTCAGCAAATTGAGGCAAGTTATGGCTTAATGGAATACGATTTATACATCAATAATCTAGTAAAACGAGCTAAAATCGAGAAAAGCCACTAATTTTCCGCATCCAATTAAAATTTGAAGTTATTAACTTTTTTATCTTCAATCTGGATATCGCAAGTAAGCGGCAGTATCCAGATTAAGATTACTACCATTAAGTTATCCAATAACTTTTCGCTACTAGATTCTGACCTAAGCATCTTCAGGACTTAATTATCAGATTAAAAATTAATCATTAATGCAAATTATGCAGCATATTATTGTTACTTGCGTTGACGCGTGGATGATGCGCTGGTATAAAGGGTGTTCAAATTTTATTGCTTACTGACTGAAATATAGCGAAGGAGCAAAGAATGACAAAAAGATTTACTGATAACCAGTTAGGACAAATTTATTTAGGGATGTATGAAGATTATACCTCCTATCTAAATAGTGGTTACACATCTCAAGCAATTCATGAATTTATTTCTGCTAAATTATTTTACTCATTAAATGATCCTACTAGTTCTTTATGTGGCCTGCCTGAAGCCGAAAAACAACGTGTTTGGGCTGTTTACTATGCCTTTATCAATAGTACGCCTAGTTTCAGGAATCAATATCCAAGTGAGACACAACAAAAGCAATTTTGGAAGAATTTTAACGTGCAAAAGCCGCCAGTGGTGGTAATTGAAAATTCAAAACACTACTGTGCTCATAATACTTTATTGGACTGGTTATTGCTTGATTCCTTCTTAAATTCTTTTAATCGTCCTCATGTCCACTACAACAACAGGCACTCTCATCGCCACAAAGATGAAAAAAATAAGGGTGAATTAATAGCTGGTTTAATAATGCTTGCGGTTATGACCTTTGCTGTCGCAGCTTCGTTAATAGCTTTGTATTATATTTTAAAGAAATTTTTAGATGATGTTGAACGTTTTATTTTTAATGAAGGCCAATTAAAAGCAGCGATTTCGTTGGCTTCTATAGTAGGTGGTGCAGCTGCTGGTGCGCTTTTTGGAACTTTTATTGCCTCTATGCCACTTATCATGCTGGGCTTAGCGGCAGGAGTCAGCAACCCAGTAGGCCTTGCCATTATAGGTATAGTCTGTATAACCATTATCAGTGCGGCTATCTCTTGCGGTCTAACCAATTGGATTCAAAATAAAGCTATTCAGCATCAAAATAAAGATGCATTAGATCCGCGGGATCCTTATCGCTACGCTCTTTCTGAGAATGAAGAAGCTGATTTAATTAAAAAGGGATATGATATTTATACTATTAAGATAGCCATGGTTGCTTTACGCAGAGAAATAGGTGAAAAGGGCGTACCTTCATTGCTCAATCGTCTATTTACCGATAAAGGCGAGGAGAAACAAAAATATCTTAATTCAATACGTCAGATTAAGCGAGGCGAATTAGCTTCAGTAAAAGTAGGAAATATGGAATTTAATTTCCATACGCCTAACTCATATGCCCCATTAAACAACACCTATAATGATGGGCAGAGAGATAATGCTCCTGTTTACGCAGCTAACCCTCCAACAAAGCAGGCAGGCGGCTTCTTTACACAAAAACAAACGGTTACTCCTGTTACTTATCAAAATGAATATAGTGACACATATCAAAAAAGTTCAAACATAGAGCCGTCTGCTCCTCCTCTAGATAATAATAGTACTCCTTCAGATACAAGTACAGGGTTATACCCTTTGCTAAATGGTGAGGAATATAGTCAATATAGTTTTAATCATTAATGCTTAGGCCTTTGTTTCAAAGGCCTAACTACACTTTATTTAGGTTAATGCAAAGTTATTTGACTTAATAATTCTTGGCTTTAATTGAGATGATTTCTCTATCAGTTTAAAGCTAAGAGTAACTAGAGTGTAGTAAATTTTAATTAGGAATAATTACTCTAAATTAGACATAGCAACAGCATGGTAACCTGCGTCAACATGAACAACTTCGGCTGTAATTCCTGAGGCTAAATCAGAACATAAAAAGGCTGCAGTATTACCGACTTCATCAGCAGTAACATTACGCTTTAAAGGCGTCGTTTCAGCATAAGCACTTTGCATTTTACGAAAATCTTTAATGCCTGCAGCTGCTAGCGTTTTAATTGGACCGGCGGAGATAGCATTTACACGAAGGCCTCTAGGTCCTAAGCTTGCTGCGAGATAACGCACTGAAGCTTCAAGACTTGCTTTGGCAATCCCCATAACATTGTAATTAGGAACTGCTTTTTCAGCACCATAATAGCTTAAAGTTAAGATTGAGCCGTTGGTGTCTTGCATTAGGGGTAAGGCCGCTTTAGCTAAGCCAACTAAACTATAAGCACTAATATCATGCGCAATGTGAAAACCTTCGCGGTTTACGCATTCAATAAAATCACCGCTAATTTGATCAGCTGGAGCAAAAGCCACAGAATGGACTAAAATATCAAGTTGCGGCCACTGATTTTTTAGTTGCTCCATTAAAGCGGCAATTTCTTGGTCATGTGCAACATCACAGGGAAACGTTAGGCTTGAATTAAACTCTGCAGCCATATTTTCAACACGAGTACGTAGTTTTTCGTTTTGATAAGTAAAGGCAAGTTCAGCCCCTTGGGCGTGAAAGGCTTTAGCGATCCCATATGCAATAGAGCGGTTACTCGCTAACCCAATAATGAGCGCTCTCTTTCCACTTAAAAAACCCATAGAATAATCTCCTTGGCGTTTATTAGAGTTCTTTTAAACTGTCATTGGTGTTGATCTTAATCAAACCAAATCATCAAAATGTGCAATATACCTTAGACATGTCGTATTTTAAATTCCTTTTAACGGATTTTGGCTTTTATTAACAGTTTAACAAGAACTCTCTTATATTAATTTAATCAGCTTGATGGGCTGCAAGTAACTCACGCATTTTTGCTTGAATCATATCAATTGCAATGCGATTTTCGCCACCGCGAGGTACAATAATATCTGCATAGCGGCTTGACGGTTCAATAAACTGCAGATACATAGGCCGAACAGTGGTTTCGTATTGATGAACAACCGATTCAAATGACCGATGTCTCTCAACTACATCACGTTTTAATCGACGCGTTAAACAAATATCTAGAGGAGTAGACATAAAGATCCGTATATCCATTGTTTCCCGTAGATCTTTATCACTAAATAACAAAATTCCTTCTAAAACGATGATGGCATGCCGACCGATACTACGAGTTTCAGGTAGACGAATATGCTTAGAATGAGAATAAATAGGTATGTCTACTGCTTCACCTTTTTGTAATCGTCTAAGATGTTCACAAAGCAGAGCGTGATCAAAAGCATTAGGATGATCATAATTAATTTTTTCACGCTCTGCTAAGGGCAAGTGACTATTGTCTTTATAGTAAGCATCTTCAGAGATAACAACAACTTGATCGGAACCGAGCTCATTTACAATAGTATTGGCCAGAAGGCTTTTACCGGAAGCCGAAGGACCAGAAATGCCTATAATAATGGGTAATTTGCTCATACTAAATAGATTCAAAAATTTGACCAGATGGTAAACTTTTATGATTAAAAATTCAATCGAAACGAGGGCTTTTAGATAAAAATTCAACATGTTAGTATCGTTTAAATAAATCGATTAAAGAAATTATAGGCAACATACTAGGCTTAGAGTATTGTTAATAAAGATAGTGCTTATAATACTAAATAACTTAACGCTCTCGATTTCTCTTTAATAAAACATATAAAGCGCCTGTTCCTCCTTCTTGGGGTAGGGCACTATGAAATGCCATCACTGTAGGAATCTGTTTTAGCCAATGATTAACTAAATTTTTAAGAATAGGTGACTCACCATGTGGACTACCTTTTCCATGAATAATAAGTAAACAGCGATGATCTAAAGCCATTGCTTGTTGGATAAATTCGACTAAAATTTGTTGTGCAATATCTGATTTAAAGCCATGTAAATCTAATTTAGCTTGTCTTGGTATTTTTCCCAATTTTAACTCTCGTAAACGTTTAGCAGGCATGTTAGATCGGCAAAAAGATAGAAGTGTTTGTGCCTGAACTTCATGAGTGTAATAATTAGATAAGTAAAGAGGAGCCTCTTTAAGTTTAATTTTTTTAATGGTCTTTTGAGTTGCAATTTGATAGTTAAAGTGTTGATTATTACTCTTAACTTGAGATTCGGGCTCAATTCTATTGCTCTTCTTTAAAGGCTTTGCCGTTTTTACAGCCTCACGAAACAGAGCTTTATCTTTATCTGATATTTCTTTAGACATGAGCAGATTTGTAAAAAATTAAACTATAAAAGATTATATCTTATTTAAAAGTATTTACTTGAAGGATAGTTAAATAATCGCAACAGGACTTACGAAAAAAGCCAAGCTTTTTGTTAAAAAATATTTTTAATTCGGTCATTTAGTTTATCTAAACTCCCTCATTAAAAATATTTTTTGCCTCAATCTTGGTTTTTTTCGTAAGTCCTATGTAAAAAACCTGTGATAAAAATTATAAATATCTTACAATTTGAGGTAAATATGCTCACCAAAAGGAATAAAAGAAAAGATGTCCACAATTTTTAATGAAGTAATGCATTTAGAGACCATAGCAGATTTTTTAAGATTTGGCCTGACAGAGGCCCATAATCACGAACTTTATTATGGGCATGGAACTGATAATGCATGGGATGATATTCGCTCTTTAATTCTAGGGAGCTTATCATTACCTTTTGATATTGATAATTTTTTATTACAAACACGCTTAACGCCAACCGAAAAGCAATTTTTAGCTAATCAACTAGAAAAGCGAATTAAAGATAGAGTTCCCGTCCCTTATCTCACCAAACAAGCGTTTTTTTGCGGGCTACCTTTTTATGTGGATGAAAGAGTATTAATCCCTCGCTCACCCATTGCGGAATTAATTGAGCGGCAATTTTCCCCCTGGATTAATCCTAATCGGGTAGAACGGATTCTAGACTTGTGCACTGGCAGTGGTTGTATTGCTATCGCCTGTAGTTATGCCTTCCCACAAGCCCTAGTTGATGCTACTGATCTATCACATGAGGCGTTAGAGGTGGCAAGAATTAATTGTCAGCGTCATCAATTGGAAGACGTCGTAAATTTAATAAAGTCAGATTGCTGGCAGAATGTGGGGGAAAAACGTTATGACATTATTGTCTCTAATCCACCTTATGTAGGGGACGCAGAAATGCTTATATTACCTCGAGAGTATTTGCATGAACCTGATATGGCTTTACGTACAGAGCAAAATGGGTTAGCTATCGTGAATCAAATCTTAGCCCAGGCACATAATCATCTAACTAAAGAGGGTGTTTTAATCGTTGAAGTTGGTAACAGTGAAGAAGAGCTGATTAGTACTTATCCAGATTTATCATTTACATGGCTTGATTTTGAGCGAGGTGGCCAGGGAATATTTTTGTTAACTGCCCAGCAATTAAAAGATTATTTTGCATTGAAAGGTAAACTATGAGCGGAAATATATTTGGCAAAATATTTACTGTAACCACTTTTGGTGAGAGTCATGGTAAGGCCCTGGGTTGTATCGTAGACGGTTGTCCACCTGGACTTGCTTTATCTGAAGAGAATATCCAGCCTTTTTTAGATAAACGAAAGCCCGGACAATCCAAATATACTACTCAACGTCGTGAAGAAGACAGAATCGAAATATTATCGGGCACTTTTGAAGGTTTAACCACTGGAACGCCTATTGCACTGATTATCTATAATACCGATCAACGTTCTAAAGATTATGACGAAATTAAAGATTTATTTCGTCCGGGTCATGCAGACTTTACTTACCATGCTAAATACAAACATCGTGACTATCGCGGCGGTGGCCGTTCTTCTGCTAGAGAAACAGTTGCTCGTGTTGCCGCAGGCGCTATTGCTCGGCTTTATCTTAAAGAGACACTTGGGTTAACAATTACGGGTTATTTAAAACAAATGGGCCCAATTTGTTTAGAGTTTAAAGATGCCCAAGAAATAACTAATAATCCTTTCTTTTGCCCTAATAATCACCAAATCCAAGACCTAGCCAATTATATAGATCAATTACGCCGCCAAGGTGATTCTGTTGGTGCGCGTGTTAATATTAATGCACAAGGCGTGCCGGCTGGATTAGGTGATCCCGTTTTTGATAAGCTTGACGCTACCCTTGCTCATGCCATGATGTCTATTAATGCAGTAAAAGGAGTAGAGATTGGTACTGGATTTGCTTCAGTAACCCAATTAGGTAGCGAGCATCGTGATGAAATGAGTAAAGAAGGTTTTTTAAGTAATCATGCAGGAGGTATTTTAGGTGGTATCTCTACAGGGCAAACCTTAGAAGTCAGTATTGCTTTAAAGCCTACTTCAAGCATCATAAAACCAGGTAGAACGATTAATCGGCATGGGGAAGAAGTAACAGTGGTTACTAAGGGTCGGCATGACCCCTGTGTTGGTATTCGCGCCGTTCCTATTGCTGAAGCGATGATGGCTTTAGTACTCATGGATCATTATTTACAGCATAAGGCGCAAATTTTACCAGTTTAAATACCAAATTAAAGTGTAAAATAATAATGAAGATTAATATATTTTTTAGGCAGTTAAATACAATAGACTTCATTGGAAACGCTACTGCAAGGGCCAATTTGCCGGCCGCGGCAGTGCTCGAATCCTCATGTACTCTATCTATGTACACTCCGGTTCTGTGCGCTGGCGCAACCTGCAACTTAGCTCCTTGCAGCGAGTTTCCAAAGAAGTCTAATCTAAAATAGAGGCTAATATGACAAAATTACTAGACGTTGCAGTAGTTGGTGCGACAGGCGCTGTAGGCGAATGTATATTAACTGTTTTGGAAGAGCGAAATTTTCCAATTAATAATCTTTATCCATTAGCTAGTGAGCGTTCCATTGATAAAACAGTCACTTTTAAAGAGACTGAATTTGATGTTTTAAACTTAGCAAATTTTGATTTTAGCCGAGTTGATATCGCTCTATTTTCAGCAGGTGCATCGGTATCCAAAGTATATGCTCCTATTGCTGTTGATGCTGGCTGCGTTGTTATAGATAATACTTCTTGTTTCCGTTATGACCATGATATCCCTTTAATAGTTCCTGAAGTCAATGCTCATCGAATCGCAGATTACTATCAGCGAGGAATTATTGCTAACCCTAATTGCTCAACCATTCAAATGGTGGTCGCTTTAAAACCTATTCATGATGCTGTTGGAATAAGTCGAATTAATGTTGCAACTTATCAATCCGTTTCTGGAACTGGAAAAAAGGCAATTTCTGAACTAATATCACAAGTGGGTGAATTACTTAATGGCCGCCCAGTTAAAGCTTCTGTATACCCTCAGCAAATTGCTTTTAATGCACTCCCCCATATCGATGAATTCTTAGAAAATGGCTATAGCAAAGAAGAAATGAAGATGGTGTGGGAAACAAAGAAAATTATGGAAGATGATACAATTAGAATAAACCCAACGACAGTTAGGGTTCCAGTATTATATGGGCATTCAGAGGCTGTGCATTTAGAATTAAAAGCACCATTAAGTGCCAGTGATGCTCGTAATATTCTGCGTAATGCACCAGGGATTAAAGTTGTAGATGATCTAGCAAGCCTAGAATATCCAACAGTCATTACCCATGCAATTGGACATGATGAGGTTTTTGTTGGCCGCATTCGAGAGGATATTTCTTTCCCGTGTGGCCTTAATATGTGGATAGTCGCTGATAATATCCGCAAGGGCGCGGCAACAAATGCTGTGCAAATTGCAGAAATTCTGCAATCTGAGTATTTATAAAGTATAATGTGAGTATGAATGAAACAGATGAAAAAATTGCTTCTTTAAGCTTGAAGCGAAAGAGGAAGTTGATTAGTTCAAAGAAAAGCAATAAGATTGAAAATAAACCAGGATTTAGTCAAGCTGGTATATTAAATAAGCTTTCCAAAGGTTTATCTTTAGGAAGGGAAAAGATTTCTGCGCTTGTTAAAGAATCGTCTATGGTTAAACGCAAACAAAATTTTAAACGCATAAGGGTACCTGATGCTGGACGGCTTGAGGTATCTGGCCGTTTTTCTGAAGGACAAATAGGTAAGAGAAAATCTATTCTTAGCGATGATACACCAGACATGGCTCGGAAAAGACGCTTACTTGA
This sequence comes from Legionella pelazae, assembly GCF_052527395.1. Lineage (NCBI taxonomy): Bacteria > Pseudomonadati > Pseudomonadota > Gammaproteobacteria > Legionellales > Legionellaceae > Legionella > Legionella pelazae. Next base: position 22,377 of record NZ_JBNVZS010000020.1, read on the forward strand.
GCAGGATGGACACCGTTATTTAGCTAAAGTTCATGCCAGAGAGCATAGGCCAGAAGAAGATAAACCAGCACCTGAAGGTGAGCTACAAAACTCAATTAAGCAGCATCCATGGTTAGATGCTCAGCGGTTTGATGGTGTAGATCCTAACTTAAATCCAGAACCTCCTCTTAATACAGCAGCTCGTCGGGAATTTGATAATGAACGACGTGAGCAAGAAATGGAAAAACAACTTCGTCTAGGCAATATGCCGAAGTTCTCTACAGCGCCAAAACCTGAGTTTAAATAGAGGCTAGCCTTAAATGACCATTGCTAATGATATAATCTCATGTCGCATGCCTGATTTTGATCTTTATATACGTGAAGGTGAAACGCTTGATGACATCGATGAGTATGGTTTTACACCCTTAATTGAATGTGCAATAACGCGGCAAGCCCCGATTGCTAAAGAGTTACTAACGCGAGGAGTACAAGTCAATAAGCCTGATGTGACAGGCAGAACGCCATTACATTGGGCTGTTGATAATAATGATCTGGACCTTGCCAAACTGTTACTCGAACATGGAGCAAATCCAAATGCATATACCAGCTCAGGAATGGCGGTATTAGTCTATCCTATTTTAAGAGGGCAAGATGCTTTAAAGCACCTGCTTTATCAATATGGCGCTAAGCTCGATTTCGCACTGGATTTTATTAATGCTAAGTTAATAGGTCACCGTTATGAATTACAAGGTGATATTGATATCGTTACTGCTGAAGAAGAATTCATTGAATTAGATTTTGAAGGATTTATTTTAGAATTTACTGTCGCAATGATTAAAGATTCCTTACGACGATTTATCAGTAGTTATTCAACCCGCCACTTACGGGAACATTTTCCCTATATTCAGTATACGATGGACGCCTTTGAAATAGCGGGAGAATTACTTAAATTACAGCATCATTTTAATATGAATCAACAAGGTAGCCATTTAGAGCAATTAGTTAAATCGCCACTTCTTATCTTACCTGCTGCAAGTCGCGGCCATGCCATGTGTTTTATAAAGTATTATGAGTGGTGGGCCAAAATTGATAGAGGAGAGAATAGCTTAAAAGAGGGAAGTGTTAACATTTATAAAATTAGTCGGCCCGAGGTATTTAATATCAATTTTTTACGAGAATTTCTTTATAAGAAGCAGCCGCGCCGTTACTTTCATCAAACAATTAATCAACAATTAGGCTTAATTCCAACAACGCAAATCCCTATTAGTTCACAAATTAGTGGTAACTGCTCGTGGGCAAATGTTCAGGCTGTCATTCCCGTGACTTACGCTTTACAATCATTAGTACATGAGAATGAACTTGCTGTTGAAAAATCGCTAATGGTATATGACAGTTGGGTAGAGTGGGACAAAGATCGCGCCCTCGATGAGGCAGTGCAGCGTTTTTATCAGGCTAATCGGCTCCGTCAGGCAAGTCTTGCTGCTATGCTTGGTGCAGTCTTATTTCAAGCTTGCGACTATGATAATGCACATCATATTGAAAGAGCGGAAAAAATATTAACTATTCTTACTCTACCTGAATATTATTATATTCTAAAAAGTTATTTAGAAATTTATTGTATAAGGCGATTAACGCGTCGAGGTAATAATCTTTTAAAGATTTTAGATGATTGCGGTGTAAATCCTAATATTGGTATTACGCCTATAGCCACTGGATTAAAGGATTAGAAATTGTTGCTTAAGTAACGTCATTCTTAAGCATGGTTGCGTGGATAAATTTAAGAAAAGAATAAGTAGCCTGGGTGCAGGCCCATAGGGCCGAAACCCGAGTTTCACTTCGTTTCACCCAGGCTACTACTCTCTGTAACTACTTTTTCTTATCCACGCAACCATGTCGCGCGGGGATGACATAGAGCTAATTTAATCTAGATCCCGTATAAATGCTCGCATTTTAGGAGATAACATTTAGCGCCATAAAAGAATTTTTGTCTTTTCATCGCGAAATCACGTTATTTTAGTCTTAATGGATTAAAGAGTAGCGCTCTCCTTAAATTTTCAATTAAAATTTAAGGAGAAATGACTGACTACATTTTAATTTTCTGATTCCTTATTATTCACCATTACTTCTTTTTTTTTAAGTAAATCTGGTTTAAGAGGGATAACCCGATTGCTGTTACTTTGTTGCTGTTGGTTAGAGTTACCCTTTTTTCGTTGCCCACCAGAGTGGCGTTGCTGTTGATTTACATTGCTATTATGGCCACTATTATTAGGCCGCCGACGTTTTGAATTCTGGTTACGTTTTTCATGACCTTTATATTGTTTCGGCTTTACGCGCTGTTGATTGACCTTATTATCAGGGTCTACTTTATCAGCTGTTTCGGTATGGCCAAAGAGACTACTCCATAAACGTTTAATAAAGCCTGCTGTAGGCGTTTTGGCTGGTGGTGGAGGTGTAAAGGTTTTTACGGCGGGCTCATCTTGTTTAACAGAGTCAGCATTAGCACGAGCCATATCTAATTCAGGCTGTTGAATTAGGGTATAACTAGGTTTTTTATTTTTACCTACATTATCTTCTTTTAAGCGTGTAATACTATATTGCGGCCGTTGCATATAAGGATTTGCAATAATTAATATACAAACTTTGTGTCTTTTCTCAATATTTAAGATGAAATCACGCTTCTCATTCATAATGAATGTTGCCATCTCTACTGGGAGTTGGACGTGAACCTCTGCTGTTTTATCTTTTAAAGCTTCCTCTTCAATTAAACGAATAATAGAGAGACTATGCGATTGTATATTACGTACCGTACCACGCCCTTCACATCTTGGGCAGATTTCTTGTGCAGCTTCTCCTAAAGATAAGCGTAAGCGCTGGCGGGACATTTCTAATAGACCAAAGCGGGAAATGCGACCTATTTGAATACGTGCGCGGTCAGCTTTAAGTGCTTCCTTAAGTCGATTTTCAACATCTCGTTGATTCTTACCAGAGCCCATATCTATAAAATCAATAACGATTAACCCACCTAAATCTCGTAGGCGTAATTGACGGGCAATTTCATCAGCTGCTTCAAGATTAGTATTTAAGGCGGTGGCTTCTATATCAGTGCCACCGGTGGCTTTAGCAGAATTAATATCAATTGATACCAGGGCTTCTGTCCTATCAATTACCAGTGATCCACCAGAAGGTAAAAGTACCTCACGTTGATAAGCTGTTTCGATTTGGCTTTCAATTTGATAATAATTAAATAAAGGAATGGCATTATTGTATAATTTAACATTAGGCAGAAAATCAGGCTTAACTTGTTCAATATACTGTTTAGCTTTAACGTAGGAAACTTGATCGTCAATAATAATTTCAGAAATAGATTTACGAAGGTTATCGCGAATGGAGCGGATAATAACATCACCCTCTTGATGAATCAGACAAGGAGCCATCTGATTATGGTAGGCATGACGAATTGCCTGCCATTGATTACATAACATATCTAAATCTGCTTGTAATTCATCCTGGCCCTTGCCAACACCTGCGGTACGAATAATAAGGCCCATGCCTTCTGGCAGTTGAAGAGCATTTAACGTTTCACGCAATTCATCTCTTTCATCGCCTTCAATTCGACGTGATATACCACCTGAATTGGGATTGTTAGGCATTAAGACTAAGTAGCAGCCCGCTAGTGTGATAAAGGTTGTTAAGGCGGCCCCCTTATTACCTCGCTCTTCCTTATCCACCTGAATTAATAACTCTTGGCCTTCGCGAATAAGCGCCGTAATAAGCGGCTTATCATCACCAAAATTTTGTGGATCTTTACTCAAATACTCCGGCGCAATTTCCTTAAGAGGTAAAAAGCCCTGCCTTTTAGCGCCATATTCGACAAATACCGCATCAAGACTAGGTTCTCGGCGGGTAACAACTGCTTTATAAATATTTCCTTTCTTTTTAACCTCAGAAGGACAATCAATATCTAAATCATATAAGTGATTGTCTTTAACTAAAGCAACTCTAATTTCCTCCGATTGAGTTGCATTTATTAACATTTTTTCCATTACAAACCCCAATAAGGGCACAACTCTTAAGTAAGACAGTGGAAGGCTATCTATTAGTGTATGCTAGACCTGTTAATTTCTGACGTTTACATTACTTAAGATTTGGCTAAATATGAATTTTAGTCTTCATTATCTTGGTATTTAAACTCAATCATTCTATCTAGTGTCTTAAACCCTAATAATGCTCTAGCAGTCTTTCAACTAGATTGATTTGCTGTCTATAGCGTAACCAATCAAGTTTAAATGGTAAGGCTAGATAAATAGTTATTATAGTCTGTTATTCTCCATCTTGCCTTACATACTGCTCACAGAAATTTAATTTGAACCCTTGTTTTAGCAAGGCAGCCAGCTAAATTAGATTTACTGGAGTAGGAAAGCGTTAATGCAGATGTCAGTATAAAGCTATTCATTTTTTCACTTAATTAGGAAGCCTCTTACCATTTAACATGTTATAAGCATACAAAAAATAATCTTTAAGCAGTCCAATATTATTATTAAAGACAGACCATACGCATGTCACCACAACCAGTGTGGTGCATAATTTCTTATTAACTTAAGCTTTAAATAGCGTGTTTTGCTTGAAATTAAGTTATTACTTAATCTCTTATATAAAGCTCCATATTAAATATGTCTAACATGCGTAGGTATCTGAGAGCCATGGTTATCGTTTAATGGGCTCTAAATACTGGTTGCTTCCTTATATCATTTACCTAAGAGAAGCGCGTTTTCTATAGTAGTTTTACCGATTAATTATCGGTAGCTAAACATTTTTAATCATTTATGCGTTATAATTCGGTCACAAGAATTATTCTTGTGACTCTTTATATTATCAAAAAAAAAAGCAACAGCAAATAGGTTTATTGAGAATGAGCGATGTACAATATCAGATTATTAAAGCTAATGATGAGGGGCAACGGCTAGATAATTATCTAATAAAAATTTTAAAAGGCGTTCCTAAAAGTCATATTTATCGTATTATCCGCGGAGGAGAAGTACGAGTTAACAAGAAGAGAGCCGAGCCTTCATTAAAGCTCGCACAAGGTGATTATATTCGTATTCCGCCTATTCGCATTACAAATCAAAAGCCTGTTTTTGTTGGTAATCATCTTGAGCAACAGTTAAAAGAAGCAATTATTTTTGAAGATAATGGACTTTTAGTGCTTAATAAGCCGGCGGGTATTGCTGTTCATGGGGGAAGTGGTTTGAGTCTTGGCGTCATTGAAGCATTAAGAAAGCTGCGTAGCGATTTAAATTACCTTGAGCTAGTGCATAGGCTAGACCGCGACACATCTGGTTGCTTGTTAATTGCTAAAAAAAGAAGTGTTTTACGTGCCATTCAAGAGGCTTTAACTAACCATGAAGTAATTAAAATCTACTGGGCTTTACTTAATCATCCTTGGCAAGGCAAGGAGCAACTAATAGTAAATGCTAATCTTTGCAAAAATACTTTAAAGTCAGGCGAGCGAGTCGTTACTGTTGATGAGCAAGGCAAACCTTCACAAACTTCATTTAAATTAATTGAAAATTTCGAGCAGGCCTGTTGGGTAGAAGTAACGCCTAAAACGGGTCGTACCCATCAAATTAGGGTCCATAGTACTTTTTTAGGCCATCCCATTATTGGTGATGATAAATATGGTAAACCCCTTGTAAACGAACGTATCATTAAGGGTAAATTAAGGCTTTATTTGCATGCCAGAGAAATTCGATTTACTCTAAATGGCAAGTTGCATTGCTTTAAGGCAAAATTAGATGATCGTTTTACGCAAACTATAGAACAATTGCGTGTCGGAGTTTAACAAGTTATGAGTAAGCAATATCGCTTAGTAGTATTTGACTGGGAAGGCACATTAAGTGATACCTTAGGTCAAGTACTTGATTGTATTGCTAGTGAAGCTAAGCACTTAGATTATGGTGAACTAGATCAAAAACTAGCCCGTCAATTTGCTGAATTAGGATTAGCAAATGCAATAAGGAAATTATTTCCACATTTAGGTTCAACAGAGCAAGAAAATTTATTAAAAGCTGTACAACATGCCTTGATTAATCGCCCTTATGCAGTTTACTTAATGCCGGGCTCTAAAGAGTTTGTACAGCAGCTATATCAAAAGGGCATTTATCTAGCAATTGCAAGTAACAGAGGTCAAACTAGCCTTAACCGGGCGTTACAAAATTCAGGTTTAGATTCATTTTTTAAAGTTGTTCGTTGTGCAGGACAGTTGCCTCCTAAGCCTTGTCCACAGATGCTTGAAGAAATTTTATTAGAATTTAATATAGATGCTAATGATGCAGTAATGATTGGTGATTCAGTTTGCGATATAGAAATGGCAAAAACAATAGGAATGGATGCAATTGGAGTAAATTTTTATCATCAACAGCATTCTAATATGCTTCTTGGAAAAGGTGCTTTAGCTGTGTTTAATAGCTACTCACAATTAGCTCAATATTTAAATATACCTCTTGCCGTTGAAGATAGTGGTTTTTTTACCAAAAAGAAATAGTAAAAATCCAGTATCTTAAGTGGTGAGAGGTATAACAAGCTATTAATATTCGTTATTATTAAGGGCAATAAAAGTAAGTTATGACTGAATGCCATTTATACCTACTCTGTCATCATCCTATTTACTGAAATAGTTATTTAGAGTAAAAACAGTGTAAATTAAAATTAATGATTAAAAATTATTTTACGCTTTTAAAAGTAGTCAGCTTGTTTGCAATAGTTAATGCTTAAGATCGAAAGGGATCTTTAGAAAGGAGAGGTGCCGTGAACCCGCTAACCAGTTTACCGAATATTTTAACTTTAATACGCATTATTTTAATACCTATTTTTATTGTAGTTTTTTATTTGCCTTTTGATTGGGCCCATGGTTTAGCGGCTGTTATATTTGCTTTTGCAAGTTTTACAGACTGGCTTGACGGTTATTTTGCTCGCAAATTAAAGATGATTTCTCCATTTGGCGCTTTTCTTGATCCCGTGGCTGATAAATTACTCATTGCTAGCACACTCTTATTGTTAGTGGGCGCTAAAGACATCAATTATATTACGCTCCCTGCTATTATTATTGTTGGCCGCGAGATTGTCATTTCAGCCCTACGGGAGTGGATGGCTGAAATAGGTAGACGGGCCAGTGTGACAGTTAGCTATATAGGTAAAGTAAAAACCACCGTTCAGATGGTTGCTTTAGTTTTATTAGTTGCGTTTGACCCTGCTACATCCTGGTGGGGCGTTTTAGGTTTTGCTTCACTTTATATAGCCGCGATTTTAACAATTTGGTCAATGGTAATTTACTTGACAATTGCTTGGCCGGAATTAACAAAAAAAAGTGAAGTTACTTATTGACAGTGTTAGAGATTTCGGTAGAATGCAACCCGTAGTGACGCGGGAATAGCTCAGTTGGTAGAGCACAACCTTGCCAAGGTTGGGGTCGCGAGTTCGAGTCTCGTTTCCCGCTCCAAATTTAAGCGACAGCTACGGTCGCTTTTTTTTTAATCGGCCTTGATATTTGGCTGTGTGGCAGAGTGGTTATGCAGCGGCCTGCAAAGCCGTGTACGCCGGTTCGATTCCGGCCTCAGCCTTCAAAATCTGCCCAGGTGGCGAAACAGGTAGACGCAAGGGACTTAAAATCCCTCGGAGGTTAAACTCCGTGCCGGTTCGACTCCGGCCCTGGGCACCAATTTA
>NZ_JBNVZS010000021.1:0-24728 GCF_052527395.1 Legionella pelazae
TCATTTCCATCCCGCAAGTCCTTGCTTAAGAATTTAAATAAGTTGTAGACTATTAAATATGAAACCTCTTGCACGTGGATATATACATCTAGTAGCATTTTTTATCACTCTCTATGCATGCACTAGACTAATCATCTATAGCCATGGGGCTTATGCCATTTTTGCCAATGTTATATATAGTGTATCTCTTATAGGGCAGTATGGTGTGAGCGCGCTTTATCATTGCCACATGTGGAGTCGGCAAAAATATTTATTACTGAGACGCATTGATCATGCAGCTATTTTTGTTTCTATCGCAGGAACTGCAACTCCCATTTGTCTACTTAAGTTAAAGAACACCTCTGGATTGCAGCTTTTATCCATCTTGTGGCTAGTTGCAATCATTGGAATGTTCATGACGACTATATGGACTCACGTACCTAAATGGACTAGAGCGCTTCTTTATATTGCTATGGGTTGGATTGGCGCTCTCTACTTTCCCGAAATTAAATCCTCGCTAGACACAACAAACGTCCAGTTATTAATAATAGGAGGAGTTACTTATACACTGGGTGCTATGATCTATGCTTTTAAGTGGCCGGATCCCTTTCCTAGCGTCTTTGGATATCATGAAGTCTTTCATGTTTTAGTTGTCTTGGGGAGTGGGCTTCATTTTTGTCTTAACTATAATATTGCAACTTAATTCTATATCTGAGTTTCGTCAATTGGCGAGTTCCCTCAAAATAATTACATTTTAAACCTGGTATCAAAATTAGTACCAAAAATTTAACATCGCAAAGGCAAATTATTAAAACTCCCACCAACTCTATGCCATTGAGCGGAATCGAACCGCTGACCTATTGATTACGAGACAATATTAAAAACCTACCTCAATTGAAACCTAGCTTCAAGCATAGACTCATCATGCATTGACTTAGTTAATTTAAATAGGACTAGGTGAGGACGTAATTAACGATAAGGATACCTAAGCCACTTAGACGATAATACCCTAAACGTCGCAAATACTCTAAAGCCAGTTTGTCATTAGCAATTTCTAAGCCGGGGATTTTAATATTTCAAGTTGCTGCTTAAAAATAAGGTATATCCTTTTATAATCTGACTTTATTAATTAGATGGGCTGCTGATACCGTGGGGGTGAAGGTTCTTCATTAGAAGGTGAAGGCTGTATGTCTGAATGATTTAATTTTATACTAGACAGGGCTTCTCTGTAGTTCTGGGTCGCTGTAGCTGGTTCATTTACAACTTTTTGGGTCGCTTTACCTAATTCTTCTGCAAATTTTTTATAAAAACTAGCCCAGCCTTGTGCTACCGATGTTTGCCCCATATTGCTTATGGCATCTATCAATCCTTCTCCTTTCTTAGCCCCACGCTCTGCCCCTTTAAAAAACCCTTCAATACCACTCACTACAGCACTTGCATAAGCTTTCATCGTGAGCCAAACTTTGTTGCCTAAACTTTTTGATGAGTCATCGAGAAGCGCATTAAAATTTTGTGCCGTTTTTATAACGTCCTTACCAAGATCTGCTAACAGGTTATAATCTGCCCTGTCTCTGCCGGTAAAGATCTCATTGACACCGTGCATAAGCTTCAACCCATCATTGAGAAGATCATAACCAGAAATAGTCAAACTTAATATCCTAAGGGAATTTAATGTCTTGGAAATAGCCTCTCTATTATTCGTCTCCTCAGCCAATTTTAAATCTTTTTCTAATTCTTTTACATATTCTAGGATAGCCTTAGATACTTCCGCTTTTGCGTCTTCAAATGTTTTGATATTAAATAATGTCTCCTTATTTCTGTCAAAATCAGGGATATTTGGAACCATTTGTGGTACTGGTGTTGGTTTTCTTTTACGTATGTTATCGATTAGCTTCTCGGCTTCAGCTACATTTTTATTCAAATGAGGCATTGAAAACGCTCTTATTTAACAAAATATATACAATTATATCAATAAATATACAAATTTACAATGATTACAGTCCTCACTCTTTTGTCAGCCAACATGAAGATGTAGGTAGAAGCCTTTGATGGGTTTTCCCCAAATTAGGCAGATTAATCAACCGCATAAAACTTTGACCCTTATACGATAACTCTCAAAATTTTTAAAGCCATAGGCCCGCCGTTGAATGAGTTTCATCTTACAATGAAAGCCCTCAGTAATGCCTTTATTTTTAGTAAAGTACTCCTTTATTTAGGGTAGAGCCCATTTTCCCCACTCAAGAATAACATTTACAAAAATCATCGGCAGGACAAATAATTTCACTACACTTATCGCTTAGGTCTCTGGTTTCTTATTCTTTTTTGTGCAACAAATTCGAGCCCAGTAAGACTCTTTTTCAATTAATGCTTAAACAAAATTCGCATTTTTTAATTATCTTTTGTATTTATATCTGAAGTTAAAATTGGCCCTATCAATAATGATAAAACCCTTCAGTTATGCATTATCCTTTAAAGATCTAATTTCCTGTTTAAGTTCTTCTATTGCATGTAAAAGTTTGGCTTGATTTGCCTTATCTCTAGCTTCTTTATCAATTAGAAAACTGGCAACGATAGCTGTAATATAACCAAAAATGGCAAAGCCATAAATGGCTAGCCCTAAGCAAAGAATACGCCCTTCAACTGTCTTCGGCCAGAAATCCGAGCCCATGGTTGTTATCATCATAGCAGCCCACCAAAGTGCTTCACCATAATTAGCAAAGACACCTTCAAAGGCATAGATGCCTGCTGCGCCAACCAGTATGACTAGAATAGTTAAACTTATAATATAGAAAAAACCTTGCCTTCCTAAAGTAAACCCAAGTACACGCGTGCTATAGCGTATTGAGGAAAAAATTTTAAATAAGTACAAGCTTCGCGTTGCCCGCAAAAATGAAAACAAACGAAACAAGCGAAAAGCAGGAAAAAATAGAACAAACAAAGCCAGCCAATTTCTTTCCAAATACTTAAGCTTAGAAGGTGATAATAATAATCTAACAATAAAATCGAAAATAAAGATAAGCCAAATCGTAAAGCTAAATGTCTCTAAGGGCTTATTTAAGCCTAGTGTTAGCTCAATAATGATTAAAATTAACCAAATTAAAGCAAGAACAATTAATGGAAGCTCAAACCACTTCTCCCAAAGAAATAAAATTTTTCTGCGCAGATAATTAGTCTGTTTCTTTGTATTCTTAGTCATTAATTATTTTAATCTTTAACATTGGAACTTAACTATATTAGCGCTAATCTTTATTAAAATTATAGAGTACTAAATCTGCAAACCCCTATAAAAAGTTCTCTCATATTGAAATTCATTTAGCTTAAACTTATCCTGCCATTCTTTCGCACTCTTCAGCGCAGCGATGACAAGCCATAGCGCAGCGTTTACAGTGCTCCATATCGCTATGTTTTTCACACTCATCACCGCAAGCTCTACAGATTTCAGCACAAAGTCTACAAAGTTGAGCCGCAAACTGTGAATCTCTAGCCATCATAGCTGCAGCAAAATTACATATATCAGCACAATCCCAATCAAGCTGAATACAGGTAGTCATTCTTTTCACATCTTCCTCGTGAAGGCAAGCTGTTGCACAATGCTCACATTCAATCGCACATGCTTGACATGCTTCAATACAGGCTTGATATTTTTCGTGTGCCATAGCCTTTCTCCTTATTAAAATTAGAAACTATTCCTTTCTTTTAACCATAGGTCTAGTTTACAAAAATCGCAAAGCACTTAGGATAAAGTAGTTTGAGCAGCGGTTACAGCTAGGGCGGGCAAGTTATTAATTACTAACTTAAAAATTAATCAAAGTGAAGATTAGTAAAAAAATCAAAAATAGGTTAGCTAAAAATTTTATTAAGCTAGCTCAAGACTGTGCACTTCATAATTTTAAAGTGTTCGGTAAGCTTAACCTGAATGAATATGACGACTTAGAGATTGTCTCTTAATACCCTGATATTATAGCAACGCACGGTAGATTAGGACAGGTAAATTAAGGAATTTGTTCTTGCTTTTTCTTACAATTGAAGCTCTTACTCTTGAGATTTAATTATTTTACGTTAAATAAAATATATTTAGGCTGATAAAAAAATATTAGCTGTCAAAGGATGTAACAATTTATTTACTCGACATTTAATTAAGCTTGTAATTGATTCATTTTATGAATTTATCATATGTGAATTCTTTGTCTATGCGCTAAACTAAGTTCTAGGATTAACTGAATATATAAATAATGTAGATAGGAAGTATTACAGAGAGTTAGCAAAAAGTACTGAATTATTAAGCTAAAAAAGCAATATTATTGATTATTAACAAACCACTTATGCAAAATAAATCATTCTAGTTAACAGCTTAAGGAAGGCCGTATGTCGAAAGACGAAATAAGTACAAAAATAGTGCCTCATCTTTATCTATTACTAGCCATAGTCATTGTGGTTCTGCTTGTTTGGTATACAGTAGATATCTTTCTTTTAGCCTTTGCAGGAATCTTATTAGCAATCATTATTCGATCATTAGGCCGTTTAATTAATAAGTATAGTGGCTTACCCAATTACATAGCAGTAACCGTTGTTCTCATTATTTTACTTTTACTATTCACAGGTATTGGCCTCATTGTAGCACCTGCTGTTAGTAAACAAGTGTCACAACTCTATACCGATCTACCCGAGGCTTGGAATAAGTTTAGTAATGAATTTTTAACACTTATTAATGTAACTAATACAAGTACCACTCAAGGAACAAACGTATCCAGCATGCTCGCTAAAGTACAGAACATCCCTGCTAAACTAGGCGGTATTTTTACGAGCACGTTCGGTTTTATTGGAAATATTTTTGTTATCTTGTTTTTTGGTATTGCTTTAGCTTATCAACCTGGGATTTATACTAATGGGCTAGTCAGTTTATTTCCAAAAAGAAGACAGAATAAGGTAAAAGAGATATTAAACGATACAACTGAGACTTTAAAATTTTGGCTAGCTGGCAAAGCTTTTTCTATGCTTATTATAGGCTTGCTAACTTGGGCAGGACTCTGGCTTTTAGATATTCCGCTCGCGTTTACTCTCGCTCTTTTAGCCGCTCTTCTTTCTTTTATTCCTAATATCGGCCCTATTATTGCTGCTATTCCGGCTATATTGTTAGCCTTACTTAAGAGCCCCATGTTTGGGCTTTACGTTGCCCTTTTATATTTGGCGATTCAAACGATTGAGAGCTACTTAATCACGCCTCTTATTCAACAAAAATCAATTTCATTACCGCCTGCATTAATTGTGTTTATGCAACTTATTATGTCGTTACTAGTCGGCATCTTAGGGTTGGCCCTTGCCACACCCTTACTCGCTGTCATAAGTGTAGTTGTTAAACAAACTTATCTAAATGAAGATTAAATACGAGAGATGGGCTTTGATTAGCTTAAAAATTATTGAAGTGGAAGTCGTCGTGTTAAGTTGTGCTCTTTAATAAGTGCTAAAATGATAGAGGATATCATCTTAGTCAAGAAACCCTTCACCTATAGTGAATTTAACTTACATTAAAATAACAAAGGAATGAATTTAGTGGGCGCAAGATTATTAAACCTTTTAGCAAGACTGCATGCTAGTTATTGGTATATACCGCTAGTTATGGCGATTGCATCACTTTTACTTTCTATTTTTACTGTATACCTTGATCAAACATTCGTTCCTCAATGGCTTGTTAATCTTGGCTGGTTTCAAACAAGCAAACCCGAAGGAGCAAGAACTATCTTGTCAACGATTGCCACATCGATAATAACAGTTGCAGGTGTTGTTTTTTCTATGACCATTGTAGCTGTTTCATTTGCAGCTAGCCAAATTGGGCCTCGTCTCATATCAAATTTTATGCGAGACAGAGCGAATCAAGTCACTTTAGGTACGTTCATTGCAACGTTTCTCTTTTGTTTGTTTATCCTTTTAGCTCTTTTTAATCTTAATGAAAATGGCGCTAGCGAGATGAATACAACGAAGCCTTTCTTACCACAGATTTCATTACTTGCTGCTATCATTTTGACCTTATGTAGTGTAGGCGTTCTTATTTATTTTATTCACCACATTCCACAAAGCATTAATATGTCTAACGTAGTTGGTAAAGTAGGCGAAGAGTTATATGAACAGATTGACTGTTTATTTCCTATCAAGATGGGAAAAGGTGGTCCTAGTCAGGAATCTATCTTAAGTTTGAAAAAGTTCAAGAGCACTATTAGCGCAATCCAGCATGGTTATATTCGTGTTCTAGATGGCAACTCTTTGCTAAGAATCGCTTGCAAACATGATTTTATTATTAAAATCGAAGCAAGACCTGGAGACTACATAACAGAGGATGACACTCTGTTCACCATTTACTCTTCAGAAGAACTTACTAAGGACATCAAAAATGAGTGCATTAAGGCTTTCATCTTTGGCCATGAGCGCAATCAAGAACAAGATATTCTCTTTTTAGTGAATGAATTGGTCGAGATTATCGCTCGAGCCCTATCACCCAGTATGAACGATCCCTTTACTGCTATGACTTGTATGAATTGGTTACAACTTACTTTACAGAAAGTCGCAAGGGCAAAGCCGCCATCTAGTTATCGATATGATACAGATAATCAACTGAGAATCATTGCATCGCCTATCTATTTTGAGGAATTTTGTGACCTAATTTTTTGCCGGACACGCTCATATATATGCAAAGATAGAAACGCAACCATGCATATGTTAAAGATAATCCATAACGTTTATACACACATTTCTTGTGAAAAGCATAAAACTATACTTATAAGCCATGCTACCGCATTTAAAGATGCTGCAGTTTCTGGCCAGATTGTACCGGATGCTAAAGAGATACAACTTCTGTATCAAAAGTATTTTAGCTAAATAGAATCATAACGAATAATTGTTTAAAGAAATTATTGTTCCTCCTAAAGAGCTGCTTTTTCCTTACTTCCATTGCTTCCATTATTAGATAAGAGGTTATGTTCATTATCAATGGCTTTATGCTGGCGAACCTGCTTTTGCATTTCAGCTGCTTCACTACGAAGTTCCCCTTCAGCATGCGTTGCAATCATCTCTTCCTCCTTTGTCTCTGTCTCATCCTCTTTATGAGCAGTGGATGCAGCCTTAATCGTTTGAACTTTAACAATTGTATCTTTACCAATATTTAAATTCATACCTGGTCCAGGCATTGAAATATTCGCATCTTGAAAGGCGCGTTTTATTAAACGAATAGCCGATGATCTAACTTTCTCCCAGTTATATTTTTGACTATTTAACCAAAGGTAAATACGTATATTTACCACGCCGACTGCCAAACTATCGACCAATATCAATGGTTCAGGCTCCTTTAAGACTGCGGGATGTTGGTTTAGTGTATGTAGCGCTATTTCCTGGGCTAATGAGATTGTCTCATGGCAACTAATTGCAATTAAGAAGCTTTCACGGCGTTTAGGATTTTTAGTGAAGTTCGTAATATTACTTTGATAGACTGTAGAATTAGGGATTTGTACTTGGTGGCCATCTTCTGTTACTAATAGTGTCGCGCGAATTGTCAGCCCTTGTACATAACCGGTAATCCCCGCGACCTCAATTAAGTCATTATTATTAAATGGTTTTTGTATACTAAGTAAAATACTTGCCAAAAGGTTTTCAGTAATATTTTTAAATGCGATACCTAATACAATACCAATAACGCCTGTACCACCAATTAAAGTAAGTGCAATAGTTGTTAAGCCGAAAAGTTGTAAAATCAGATAAAGCCCTATTATAAGGCATAAGAACGCTACAGCACGAGCAGCTACATCCGCTAAGAGTGGATGTATACCTCGAAAATGTAAGGATTTACGAATAAGTTTTGCAATTAAATGAGCAGTAGCCCAAGCAATTGCCATAATCAATAAAGCAAAAATGAAGAAAGGTAGCGCTCGTAAAAATTGGCGCCATTGTTCTTGTAAACCAGAGCTAATTTGCTTCTGAATATCCCATATTGAAGGGTCAACAATTTCCATTCGATTGACGACCGCAACAACATCCTGTGTCTTTCGGGCAAGGTTCTCAGCCCACTTTCGATGATCAGTTGTTGTTGCGCCTCCCTCTAGAAAAACAACGCCATCATTCACACTTACTTTTGGCTGAATGTACCAGGTAGTTGCTTCAAGTATCGCTTCAAGCCGCTTTTTAATGTCATTATCACGCGCTAGAGGCTTTACATCTACTTTGGTAATCTCTTCTGCTGGTTTAGCAACTATATCCTGCACTGGATTAGATAATGAATTCTCTTGGCCAAAAGATAACGCAGTAAAAAGAAAAACCAGAACAGATATAGGAACTAATTTATAAATAAATTTTTGCTTTTTCAACATTATTCCTTTAGCTTAAATTTAATTACAATAAAAAGATAAGATAGAAATAGACCAACAACACTATTTAGAATAATACCTAACGTCACTTTAATCTAGCTTAGGTTAGTTTGTGTTGATTCTAACAACTATTGTAAAAGGATTTATATGTGGTTAGCGAATTGGAGTGTTTTTTACAAAACAATTTTAGCAGCACTCATTAATTTTACCGCGTTAGTTTTTTTTGTTCGTTTAGCGGGTAAACGGGTTTTATCTAAATTAAACATTTATGATTTTATTATAACTATTTCACTTGGCTCAACCTTAGCGTCTTCAATTTTGTCAAACACGGTTAGCATTACGCAAGGCATTTTAGCTTTGTTTTGCTTAGTGCTCTTACAAAGCTTAATCTCTTACATAACTACACGGTTTAAAAGAATTCGCACTTGGGTTAAATCTGAGCCTACATTATTATTTTTTAATGGTGAATTTATTAAGGAAGCAATGCAGAAAGTAAGAATTAGTGAAGAAGAGATTTTAGGTGAAATAAGAGTATTTGGTATAAGTGATTTAGAAGATGTAAAAGCAGTGATTTTAGAAACAAACGGTATGTTAAGTGTCTTACCAGTAAAATCTAAACAAACACTTACAGCACTCTATAGCGCTAAAATTGCTTACTTAGACCAAGTTAAATAAATGTATTTCTAGCATTTACATTATCTAAATTCTGCTAAGCAAATGAACATAACAACTCTAGATACAATAAAGTACTTAAGATAGAAATTAAATAAGGGAAATCTATAAAATAATATTAGCGAGTTGAAAGTAATGAGCGCGAATTCTGCCTAAGGAATAACTGAAAAAAAGGTCTCACTATGATCAAATTCGTCACGCGAACAATAAAGAATGATCTGGAGACCTAAAATGAATTTAGAGGAAATATTCTGCCTTGTGATGATTTTGTCAAGAACTTATACCTCTGTGGGAAAAAACGCTTTTAACTGACGGTAAACGGCAACGTAAACGGTCAGACCAGTTAAGTGAAAGTGAGTTCATAACCCTCTATTTGTTATTTCAATCCTCAGGTTATCGAGATTCCAAACACTATTATAATTGCGAATTTTTTACAAGGGCATTTAAGAAAAGCCTTTCTTAAAGCGCTATCCTATACGCGATTTATAGCAAGGCTACCAAGAATTTTGGTTCCCTTATGTGCTTTTTACAAAGTCTCTGTGTACCTTTTGATGGCATTGGCTTTATTAACTCAACGTCCATTGCTGTTTGCCATAACACAAGATCGCTGAAAAAAGTCTTCCAAAGGATGATGGATCAACAAGTATACTTTATTTTGTTACTCATGATTCTTCTATTGAAGCTAACGGCATCTATGAAGTTTATTAAAAACGGTGGAGAATAAAGGAGTTTCATAAGTCAATCAAGCAAGCACACAAATTTAGCAAAATCACCAATTAAAACAGTAAGAACTCAATATAAGTATCTTTTGCTTCAATTATGGCCTTTTGTAAGCTCGAAAAGCTTAGAATGAAAAATTCATCTAAATCATTTTGCTATTAAAAATAAATTACTTTTAAAAAGCTCATCTAATCCTGTTTAATGAATTAAAAAAAATAAAGCTTAATATATAATGTGAGCTAATTATTTCGTCTTTGCAGTAAATAGATTTATAACTTTAGCGTATTGTAGCAAATTAAAGTAATAGGAATGTGTAATGAAAGTAATACATGATGGCGATGCTGCTTATGAAGATATTATGGCATTAAGTTTATTATTGCTTAATGCGGATGTAGTAGCAGTTACTGTAACATATGGGGAATCAACGCCACATACAGGGGCTGCAAATATGGAGCGCATATGTCGAATGTTAAAGCCAGATGTGAAGATTCCTGTTGCATTTGGCGTTAATTTTCCGCTTGATTCTTATGGAGAACCTTTTCCGGATTATATTAAAACAGAAGCAGACACTATTCTAGAGGATACAGAGGCACCGACCGTAAATGACTCCCAAGTTACAGAATCTGCAGTGTATTTATTGTATAATACTTTAATGCTGAGCGATGAAAAAATAACAATAGTCGCCACTGGTCCTCTTACCAATATTGCTCAATTAATATGTACATATCCTAATTGCATAGAAAAAATTGAAAAGCTAGTTATTATGGGCGGCGCTGTACATGTACCGGGAAATATTTCTGACTTAATTCCTGATACAAAAAATACTGTCGCTGAGTGGAACATTCATGCTGACCCAAAAGCTGCAAAAATTGTTTTTAATACACCTACTCTTCCCATAATACTTGTTCCGCTCGATATTACTCGTCAGATGCCTATGACCAGAGATTTTTACGCAATATTAGAAAAAGAAACATTACCTACATTAAAATTGGTTAGAGATATGCTAACCTCCTTATTGCAGACAATGGGAGAAGATCTATTCTATGGGAAATTACAATTTTGGGATAGTTTAGCAGCCATGATTACTTTAAATCCTGCAATGACAGAATTTGAGGAGCTCCCACTTACCATTGACTTAAACACAAGTCAGGTAATAGAAAATAATACATCAGATGCTAAAGTACCTAAAATTCAGATAGCAACTACGCTTACTAATGTTGAGCAGGCTTATAACACATTCTTAGGATTAATGAAAAAAGAAACAAAAAACTCATCTATATTCCACAATAATGACAGTACTTTCTTTGGAAAGTCTTCACCTATAGTGTCGTCTCTGTCACTGGCTCCAACATGTAGTCCAGACATTAAAATGTAAGGGAGCTTACTCATTATATGCATATAGAACTAATTATTCGAGCTAGAGTCATCTAAATAATTTCATAAAACCCTAGGTATAGACTGCTTCATCAAGGCTCTAGCTCTCGCTTGCTAAGTTAAAGCCAAGTTAAAAAAGCAATAGACTTAGTATTACAATCTTAGTGATTGTATAGTAGGCTCTGAGTCTTGTTGGCTTGGTGGTAGCAATGAGTATACTTCTTCTAGCGCTACTTTAGTTTCTTCACTTACCCTGCGCATGATTTTTTTATTGCCTCGAATATCATTAATAATATTAGGATTGCGGGTCGCGATTTCGATTAAATTATCATCAGTAAGTAATTCACTTAATTTTGGGTCTTTCAAAATCACTTTGGCTGTTTCATGATGTTTTTTGGCCAAAATAACTAAGCCGCCATTTTGCCCCCATTTTTTTGCTAAATTGTTAAAGTTTGGGGTTTTTAAAATGGCATTGGCTGCCTCTGGGTGAATGTCTGCAATCATATCGAGTTGTAAACCAACTACATTCAGGTGTTGAAGAATTGGATATGATATACTGGGATAAGTTCTAATAAGAGCCCTAATATTTTTAAAACTAATTTCGCCAGCGTTAAATTTCTCGACTATTGTATCCAAAATACAATTAGCAATTTCTATATCAGACAAAGCTAATGCACACAACTGCTCACCATCAAATTGAGAAGCAAACTGCGGTGCTTTGAATAGTGGACGAACCAAATTGGGTTGAGTCTTACCCCGCTGCAGCATTTTATCAAAAGCAATTTGGTTTTTTAGCTCTCTTTGACTGCTATCAAGTGTATTATTGTTGTTGTTAATGTCTGCAATAATTTCTTCGTAATCGATACTTATATCATCTACTAATGATTGCTTAATTATTTCCTTCTGAGCAGCTATTTCATCATGTGTTTTTCCTTTAATTTTTATTTTTCCATTTGCTTGCAAGAAGAAGGAAACAGTAGCTCTAAGTGAGGGTAGCACTCTCATTCTATTATTTTTTACAAAACTAATTAAGTCATTTAGATGATTCTTAATTGGAGATTCGTTTGAAATTTTTTCGTTTTTCGCAATTAATATAGATAAAAACAAATTTAATGATGAATAACTAATCGAATTTTTTTTAATTCTGTTCGCAATTTCATTTTTAATTTTATTGAAGTCAATAGATTTATCATTTTCTATTGCACTGTTTAATTCAAATACTGAAGAAAGATCACTGAGACTACTGATAAGATCAACAGAAGCATTAAGCCTATCATTTTTTACTATAGCTTGGATCAATTTATATATTCTATCATTTTCATTCGGTATTAATTTAAATAATGCTTTTAATGAAAATGGGTGCCCTTTCGAATCAGAAAAAGCAAAAATTCGTTCTAACAGGGAATCATTAGTTATTGCTCTTTCTATAATATTTATCAATTTATTGTGTTGTTTATTTTCGATAGCACTAATAAAATTTGCCTCTTCGGCATTTAAAACACCAAGAATTGTTCCTGCTATAGATCTAGGGCTACGATCATCTGAGGAATGAAATCTAGTTTGTAGAGTAAAAAAATAGCCTTCAGATCCGAAACGAGCCCTGCGTTTTAAATTAACGATATGTTCAGATTGTGCATATAAAAAAGATTCTGATAATAAATATTCCCTAGCCCAAAGTGGGACCGCACATTTAAACATCAATTCATCGGAGTCCATTGATGCGCCAAACCACAGATTACTAAGCGTTTTATTATCTCGAATAAAGTGGATAAAAAGTTCATTGTCATTCAAAACGCGATTAAATAATTTATATGCTAAATAAGCAGGTAAAATCTCTAAAACTTTTAATAAGTCTTTTAAATTATTAATTCGTAGTTTTAATAATTCATTATTAGATTCTAATAATGCTTGAAATAAATCGGCTTTAAATTTATCAGATAACAAGTCCTTTGTGGTTTCAAAGAATTGAATAAAACTTATATTGACATTCTTATCTAGCAAGCAGTTCAATAATTTATTTTGAATGAATTGTAATATTTCTTGTTTTACTGAATCTTGCATTAACTTATAATTTTTAATGGCTTTACCAAATTCAACTAAACCAGAAATAGTTGTACCAAAGGATAGTGCTTTGTTAAGCAGCTTGTCTCGGAAATTTGGATATTTCTTTGCAAATTCTATTAAATTTTCTCTATCTCCAATAAGCTTATTGAATTTGTCATCATTAAAACTTATTATTTTTTCAAAAACTTTCTTGGTGTAATCAGGAAATTCTTTATCAAGGAAAGCAAGCAATTTTAGAAGTCTATCTTGATCTTTGATCAGTCTATCAAACTCATTCTGATCGTTTAAAATATATTGTATTATGGATTCAGCATACTTATCATTAACGACTTTGAGGATTTGTTTTAATGCATATGTAGTAGGGATTAGCCTTTTAAATTCTTGTTTATTTGTAATGATAAAACTAACTACTTTAGAAACCTCACTATCATTAATAAGTGAGCCTAATAAAGCGATTAATTGGTCATTTTCTGTTATAATATTGCTGAAACTAGCAGGATCAAGTAATTTTAAAATGATTTCTTGATGTAAATTTTCAGGTGAATTATCTATTAATTCCACCAAGCTATAAGCATCATTAATGTCATATTCAGTGCCGTTAATTGCTAATTTCATACCATCTATCCTGTGTTTTTATTCATAAATGTTGCAGATGGAATGACTTCACTATGGTATAGAGATATTCAACTATTATTTCATAATCATTAGCAACATATCTGATTAAGTCAATTTTGATTAAATTCAAGAGATGCGCATTATACACAATGACTAAAATAAAAACCATTTATCTGTTGAAAATATGACGTATATATGAATGTTTTATACAAAAAATAAAATATCTATTAAAATCACTTTTGCCAGTAATAAAGCTCGTTAAGAAGAAAAAATTAACTTTTCCCCCTGTTACAGGTAATCATTTTTACCACAAGCTAACAAACTAATTCTACTTACAGTTATTTGTAAATAAGCACCTAATAAATGCGCATATTGTAATAAGATTTCAGAGTTTATACATAGACTTAGTATCTCATTCGTATTGTTAAATTTCAGAGGCATTTTACCCGGATCTTTTTTATATTTAAAAGCTATTAATATTTTCTTAATTTTTTTCATGTATAAATATGTTCATTTCTATAAATATTATTTAAAATGAAAACGAAATTAACGTTCAATAGTCATCGAAAAATTAACGAAATTAGGCAGAATATAGCTGCCTTTGAAAAACGGGAAAGAGATGAAATATTCAATTCGGTTTTAAAATTAATTTCTCCGGGATCGAATAATAATAATGCTGGAGAACTTAGTAATGAAATTCTAGGGGAGTTATTTGAAGAATTATGTGAAAAGTACAAACCACGCGGAGAGTCAAAAAAATTAATAGATACCTGGAAAAAATATAAAAATACGCAAGAGAAAATTATATTTTTTGCTAAATTTATCTCTGAAGGTGCCAAAATACCCTCTGGAGACTTCATAGAAAATATATCAAGGTTTTTACAAGTTTTTATAAATGATAATGAATTAAATTTATTTCTTGCAAATCCGCAACTCTATATTGATAACCATCCAAATATAGCTGCCCATGACTTGCAAATTCTACAATTTATTATTAATGATCCTAGATTCAATAACTTTCCTTCGATAGGAAGAAATGTTTCTCCTAATACATTTATTAGTACACCACTTACTAAGGGTATGTATCAATTAAATCTTCCAGATTATACATCAACAGATGCAGTTAGATTCCCACAGTGCATTAATACATACAAAAGGGATGCTATCTTGGAGAAAGCTAAAAAAGCATATTATGGCCCGTCCGTGGTTGGAACAGGAGCACTTCCAAATTATAATCGCAAAGCAATTGAACAGACGGCAAAAAATGTTAGAAAGATGAAAATGGGTGATTGCCATAGTTTTGCACAACTTGCAGCCGATCACTTTCTAACACTCATTGAAAAAAATCATTTACGATCTTTACATATAAAGATGGTTAGTCATGATAATGGGTTAGGCTCTCATACTTTCCTTCTAGTGGATCATAACTCTGATAATTTAAATGACTTATCCAATTGTTTAATCGTTGATCCCTGGGCAGTTGTTATGGGCCATACTTCTACTTATGGTATATATACTCTAAGAAATTATCCCTTTCCTAACATGTTAACAAAGTTAGTATGCTGTTATGACAATCAGACTCAGACATCAGAATCATCTAATAGTGGCCTTTCCCCTTCAAAAGAGATATCTCTTAAAGAAGTTAGCCAAACTCTAACATCAAGAAGTTTTTTCTCAAGAGAGTCGGCAAATCTACATGAAAGAGGCTTATCGAAGAAGCAGAAAACTGTGATTGAATTTCTAAATATACTTTCTAAAAATACAGCCAACTCAGTCAAAAGAGACTTGTTAAATGAACTCATTACTTCGATAGAATCCGAACAAATTTCACCCGAAAAAGGAGCCAGGCTAGCTGTGCTAGCATTCCATGCAAAAATGATTGAGAAAACTGATACTAAATACCTATGGAAAAATTTAATTTCTGTTGACGAGGCACTAGTAGATGTCTTTAACAAAGAGCCTATTATTAACTACTGGCTTAAGTTTTCTGAAAAAAACAACCTACCTATTCAGACGGATCAAAAACTTAATCGCGCTACAATTGAAAAAATAATAGGTTTTTTAAATCAAACTGAAGATCACGAATTTAGTAAAACAACAAGAATAAGAGCGAATACGATTTAAAAGTAGATAGTAATTAGTAAATTGGTTTATAATTCTATCTTTTTATCTTATTAAAACGATGGGAATTTTAACCCTAAACAATCAGCTACACTATGATAGTATTTGCGAGATATTTCCAGTAGAAATCCTATACCGCATCTTGGACGCGCTGCCTCTAAGTTCTGTTGTAGGTTTTCGACAAATGAACAAAGAATTGAAACAATTAGTTGATGACTATTTAAAAACCACGCTAAAAGTAAAACAACTTGCTTGTGGGCAAAATTATAGCCTTATTTTATTACAGGGAGGTCGCGTTCTGGCGATGGGATGTAATAAGCAAGGGCAATTAGGTCTACAAGACAATAACGATCGATTCTCCCCTACGGAAATTATAGGTTTAGAACCAATTGAGTATCTAAGTGTAGGTTTTTCTCATTCAATCTTGCTAAGTAAAGAAAACAGAATTTGGTTAACTGGAAATAATAGCGATAGACAATTAGCACTTAATAATCAAACCTCACAGGAATTGACGCTTCAAAAGGCTCTCACACCAAATCTGGTTAAAAATGTTGTTGCTGCTGATTTTACAACGGCCTATCTTGATGTAAATGGGATTGTTTATAGCTACGGTATTGATAAGCTAAAACCACATTTTGTTCAGGGGTACTTAAAACTATTGCCTGACTGGGTCAAAATACCTAATAACCTTAATGTTATCGATATTTCGGTAGGAAAGGAGCATGCATTATTGCTTACCTCTGAAGGATTTGTATATGGGTTTGGCTCTAATAAAGAGGGTTTATTGGGGCTAGGAACAGACTTAACCTATTGCAAGAACTGGACTTTATTATCGGTAGTTCAAGCAATCAAGGTTAAAGCTACCGCCTTAGGTAGCCTCATTTTAACTACTCAAAAGGAACTAATAGCAGCAGGAATAAACTCAGCGCAACAATTCTCTCCTTCCGAGAACCTTATCTTTACTAGCTTTACCACTATTGCTGTTGATATTATAAATTTTGATGCGCATGACTTTCATACTCTTTATCAAGATTCTTCCCAGCAGCTATATTTACTAGGCTTTGATTATCAAAATCAATTAAAGTTAAGAAGATCACATTCGGGGAGAGAACCCGTACCTATTCCATTAATAGGTTTTGCTCCTGAAAAAGTATCTTTAGAAGCACCAACAAATCCTACAAGAGTGCAATCAAGCAAACAATATTTCTCCTCATTTTTTCAATTAAAAGATTCCTCGTATAAAGTTAAAGAAGAATTATGGCCTGAACCAGAAGAAATTAGTTGGGATTTAGAACCGCACTACTAGAAACTCTATTGTAGCGAAAGGATGAATATCAAATTCCTGGCGCTAAATTCTGGTATATCGAGATTAAGATCATGCATCTCTTAGCGATGAGTGCTGCAATTTTAAGGACATGATTGAAAGAAAGAGCATCCTTATCTAAAGAAACTGCCTCAATTTAAGGATAAATAAGAAAAGTGTTCCTTTCTAATAGGATTAAATGTCTATCACAAAATTTTAAGATAGAGCGGGAATGCCATGAGCTGAAAAATACTATAAACTCAAACAGTAAGCACAGCTACGTTTAAATCGATAGCAAAATAATAGTTTCTATCCTTACCCTTTAACTCTAAATCCTCTAACCAACATTGTAATGTTTGTTTATCAAAACTAGGTTGAGCAATGTCGACGATTAACTGTGCCATTAAAAATCCATAATTTCCTGGCTTAAAATCATGCTCAACAATACGCCATGTTTCACACTTATTTGTTTCCCTAAAAAGGCTAGCAGCGACTAAACCAGGAAGCTTTCTACCCATCTGCCCATCACAATGTTCTTGCCAGGCTTGTTTTGTGTCAGCAAAAGTATGAATGAGATTTCGAGTTAATTCTTTATATTGGCTACTATAAATAGCTGAATCAAAATCATAATGAGCAAGAACAAAAACGCCATTTTTATTTAAAAGATTTTTAAAACCATTGATGAAGTCAAGCTTCTTATTAACGCACTCCAGCACATTATTACAGATAATTCTATCAAATTTCTTGGCCTCTAAAGATGATAACGTTGAATATTGTTTTGGCACTACAAGACCTAGTTCTACCTCTTTAACAAACGTTTTGTTAATAGATTGAATCATTGCCTCACTAGAATCGACAGCAAAAATTATTTTTGGCTGCTCATCACTTCTGGTAAGCAATAATTTGACAAAAGCACCCTTACCGCAACCATAATCTAAAATGGTAGCATTCTGAATATTGCCTAACAGTTTAACTAAATTCTGTTTATAAAGAGTAATTTTATTCATATGATCGAGCTATAATATTTAATTAGACTTCTCTACCTGAATGATAACCTAAACTTTCAATGACTTTAGCAAATATATGAGCTCATATGACTTAAATCTTCTGCAGCAATCAAATACCCTTCTTGAATCAAGGCATAGCATACATCAGTAATATTCATTACATTTTCAGGTGCTGTCTCAATTTTAAATGGCTATGGTGACGTTGTTTGTATTAACCTTACTCCTAAATTTAATAATATTCACATTTCGATCGAGCGTGAAACATGAACCTTAGCGTTACTTTATACTTAAGATATAAGATAAATGTAACCCTAGGAGTCATCATGAAGCCTAAAAAAGAAGTAATTATTAAACAAAAGCGCCTTAAATCTCATACTCATGCCAAACAAATCTGTGATGCGTGGGATAAAGCCCTCGCTAATAATGACATTGAAGGTCTTCTAAGTCTTTATACCTCTGATGCTATTTTAGAAAGTCCAGTTATACCTTATTTACTTAAATCCGATACCGGTATTTTAAGAGGAATTAGTGAGTTACGTACTTTATTTGAGAAAATTGTCGAACGTAAGCCTTCTATACGTAAACATTATAAACAAAATTTTTTTACTGATGGTGAAACATTAATTTTTGAATATCCCAGGCAAACACCTCAAGGTGAGCAAATGGATTTTGTGGAAATTATGAAACTTAGTGATGGGTTAATTCAATATCACAAAGTTTATTGGGGCTGGCGCGGGGTCAAAGTACTCAAAGAGAATCTATATTATAAATAATCGTTATTGGTTTAAACGCAATGAATTTAGAAGAACATATTGCTAAAGTTGCTAGCTTAATAGGTGATAGAACACGTTCAGCTATTTTGATAGCATTAATGGAAGGCAAAGCATTCACTGCAGGCGAATTAGCTTTGCGCGCTAATATCTCTGCTCAAACAGCAAGTAATCATCTTAAAAAATTATTGGAAGCAGAATTAATAACGCTAATAAAAACATCAACGCGCTATCGCTATTTTAGGCTTTCCTCGCCATTTATTGCCCAATCTTTGGAAGCATTAAGTTTATTGCCTAATCCTAATAATCAAGACTTACCGCACCGTAAATATATAGATTACAAAATTTGCTTTGCTAGAACTTGTTATGATCATCTTGCCGGAATACTAGGTGTAAAAATAACAAAGGCTTTACAGGCTAAAACATTTATTAAAGCCATAGATGACAAATTTGTAGTGACTAAACAAGGCGAGCGCTTCTTTAAAAATTTGGGTATAGACTGTAAGAAATTAAGAGAATTGAAAAGACAATTTGCTAAACCTTGCCTTGATTGGACAGAAAGAGAATACCACCTCAGAGGTAGTTTAGGACACGCTTTTTTAGATTATCTATTAAACAATAGACTATTAATTCGCTCTGCTAATAGATCACGCGTCCTTATTTTAACTGAGAAAGGACGACAGTGGCTTAAAAACTATCTTTCCATTGAATAAAGTAAGTGTTTGAAACCTAACCTTACTGTAACAATATATCTGTTAAAAATTCGTAAAAGAGCAAAAATATTGCTCTATAACGCAACCTTATATATTAAAATCTGAACAAATAGATGATTTTATGGAGTGCAAAATGCTAACTAATGCGAGAACTAAAGAAAATAGAAACGATGAACGATCAAAAGCTTTAGATAGCAATCCCTGCGGTATATGTCGTGCTATGGGTTCGCCTATTTGCAAAGGTCATGGCGGCGGAGCTGGTGGTGGCGGTGGTGATAAAGCCCAAGATGAAAACGCCCAAAAAGATAGCGCTCCTACTCCGGAATATAAACCTACCAATATAGAAGTTAAAGTATTATCTTCTTACCTAGAGCATAGTGACGTTTGGAATTCTGAAGATGATTTTCTTTATCATTTTAGTAATAACTTCGCTGTATTTTCGATGGTATTAGATTCAGCAAAGGGGTTAATCCATTGTAAAGGTAATGAACTTCTCAATGATAACGGTGAAAAGGATTTAAATGAGCTTTATGATAAGATTGAAGAGGAGCTCAAAACATTTGCTCATGAAGTAAAAGCACAAAATATCAGCATCTCAAGAAGAGGGAATGATTTGAAAATTAGTATCCCGGATCAAAAATTATATGATCAATTTATTACTAAACTTCTGAATAAGAACCTAATTCCTAACAACAACTATAATGCAAATCTTAACTATAAAATGAACCCAGATGCTAAACAAAAAATTGATGAGAAAGAAGCTGCTGCTTCTTATAAATCACCAAACCCATTTGATATATCAAGAGGGCCAAGACCTACAAATGACTTTAAGTAATTAAGCTAGATCTAAACTTACAGTTGAGCTAAGCGCTAATGCAGTAGCCTTTGCTGTTTTATTCTCATTTTTGATGGCAATTAAATAGCGTGTCTTTCTTTCCCTTAACCTCAGTAAGTTACCTTTGATACCTCGCTTAAACATCATGAGGTCACCTTCCCAGTGGCCAAATTCAGCTTGCCAGGGCGACCAACCAATCGAGAGCTTTTCATGCACATAGCTGCGAAGTGGTTTATTACCATCTAACTTTGTTTGGCGTTTTCGTCGCTTTAAATAGCGTTTATGAGCGACTTCTGCTAAATAATAAGGCTTATTGTCAGCCCAGGTGCTAGCGAAGCTATTACGCTTTATCTCTCGATAAATCGTTGACCGGTGGACCTTTAACAAGGTTGCTCTCTTTGACTTAGTATAACCTTTAGCCAACAGTAGACTAATAAATCCTCTATCTAGCTCGGTTAAATGCTTATAGCGTTTTCCCATCTCTTTCCCCTCGTACAACTGATGATAGTTTAATCATCTGCCGCACTTCAGGAAAGATTCTGCCAATTAGAGTAATTAAATTACTTATGTTATTAGCCTTGCAAAAGGTAAATTTTTCTTACTTTTCGTATCGTGGGATTTTGGTTTTTTGCGATAATTACATGTTGTTGGCTTGGTAGAAGGTACGCATTTAACTCTTGTAAGGCAGTTTTAATAACACCTGTTTGCGGTCTGTTATAGCGATAATATAGCCATTCTTTGTATTCTAACCACAAACAGACCCTATCAAAAAGTAAAAAGGCAGCGCTAATAGGTAGCAAGTAAATTAAGGCGGACACGGAAATTTACCTATCAATTAATTGCAAATAAATATTTAGAATAGGCTATCATCAGCCTTGATAGGGCCAATGATAGCCTTTCATCCAGGTTTAATGGGTTTCAAGTGCTTTACTAATCCACGCAGAGGCGCGAGGATTAAAAATCAATTTGCTATGAAATTGCTTTAAGATATCTTCTGCTCAATCATATTAATATGTTTGAGCAATTCATTCTTTATTTTAAAATGGAAGCCTCCTCTATTATCAAACAAGCCACTCAGGATCCTATTATTAAGCCCTGGAGAAAAAATCAAATAGCCACGTCAACCGATTATGTTGATATATATTTAGATAAAAAATCATTTTTTAAAAAAACTTTCACTTTAAATAACTTGTTAGGTATTAAAGGATCTAAAGTAAAATTAACAAAGCGCGAATTAGATTGCGCCTACCTATTAATGAGAGGAAAAACTTATCGCGAAATTGCTGCGTCTCTGGCTCTTTCACCACAAAGCATAGAATCATATATAGAATCACTCAAGAACAAAACTAGCTGTTACAAGAAATCCGAGCTAATTGAATGGTTACTTAAAAATAAGCCCACATTATTTGATATAATTTAGGGACTAATTTTTAATCCTTATACGATAATTTTCAACATTTTAAAGCCATAAGATTTAGAATGAGAAATTAAACTTAAACCCTTTGATGCTGTAGTGCAACGCTCAACAAATCATTATTGGATTAATGAGGGCAAGGAACCCGTGTTAATGCTAGGCGTTTTATTAGCAGTGCAAAATTAATAATTAACAAAGATTTACTTATGCCTTCAATTGACTTGGAGTCGATAAATCATCGATTACTTCCATAGCAATTTCGGGCAGTTTTTGCGTCTGATCGATACAATTTTGTATGGTTACAATGGCTTTTTTAATTTCGTCAGATAAAATTTCCGATGGCGCATTATCTCCGGGCCAAGAAGCATCTCGGGTAACTTTATCAGGCCAACGAGAATAAGCAAGCCACATGCCTTCATTAGTTTTATGCAGACAAGAGCCTAATGCCCCGCGATATTGCACAAAATAAGAGGCAACTTGACGCCAAGCTTCTTGATATTCAATCTCAAACCCAGGCTTAATAAAGGCCCGATAAATAACAGCGAACATATTTAATCCTTTAATAAGGTAAATTGCAAATTTTACTGAATGTGAGAAAAAAATCCAAACTTTAAGATGGATCAGGCCAATAAATACCCTTGCTCTATTTACTTTTTCTAATTTTGATTATCATAGCTTGCCAAAAACTACTTAAGCTCAGGGAGACTTCATGATAAACGATAACGACAATAAAGCAGCATTAGTTACAGGCGCCAGTCATGGTATTGGCCTTGAATTGGCAAAAAAACTTTTAAGTGAAGGCTGGTTTGTGTTTGGAACTGGGCGAGATATTAGCAGCTTAGAAGATACAAAAACGCTTTTTCCTCACTTTGTACCCATTCAAGCGGATTTTACTAACAATAGTGATATTAAACAGGTTGCGAAAATCATTAGTGATTCCGGATTATCTCTCCATCTTTTAGTGCAAAACGCAGGAATGAAGAGTCCTCCACGTCCATTAACTCAATATGACTGTGAAAGTATTGATGAAGTCTTCCAGGTTAATTTGTTAGCACCAATGAAACTGACAGCATTGCTTGCTGAACAAATGCCTAGTAAATCGCGGATTTTATTTATTACTTCAAGGGCTGCAACGCTGAAACTTAAAGAGAGCTCCACCTATTGTGCTAGTAAAGCCGCTCTAGATGAAGTCACTGCCATAGTAAGAAAAGAATTAGAAAAAAAAGAAGTTGGTGTAGCTTGTGTTATCCCAGGTGAAGTTGATACTAAAATCCAGAAAACGTTAAGAGAGACAACATCATTTCATTTACACGAAATATTTGATAAGGCTTATCAGGATGGCCAATTAATTAGCCCCAAAACTTGCGCTGAATTTCTTAAGTGGTTTCTTTGTGACTTGTCTTTTGAAGAATACGAACAAAGTAATATGCCTGTTTCTATCTATGAAGAGTGGCATCATCCCCTATGGCTTAAAGACAAGAACCAATTACCCCCTTTTCCTTTCTGATTAAATCTTAAACTTTTATTGCCAAATAGCAGTAAAAGTTTGAAAATTTTATCCCTTGTTTAGGAAATTACTTATTCAATTAATTAGGCTTATAGTCTGACATGACTTTCTTAAGGACGTACAAACATCGTTTGGCTTCAATATTATTGGAATTTATTATACCCGCTGCAAGAATCAGCGCTTTCCATGAAGCCCAAGCACGTCCTCGTGCCTAAGGTCTCGTGCTAGGTTCTCGGTAATCTTTTAAAAAATAGGTATTGCGTCTAGCCAATAGTATACTTTATAGCCATCCAAAAGATCCGCAAATTTAACAGCCATCAACTATTTATAAGACTAAATCTTTATGACAATATTATAGTCATTTTATTAAATTTTTGTGCAATTTTTATAAATTGCATATACTTATACTGTCTTTCTACAAATATTGTTCATTTACAAGGAGTGTATATGGCAACTTTCACTAAACTTAAATTTATTAGTTTTTCCATAGCATTAGCAGTATCGCCAATAGTACTTGCTTCTTCCAATGTCAATTTGCAATCAGGTCAAGTTATGTTAGCTGATAATGGGAAATGGGGTGGATATGGTGGCAGTGGTGGAAAAGGTGGGGATAATGGAAAATGGGGTGGAAAAGGCGGTGATAATGGAAAATGGGGTGGAAAAGGTGGTGGATATGGCGGCGGGTATGGTGGCGGTGGACATCATAAACACCATAAGCAC
This sequence comes from Legionella pelazae, assembly GCF_052527395.1. Classification (NCBI taxonomy): domain Bacteria; kingdom Pseudomonadati; phylum Pseudomonadota; class Gammaproteobacteria; order Legionellales; family Legionellaceae; genus Legionella; species Legionella pelazae. Next base: position 24,163 of record NZ_JBNVZS010000021.1, read on the forward strand.
CATAAACACCATAAATATCATAAATATCATAAACACCATTGGAACCCTGGACATTATTGGTATTCAGGTTGGCGAAATGTATTTTGGTATCCAGATATATATTTTTGGAAGCATGGGCACTTATGCGTGAAATCCTGCTATAAAAACAAATGGGGCAAAAAAAGATGTAATGTACAATGTGATTATTAGTTTATTAACATTACACTCTCTATAGATGATTTTAAGGATAGTCTGTAGAGAGTGCTTTTAAATTGTAATTTTATAGCAAAAACTTAACTTCAAGCTATACTTTGAAATGCATCTTTACCCTATGTAACACTAAATTTACATTAAGTTTTAACCTCGCAGTAGCCCCAATTTGTGCTAAATTCAATCAAACTATAGACTGCGATAGATATTGCCATTATGGGACATACTGAGCTAGTAGAGGTATTAAAGGAGCAAAAAGACAAATAGAAGAACAAAAGATAAACGATAAGTCAAAAACAAAATCTCTTAATTAAGATAATGGAAGCGACTCCTTATTTTATGTTTGCAATTAAATCTTATTCAATATTTTTTTAGTT
>NZ_JBNVZS010000022.1:0-24058 GCF_052527395.1 Legionella pelazae
CTTGAAAGCGGCTCCTTGCCGCTTTTTTTATACACGTTGCATTGAGTTTTTACTTTCTTAAGCATTTTCCAATCGGGACACTCTTCCTTTATTAGTCCTTTTAAACTTTTATAGGTTAAATGCCTAATTTTTTCAGATTATTTTTTCTTTACCCTGAATTATTCTATAAATGATTTTCTTATTGGTTTATAATGCCCAAAAATTTGTTTCTTATTAGGAAGTTCTTATCTAATTTGTATTAAACAAGCAAATAGTAAGTCACTTTACTTTTGTTATTAATTTATTAACAAGCTAAGCATTGCTAAAGATGAGAAGTATTTATTACATGTAGATAATTCATTAGAACTTACTGTAATATGAATCAACCAGTTTATGGGATAATAGCTTGTATGTTAGTTCGTCGGCTTCAGGAATTTATTCAGGTTGTATCTTTAAACGAGGCTAGCTTAAACTTCGCTGATTTAGTATTTTTAAATTTTATAAAAGCAAATTTTTCTTCACTAGATTCCTCTCAAGAGCTCTCTATCAATGAGATTAAATTAATTGAATCTGCTTTTGCGCAACGTTGTGATAATAGTATTGATACAGTTGATGATTATACCTTATTACCGTTCGATCAATCTAATGCATGGATCACCTTAGCTAAATCTTTAGGCAAAGAATTGAAAAAACCGTTTTTAACTATATTGATTCCTGGCGCAGAATCTTTTTCTCAAGACTTTAATTTAAATGAAATAGAAGACTTAAATGATATATATTTAGGTAATGATAATAAAACGATTTATTCAGTGACGAGCCTTATTCATAAACTACAACAGTCGGCTAAAACCTTCGTTTCCTGCGGAAAATTTGATAGCTATCCTTCTTTAACAATTAAAGAGTTATATCGCCTTTATAATAAAAGTCAGTCTGGCGATGAAGAGACAGTTAATTTTAAGAATTATTTTACTTACGAAATACTTCCTAACTGGCATACAGATTATGTAAAGATTGAACTAACTTCTGCTCTGTGTGAAGTCATTCATACCTACTTTGATTGTGAGGAGGCTGAAGATTTTACTAAGTTTAAAGTGGCATTTAAAAATTTTTGTAATTATTTAAATACATTTGCGGCTGAAGATATCAATTCTTTTTATAGTATGTGTATTGAATATGAGCAAAGTAAAGTTTATTTAGTACAAATTCTGGTTGATTGTTTCGCAAAGCCAGAAGGAGAAGACCTAGGAAAGAAATTAAATGCAGTACTGGACAAAATTTATAGTTCTCACTCTCCTTCTTTTTTAAAAAATAAGCTTTTTGAACGTCCGATACAAACTAAACATTATTTTGAATTTCATAATTTGTCAGAATTATTAAATGCTTTATCTTTAACAACTCTTCCTGCATTTAGCTCGAAAGCCTCTGTATTTAAACATAAATTCATAAGCCAAAATACTTTTAATTTTACTCAGCTAGAGGAATTGAGTGATTTATTATCCATGAATTGGCAAAAAATTATTTATAATTCTGACAATTTATTATTACAAGATGATAAAAGCGGACTAACCATTTGGCATTGCTTAGTAAGACAATTTGCTCCAACATGGAAAACAACAGGCCAATTACCAAGACAACTATTACCAGAGTTATTGACTGTTATTGAAGCCTATTTTCAAAGTTTAGAATCAGATAATAAATCTCATTTAAAAAGAGCTATTATTGATTTTATTAATGTAATTAAGTTCAGTAACCTAGAAGATGTAAATTATCTTTATAGTGTTTTGTTTAAAGTAAGAGGTAAACAGTTTTATCTCTTGGAATTATTAATCGAGCTTTTGCAGCAAACAACAAACTTAACCCCAAAACTAAAAGCTGTCGCTCAGTGGGTATATGAATTAGATCACTCTTTAATAGGAAAACATAATCAGCTCGCTTCTGTCTATCAAACTCTTCAGGCTGGCACTTATTATAAGATTTCTAAATTAGAATCCTTAGTTAACGCTTTATCAACTGAATCACTCTCTCCTTTATTAAAAGAAAAGATAGCAAAACTTAAGCAATTTATAAGATTTAAAGGGCAAATCAATCTTAATTTAATAACAGATATTGTTGAGATTTTTAAATTAAGATGGCAAGAAATCAGTGATACGTCGCTTGATTATACTCGTTTAGTAGACGGTGCTAATAAATCTTGGATATCACTAGCGCAATATCTAGAAGGTGCGGGGCTTATTAATTTTTTAAGCCCACCCATTTACTATAAATTATTAATTCCAACACTAACGCATGATATGGATTTTGTAACAGAAGAGAAACTTACTGTTTATCCATTAACCTATTATATTCTTTCTGAGCAAGGTGATGAACTTATCTTTTTGCCAAATTGCGTCAATAATTTTAAATATCGCAAAACATTCTATAATTGCAATCATTTTAGACCTTTTACTGCACTAGAGAAAGAACGCATAAAGCAGTCTCTGCCGCATTTTGTAAATTGTTTTAACGAGGCTGAAGAAGAAAGCTATGAAATGCCAGCTAGCCGTAAAACGGTGCTGGAAGTAAAAAAATTAGTTGAAGGCACTTTATATCCTGAAGGTTTATATTTAGGCAATGATATTACTGCATCTCAATTAGATTACGCCGAAAATAGTTATGCAGAATTTTTGAGCTATTTAAACAGTTTGCCAGAAGAAGAAAGGTTACATTTGTTAAATCAGACGATTTTATTTGAAGGAAGAAAAATAACTTTTTTAGAAGTTTTAGAACAGGTTTTAGATAAAGGCGAGTGCCTTGTAGTTTATGCCCAATATTTCTTAAAGTTTGTAATTGATTATGATCCATTGGTGCAGTTTCCAATTGAATGGGAACATAAAGTACGTATAGATGCACTTAGGTTGCAATCAGCTCAGAAAGTTTACAGTGATTATAATTACATAAGTTCCGAGGAAGCAATAAAACGAATTTTGATTTTATGTGTATCAGTAATGACCCATAATTTTAGATATGCCCCGTTTTCAGGCAAATCTTTATCGCTTTGGGATTGTTCTAATACAATTACCAAAACGGGTAAAGATATAATGAGTTTAATAAAAAAGTCCATCGTTACAGGGAATTTCACCCAGGCTCGTTTTATTTATGCCTCTTTAATAGAATCTATTATCAAGCCTGCCTTTATTAATGATGATTATAGAGTTACATTTCTGCGTTATTCAGACACTATTGCTTGGTTAAATAAAATTATTGACGAGACTCTATTTAAACAATCCTCTACTACTTGCTTTGAACCGGATACATTATTAATGGTTTTATGGTCCTATAAGGATAGGAGCAGTAGAATCGGGCCTCAAATTGAATCTTTCTTAGAAGAGATTATTCTGACGCTACTTCAAGAGCAAAATGATTATCTTAAATGGATACGTATTAATATAAAATTCTTCGAATTTTTAAAAGAAATGCCTAAAGAAGAGAGTGATGAAATTTTAAATCAATTAAGAGGTAAAATTGAGCCTGTTCCACCGAATACATTAATGCAAATCATACGAGACTTTCTAATTCATCGTATGGCATGGCAAGTAGCTCGTACATCTAAGGGCTTCGGGCTTTTTAAGGATTCGTCGATAAATACTATATTTTATCAAGAAGCAGCTAGGCGATTTCATCAAGAGCTGAATGCTTTTAATTTTCAGGGCCAAGCCTGGTATGAACTGCCAAGCATTTTAGAAAAAATTGCCAGTAAGGCTGTGGTTAATTTTGATAAGACTTCACTACCTCTATATTTCAGTAAATTTGCAACAAATATTCCTTCTCTTGAAAACCGTCAAGATAAAGAAGAGCTTTATCTTAATAGTTCTGTATTGCCAACTGTGCTTTGATTTTAAGTAAATTTTCATAACGTCTTGGAGACACATGTCCTTGTTTAATGGAATCAATTAAAGCACAACCTGGATTATCTCGATGATTACAGTTACGAAATTTACAATGGGATGCTAAGTCTCTAAATTCACGAAATCCATAAATGGCCTCTGCGGGGGAAATATTGCTTAGGCTAAAGTCACGTACACCTGGAGAATCAATGAGAGCGCCACCTTGCGGTAAATGATAAAATCGAGAATTACTTGTTGTATGACAGCCAAGTTCAGATAATTCTGAAATAGCCGCTACTTGGATTTTCTCATGAGGTAATATTTTTTCTATGAGGGAGGATTTTCCCACACCCGATTGGCCTACAAAAACATTAACATGATCCCGTAAACTTTGCTGTAAAATTAAATAGCTATTTAAATCCTCTTTAGATGTAAATAAAAGGTTATAGCCTAATGGTTGATAATAATCGATTAACTCTTGCTGTAGGGATAAGCAGGGTAAGTCTACCTTATTAAGTACAATTTGGACCTGTAATTGTAAATTTTCAGCCACAACAAGATAACTATCAAGTAACAGCCAGCTGATAGCAGGTTTTGGTGCAACCACAATCAATACTTGTGAGATATTGGCGGCAATAGGTTTATGTTCATCACGCTTATCAGTACGCGTAAGAACCGTTTTACGCGGATATCGGCTTAAGACAACACCTTGATCTATTCCGGTTGGTTGCCAAACAACGCGATCGCCTGCAACTAAAGAATCAATATTAGGGCGAATGGAGCAGTGAAATCGTTTTCCATTTTTATCTTCAACTTCAGCATGTCGGCTAAAACGAGAAATAATAAGGCCATCCTCATGGCTAGAAGAATCAATGCTGGGCTGTTGATAATTGGCTTGTATTCTTTGAACACGAGCAGCCTGTTGTTTATTAAGTCGTCTTTTACTCATAATTAAAGAGTAGTCTAATAAAATTTACAACTTTGATCGTTAAAAAATTTGTACATTATGAGGCCAAAATGCTATAAAGTACAAGTTAGACAGATTATTTTATACAGTCAAGCCAATCGGTTATAAAGGTTTATTAATGAAAATTTACTTAGTAGGAGGAGCTGTTCGCGATCAGTTACTTAATTATCCTATTAAAGAGCGTGATTGGGTGGTAGTAGGTGCTACACCCTCTTTAATGAAAGCGCAAGGTTTCCAGCAAGTTGGCCGCGATTTTCCAGTTTTTTTGCATCCTACCACGTGTGAAGAATATGCATTAGCTCGCCAGGAACGAAAAACCGCACCAGGTTATTATGGTTTTACTTGTGATTTTGATGAACATGTCACTTTAGAAGAGGATCTCAAAAGACGAGATTTAACCATTAATGCCATAGCAATGGATGATGCAGGTAATATTATTGATCCCTTTGGCGGTGTTGAAGATATAAAAGCTAAAAAGCTTCGCCATGTATCTGAATCTTTTATTGAAGATCCAGTTCGGGTTTTGCGTGTCGCGCGTTTTGCGGCTCGTTATCATCATTTAGGCTTTCAATTAGCTGAAGAAACGCGGCTGCTTATGTATAAAATGGTGAAAAAGGGTGAATTAAATTATCTTGTGCCAGAGAGAGTATGGCAGGAATGGCAGCGTAGCTTAGGTGAAAAAAATCCTGAAGTGTTTATCAAAACACTACGTCAATGTGACGCTTTGGCCGTTATATTACCTGAGTTAGATGCTTTATTTGGTATTCCTAACCCACCTCAATATCATCCTGAGATTGATAGTGGCATACATACCCTCTTGGCTTTGCAAGCTGCTGTCTTAACTTCGGATGAGCCAATTGTTCGTTTTGCTGCCCTTTTACATGATCTAGGTAAAGCCTTAAGCCCAATGGCTAAATGGCCAAGCCATCATGGGCATGAGGAAAAAGGGATAAAAGCCATTGAAGCTTTATGCCAGCGTTTACGTATTCCAGCTGATTACCGCAAATTAGCTGTTATGGGCTCGCGATTTCATTTAAATATTCACCGGCTAGCTGAGCTTAAAGCGAAGACCATTGTCAAAATATTAGAGCAAACGGATGCTTTTCGCAGATCTAATTTATTTAAACAACTTCTTTTGATTTGTAAGGCAGACTTACAAGGCCGTGGTAAAATAATAGATTATCCACAAGAAGAAAGGTGGCAGTATATACTAAATGAATGTCTAAAAATTTCTGCGCAGACTGTAATTGCAGAAGGTTATCAAGGTGTAGCAATTAAAGAAGAGTTACATAAACGGCGCGTTGCTTGCACCGAGTTAATTATAAAATCTTGGAATAAAGAATGAAGAGTAATAATAATTTAATTTGGATAGACTTAGAAATGACTGGCCTTGAGCCAGAGAAAGACAGAATTATTGAGATAGCAACCGTTGTTACGGATTTACATTTAAATATTTTAGCAGAGGGCCCTGTTATTGCTATTCATCAATCAGAGGACATTATGTCTAGTATGGATGAGTGGAATACAAGACAGCATAATCAATCTGGCTTAGTAAAGCGCGTTCTTGAGTCAACTATTACCGAAGCAATTGCCGAGCAACAAACCATTGAATTTTTAAAGCAATATATTGATAAAGGCAAATCACCTATGTGCGGTAACAGTATTTGCCAAGATAGACGGTTTTTATATAAATATATGCCCGAATTAGCAGCATTTTTTCATTATCGGAATTTAGATGTCAGCACTTTAAAAGAATTAGTCAAACGTTGGCAACCTAAATTAATTGATGGAGCGACTAAAGAATCTAAACATCTGGCTTTAGATGATATAAAAGATTCTATTGCTGAATTAGTTTATTACCGACAACATTTTATTAATTTACCGAGTAAAGATCATGGTCAATCGTGAACAATTATCTCTTCCTAATGGGGCAGATAAGTTGTTACTGCACTCCTGCTGTGCGCCCTGTTCAGGGGAGGTAATGGAAGCATTAATTTTTTCGAAAATTGATTTTTCAATTTTCTTCTATAATCCTAATATTCATCCCATACAAGAGTATGAAATTAGAAAACAAGAAAATATTGCCTTTGCTAAAAAGCACAATATTCCTTTTATTGATGCAGATTATGATAAAGATAACTGGTTTACTCGAGTAAAGGGCTTAGAATGGGAACCAGAACGTGGTAAGCGCTGTAGTGTTTGCTTTGATATGCGTTTTGAGCGCACAGCCCTTTATGCTTATGAGCATGATTTTCCAGTCATCAGTAGTTCATTAGGCATTTCACGCTGGAAGGATATGAATCAAATTAACGACTCAGGGATAAGAGCCGCAGGCCGCTATCCAGGAATGATATATTGGACTTATAACTGGCGTAAAAACGATGGCGCTGCTCGCATGTATGAAATTGCTAAGCGGGAAAATTTTTATAAACAAGAATATTGTGGTTGTGTCTATTCCTTGCGTGATACCAATAGCTGGCGCAAGAAAAATGATAGAGAACGTATTAAAATAGGAGTCAATTATTATGGCAATGAGCAAGAGTCTTAAACGCTAGGAGCATTGATGAGTAAACAGCATGAGCATCACCCTGATCATAATGGTCAACATAGTCATCATCATGGTGTACCAGCCGCATTTAATAGTGCGTTCTTAATTGCCATTAGTGCCAATGGAGCTTTTGTTGTTTTTCAAATTATTTTTTCTTTTTTAGCTAATTCCACAAGCTTACTGGCTGATGCAGTACATAATCTTGGCGATGTTTTAGGATTGGTTTTTGCTTGGGTAGCGAATGGATTATTAAAAAAATCACCGACCCAAAATGCTACCTATGGTATGAAGAAAACATCCATCTTAGCGGCACTCGCCAATGGGATTATGTTGGTATTTACCTGCGGTATTATTGCAACAGAAGCAATGTATAAATTATTCTCCCCTTCTGACGTTCATGCGGGTTCTGTGATGATTGTTGCGGCTATTGGGATTTTAATTAATGGCTCTACAGCTATCTTATTTTTACGTGGTTCAGAAGATTTAAATATTCGTGCTGCATTTTTACATCTACTTTATGACGCTTTAATTTCTGTAGGTGTTGTTATTGCCGCAGCTATTATTTATCTAACTGGCTGGTTATGGATTGATCCTGTCGTTGGTTTATTAATTGCTCTCATTATTATTAAAGGAACATGGTCCTTATTTACTGATAGTTTTAGGCTAATTATTGATGGTGTCCCTAGAGGCATTTCTTGGCTTGCAGTATTAGAGACATTAAAGGCAGTAGAAGGTGTTGAGCAGGTACATGATTTGCATATATGGGCTCTAAGTACACAGGAAAATGCGCTTTCTGTTCATCTATACATGCCAACGACTTCTTTAACTGATAATGCTCGCCAGCAGTTAACTCAAATACTTAAAGAAAAACATAATATTCATCATGCAACGATCCAAGTCGAGCAGAACTTAAAATTTTGTGATGACGCTTGTGCGGCCCGGGATTTAAAATGATATCAGTGCAATCTGTAAAAATAAAGACTCTAATTAATGTCTTATAAAATGCAAACATTAATACTGTATCTAGATCAGAGATGGACTAGTTCAAGTAAAATTGCTAATTAAAAATAATGACTGTAAAAATATACCTTGCAGAAAATTTAACTAAAATTTACAGCCAGTTAACCAAATGAAAGATAGATAATTTAATTAGTTGGCGAGTTTATGTTTAAATGGTTATTTACAAAAAAGGTATGGCTCTGTGTAGGCCTTTTAACGGTTTATGCTTTAATCTTCCTTATTATTTTTGACTGGCACTACTTTTTTATTCTATGTTATCGCTCTGGTGCTGGGTTCTTTACAACATTTCACCCTTTTAAACTTACCTCAGGTTGCCTTTATAGAGCTTTGTTGGTAAGTTTTCTTACTTGGATAATATTATTTTTATTAACAAAGTTAAGTTGTTATATTTTTAAGGTTATCTTTAAGAAAAAGCCCTCTCTTAAACTAAATATTATCATTATTTTTTTAATCACTTGGCTATTATATCTTATAAAGCCTTTTCTGCCCGTTGGTTAAGTATTATCACTTACTATTATAACGGCGAAGGTAATTTAAAGTGATCATAATTAGAATCAACTTTTTCTTTAGCAGTTTTTTGTGCTAGCTGAAGTCCATCTCTATACGCCTTACAGGCCTGCGCCTGCTCGCCAAACCGTTCATACAATTTACCTATTTCTATGTAAGCCTCTGGGGTGGGTGTTAAAGACAGACTTCTTTCAATATAGCTTTTTGCTTTTCCCCATAAATGGTTTGCTGAGCTAAGACGGCCTAAACATAGGTATAAAGCAGCTGAGTTAGGGTGTTTTTTTAATAGCGACTCTGCAAATTTTAACTGCTCCTCATTGGTATAAAATTGGCCATACAATGTCACTAAGTTATCGTCGTACTGCTTTCGCAAACAACGCCTTAAAATTGACTCAGCCAAATCATACTGCTGATTTTGTAATAAATATTTACAATAACAAGCCATCAATTCTGGATCATTTTTAAGTGGTTTTGGCAATTGCTGGATTAAAGACTCTAATGCGTCAGTCTGAGAAAATTTAATTAAATCTGACATGGCTTGCAAATAGGTATACCGCCGCAGACGCTCAAAATCTTCACCAGTCACTATTTGGTTGCGCTTTAATTCAGGTAAAATACCAATTAGTTGGGGCCAGTCACGTACTTCTTGATAAAGATACATTAATAATTTTAATACATACGGATGATGGGGCGTTAAGCTTTGTAAGTGTCTTAAAGTCGCTAAGGCTTGCTCCCATTGTTGGTTAGCTAATTGCAATTGTGCTTGAGTTAATTCTACAGCCACTTTTGCTTCAGGCATGGATTGTTGTGCTTCACGTAAATATTTATCCCTTAACTGATAGTCTCCTAACTCTTGAGCTGCACGAGCAGCGGTTAAATAATTAAGGAGAGGGGCGTCGGTATCAGGTAATGCCTTAATTAAATGATTTTTAGCAGATTGCCAGTAACCCTCACTAAACTCAATTAAGCCTTGACGAGTTTTAGCCTGCGCTTTTTGAGTGCGGCGCTTAGTTTTCCAGCCATGGTAACGCTCTGGAAAGTGGCCAAGCCGACTTATTAAAAGTAAGATAAAATGTAATAAGATAAAACTAAATAATAAGCCTATAAATGCAACCCCTAAGGTTGTTTCAACCGTCCAATGATTAACAGCAATGAGTAAATAACCTGGATCATGACTAAGTTGAAGACCTAGCCAAATAGCTAATACGAGAACAATAATAATGGATAAAAGTCGAACAATCATTGTTCACCTCCTGTAGAGGAAGTTGTCGCAGGTGTTGCAGCAGGAATGGTAGGTTTAGTTTTGGTTTCGATATATTGGTTAAGTAATACTAAAGGCTCATCAACCATCGGTTTTGGGTAATCTAGCTTCTGCCGTTGTAATTGCTGTAAGCTTTTAAGAAGCGCTTGTGTATTGGTTGCTTCTTGATCAAATGTGTTTTTTATTGCTGTTATAGCTTGATTTAACGCTTGCTGATAAACTTTTGTATTCTTTTGTAAGACAGCCCATTGTGCTTCTTGCAAATTCATTCGAATGATTTCACGCAATAAGGCTTGATGGAGCGGCGAGTATATTGGCTGGGTAGCTCCCTCATGGCGACGCACAACAACTAATTTCTTTAAATAACTTAAACTATTACTTAATTGCCTTCGCCAACTAGAATTATCTGTCGTAGAGGAAGGCGTAGTAGTTTGCTGATTATTAATTAAACTTTGCTGCATTGGTAACTGCATTACTAATGATTGAGCTGCGTCTAATTGGCTTAATAGTCCAGCTAGGTCGACTGTAGGTAGCGCTTTTATTTTACTAATTTCTCGTGCTATAGCCTGTCTAACGGGAAACAACTGTTGTTCAGGTATATTTTGTAAAACCTGATCTGCTTGTTGTAACAGGGCAGCAGTTATTCGTTGGTCCTCTCCCCAATGAGCATTTAATTGCACCAATTCAAGGTAATAGCGCGCTTTTAAAAGCAACCAATCTTGATTCTGAAAAAATCGCTGTTTTAGTGCTGTTTGTAAACTATTATCTAGCTTATCTACTTGATTACTTAGTTCAGTTTGTGAGTTTTTTAGGTTTTCAGTACGAGTATTAATGGTTAGGTTATTTTTTTGCAGTTGACTTTTTAGTAGTCTAAATTGATCGGCTATATCGCTTTGTTGCTGAGTTTGCAAAGCTTTTAAATGTGAGTTCTGATAGAAAGCAAGCGCAGCTAATAATAAAGAAATTAAGGTTAAAATTAATAAGCCGACATGCCAACCATTAATATTATGATCAAAACTCTTTTTAGAGATTATGTTCTCATCTGCCTGCTTAGGCTCATTTACTGTTTCTTCTACAGTTGAAGACGATTGATTTAGTTCCTCATTATTATTCATGAGTAAATCCTTTGTTAAATTGGCTGAGTGTCTCTAATATAGTGTCAGGGCTACTAATTATAATGTTTTGCATACCTAATGAAGATGCAGCGTCTGCTAAGCGCTTACTAATCACTAAGCAAGGTAAATTTTTAAGCCAAGAATGAGCTGGTCTCTCAAACATTGAAAAAATATTTTGCATCGCCTCTTGACTTGTAAACAGTATAATATCCACCGTTTTATTATGCCACCATGTTTTTAAAAGCGCTCGATCTACGAAAGGTTTTTCACGTCGATAGACAATTAGTTCAATTAATTTTGCGCCACGTGCTTTTAAGGTGTGAGGTATTAATAAGCGGCCACCTTCACCTTTAAATAAGAGAATAATGTCTTTATGGATTTCTTGTAGTGAAGGTAAAGCTAATAGATGTTCGCTATCAGCAATTGGAGGAATATTTTTAACAGTAATTTTATGTTGCTTTAATTGATTCGCTGTGCTTCTTCCTACTGCTGTTACTTCAATGTTACTAGGCCAAACGACCTTCTGCTGCGCAAATACTTTAAAAGCATAATTAACCGCATTAACGCTAGTAAAAATAGCCTGCTTAACTGTATCTAAATCAGGTAGGGCTTTTAGCCATTTTATCTGAGTAGGAACAATCGCTAATGCCGGACAGTTAAGTGCGATTCCTCCAGCCTGGTTAATTGCTGTGCTTAGGGCTTCTCCCTGCTCAATTGGCCTCGTGTTTAGAACACGTAACCCCTTTAATGAACTTTTAGTTGATTTACTATTCATGAGATAGCAAGTAATTCGCGAGCCCCTTTTTCTAATAATCTATCGACCACTTGTTTAGCTAAAGAGAGTGCCTGAGACTTCGGCCCTTCTTGCTCTTCATAAATATTGGTTTTACCATCTAAGGTCAAAACTTTAGCTCTTAATAATAAATTATCTTTGTCATTTTCTTGACAAAAAACTGCCAGAGGTACATGGCAATTACCACCTAATAAACGATTAACCTCACGTTCCGCATGAACGCAAACTGCAGTTAGGGAATCATTTAATTCTTGAATAATTTTTATTAGTTCCTCATCATCACAGCGAGTCTCAATACCCAAGGCACCTTGCCCACATGCTGGCAACATCCAGGAGTCAGGAAGTGTTTCCGTAATAATATGTTCCATATCCATACGAATCAAACCAGCTGCTGCAAGGATAATACCGTCATACTCACCGCTGTGTAATTTATTTAAACGAGTGTTGACATTGCCCCGTAATACCTTCACTGTTAAGTCAGGCCGATAAGCTAATAATTGTGATTGTCGTCTTAGGCTCGCTGTGCCAATAATACTTTTAGCTGGAAGCTCTGCTAAAGAGCAGCCAGTACGGCTAACAAAAACATCAAAAGGGTTTTCACGTTCACAAATCGCCATCAATCCTAAGCCAGCTGGTAATTCAGCAGGAACATCTTTCATAGAGTGAACAGCTAAATCAGCACGCTTATCTAATAAAGCTTCTTCTAATTCCTTAACAAATAAGCCTTTGCCGCCAACACTTTGTAGTTTACCTTTACTAAATTTATCACCTGAAGTTACCAGTGGTAATAATTCAATAGTTATATCCGGCCGTTTAGTTTTAATTAAATTAGCAACAAAATTAGCTTGCCAAAGCGCAAGTGGACTTTCCCTCGTCGCAATGTGTAATAAATTTCTAGTCATAGTTATAAGAAACCAAAGGTTACAAAAAAATAACATTTTAATCACCTAGGGTTTAACAATAAAGAAATAATTATTAAAAGTTTGAATTAATTTATAAAAATACAATAAGTTTATTGGAAAAATATGCAAAATATGTTATTTTTATAAACAAGTTGTAGAATTGATTTATTAATCCTGGCTGCCTGCTGAAATTGTTTAAATTTCAAAAGAGTAGTCATTATTTGTACTGATAAAGCTCAGGAAATTGCTTTATTATGAGGTTAAAACGCTTTGCTCAGGAGGAGCTATGCCAAATTCTAATTCTTTAATACCAACCTGTTATTTTCCGAGTACTGCTTTATTTATTGATGATAGCCGTGATTTTCTACTTAACTTTGTGCTGCAACTTGATGAATGGCTAGCCTACCGAGTTTTTGATTCTCCTTTTGATGCATTAGATTATATTCATAAGAAGCATAATGATTTAGCGACTATTAAAAGACGATGTATCAACCGTTTTACGGAATTAAGTAAATGCACACTAAGTCAAAAGCTTAACACATTAATTCATTCAGAAATTTATAATCCTAAACGCTTCAATGAAATCTCAGTAGTTGTAGTTGACTATGAAATGTCTGATATGAATGGCATACAATTTTGCCAAGCAATTAAACATACACCAATTAAAAAAATATTACTGACTGGTAAAGCAGATGAGCAATCAGCTATTGATGCCTTTAAAGCAGGACTAATTGATGGTTATATTTATAAAAGTGACCCAAACATCGCTGATTTAATAACTTATAGAATTAAACATTTACAGTGGCAATATTTTCAAGACATGTCAAAGTCTATCTATCAGGAATTAACGTTAGAGGCACCTCCCTGTTTACAAGATGCGGGTTTTATAAACTTCTTTAAGAAGCTATGCCAAGAGAAGGAAATAGTTGAATTTTATTTAGCGGATGATACAGGCAGTTTTTTATTACTCGATCAGGATGCTCAAATTAGCTTTTTAATTGTAAAAAGCGAAGCTGATCGTATGTTTTATTTAGAAGTTGCCCGTAATTATGGGGCAAGTGAGGCGTTAATTAAAGCATTAAGTAAGGGTGAAATGATTCCTTATAGAACACTACCTAAAGATAAACAAAATCAAGATTGGCTAACTAGTTTACTTCCAGCCAATCAGCTTATTTCCGATAACAGATATTGGTATTCTTATAGTAAAGAGTCTTTATTATTAGACATTAGAAAAGAACAGCTCTTATCTTATCATCAGCATCTTGAAGAAATTGATGCCGAAGAATTGCTGCTTTTGTAGTAGAGTTTTTGTCAATTTTTAGAATAAAGTAGGGCGGAGGATAAATTATAAAACGCCCTAGTAAAAAATAATTTTTTCAAGGAAAAAAGTAAATTTAAGCTTATTTATTACTCTATATATACATAGTTTTACTGCGCTGAAAGCCTTTCTGTCTAAAAATATTAATAAAATATTATTAAACACAGTTATATATAGCATATGGATGTTTAGTAACATATGCCCAGTAACGGTCACCATAAGACCAATGCCAATATTCAGTTGGATAATTAATAAACCCTACTTTTTGTAGAACATGAGCCATTAGATCGCGATTTGCTTGCGCCGCTTTAGAAATGAAAGGGCATTTTGTGGCAGAATATAAAGCATCAGTATCATCAGCCCAATCTTTGGGATGAATGCCCATATCAATTGCTTCTCCTTGTTCATCAACCAAGTAAACATCAATGGCTGCGCCTGTGGCATGGGGCGGAATATTCGTACTACCGTCAAGATTAGTTATGGGAGAAACAAGTTTTATTGTTTCATTAAAAAGTTGCTCATGAGACCAATTAGGGTGCTGTTTCGCCACTTTTTTATAACGTGCCTCAAATAACGTTTTTTGTAATGATAAACTACGGTAGCCTTCATATAAGCAAAATCGTAAGCCACGAGGTAATAAAGATTGCGCTTTTAATAAGCGCTGATAGACTTCACACCTCATCTTGGTATAATCAGTATTATTAGGAATCTCAGGTGAAGGCCCAATTAAGATATCAGTTGAGTCTTTTATATCAATGAGTTCTTCATGATTTTCTTTTACAGGTATTGCCAGTACCTCTGGCGCAGCAATTAAAACGATGAAGTTTTCAGCATTCATAGTCTAACTTCTAGAATAAAACTTGCATTAAGTAATTATACCTTAAAATGCATTCATTTAATCAACTTAAAGCCGATAAATATTATATTCTTACGTCGAAGCGCTAGTAAAGTGATAGGCGTTAACTCATGTCGTTCCCGCGCAGGCGGGGATTCATCTAAAAATTAACCTCAGTGCTAATTGATGAATAGATCCCCGCCTGCGCGGGGATGACATAGAATTTGCGGGAATTACATAGAATTTTCGGGATGATATAGGATCATTTTTGGTTACAATTAACTCACAAACTTATCTACGTAACAATGTCGTTCCCGCGCAGGCGGGAACCTATTTTGCAAGGTGGAACAAAAGCTTGATACAAAATGGATTCCCGCCTGCGCCGAAATGACAATCCGTTAAGAGTCTGCTGAGGAATGACAGGCTTGTTGGTGTAATAGGCTATCTATTAATAGGATTAATAAACTTTTGTTAGAGTAATAGGTTAGAGCATGTGAAACATGTTTGACTGGAAATCATAAGTAGTTGTGGTTATTATTTTAGAATTGATTATTAAGGATTCATATGCGCATATCCCTGTTAATTTTGATTGTGTTTATGAAATGGTGTTTTGCTGATAATGTTAATGATTTTGATCGCCAGCAAATCATAGAGCGAATTAAACCCATTGGTGAGGTTAAAATAGAAAATGCAGCCCCAGCTACAAATCAAAAGGAAGTTCAGCAACCGACAACCCAAGTTGCCGCCAAGGAGGAACCTGGTCAGGCAATTTATGAAAAATATTGTGCAAGTTGCCATCAAAATGGGTTAGCAGGTGCGCCAAAATTTCGCCAAGAAGCAGATTGGAAACCACGTATGGCAAAAAAAATAGACGGCTTAACTGCTTCAGCCATTAAGGGCCTTAATGCTATGCCGCCGAAAGGAACTTGTGCTGAATGTAGCGATGAGGATATTAAAACCGCTATAGAATATATGTTACCTAAATCATGACTATTTATCATTATCGTTACTGGCAAATTGTTCTCTTTTTAGTGAGCTTAAGCGTATTGGCTGCTTCATTTTATTTTCAATACATACAAGGCCTAGAACCTTGCCCTCTATGTTTAATGCAAAGATTGTGCGTTATTTTGGAGGTATTACTTTGTTTTATAGCCATTTTCGTTAGTTCTTTACGCACTCAGCGTATAGTCACTATGTTACAAATAATTATTGCTTTAGCCGGTTTATATTTTGCCGGACGTCAACTTTGGTTACAATCACTGCCGCATGATCAAATACCTGCTTGTTTACCTGGTTTAGATGTATTAATACGTTATTTTCCCTGGCGCGATATTTTCCATGCTTTGTTATGGGGAGCTGCTGATTGTGCTGAAGTCAATTGGACATTACTCGGCTTATCTATGCCGGCTTGGGTTTTTTTATATTTTATCGGTATGCTTAGCGCTGCTGTATTTCTTTATATAAATACGAGGCGAAAATAGTTAAACCAATCTAGCCAAGATTCGCTATAATGTTTAGTTTTTGTGGTTTAAATTAATGACAAGCTTTACCTGCCAAGTACTTCATAAACATCAATATACCAGTGCTCGTGTTATGAAAATTAAAACGGCACATGGTGATTTTACTACACCTACTTTCATGCCCGTAGGAACTCGCGCTGGCGTAAATAACATGACTATCCCAGAGTTAACTGCTGCTGGTAGTCAAATTATATTAGGCGGCAACACCTATCACATGCTTTGTGCGCCTGGGATGGAGATTATTAAGCAAGCCGGTGGTATGCATCCGTTTATGGGTTGGCATGGGCCTATGCTAACAGACAGTGGTGGATTTCAAGTTTTTAGTTTATCTAAGAATAAAGAAATTTGTACAATTGATGAAGAAGGCGCTCATTTTAAATTACCATTAACAGAGCGTATCATCCATATGACCCCTGAAATGTCATTGGCAACGCAAAAGATTATTGGTGCTGATATTATTATGGCCTTTGATCAGTGCACGCCTGATGACTGTTCACGTGATGAGGTCATGCGTATTATGGCACGTACCCATCGATGGCTAAAACAATCACTTAACTATCATCAGGAACATCCCAATTCAATTTATGGTTTTCCGCAAGCTTTATTTGGCATAATACAAGGTGGTATTCATCAAGACTTGCGCCGAGAAAGTGCTCAATATATTGCTTCTATGAATACAGATGGCATTGCTATTGGTGGTGAAACTGTCGGTTTTGATATGCCAAAAACAGTTGAAGTTATACATTGGGTGCGAGAATTTCTACCCGAGAATAAGCCCCGTTATACAATGGGTGTTGGGATGTCTCCGCAAGATTTATTAGATGTGGTAGCCGAAGGCATTGATATGTTTGATTGCGTTGCACCAACAAGAAACGCCCGACATGGTGCACTGTATTGCGGAGAAATTATTAAGGAGAATAACTGGCTGCGTTTTGCTAGTGACTATCCTAATCATCGTTTACAAATTAAAAAAGCATCTTTTGCTGATGATTTGTCACCGGTGATGGCTACTTGTACCTGTTATACCTGTAAACATTATTCTAGAGCAGCGTTGCATCACCTATTTAAGCAAAAATCAACTCTATTTACAGCCTTAGCTAGCATTCATAATATTCACGTTATGCATGATGTTTGTGCTAAGATGCGTGATTTAATTGCGACTAACGTTTAGGAGTCTTTAATGGTCATTATTTCTACTTCAAAAGGCGATATCCATCTGCAACTTCATCATGAAACAACACCTAATACAGTTCAAAATTTTCTTAATTATGTTCGTTCTGGTTTTTATAATGACACGATTTTTCATCGAGTTATTCCAGGATTTATGATTCAAGGCGGCGGGTTAATGGCCGATATGTCAGCAAAGCCTACTGAGGCTGCAATTGAAAATGAAGCTAAGAATGCCAAATCTAATAAACGAGGCACAATTGCCATGGCTAGAACATCTGATCCGCATTCAGCTACTGTGCAATTTTTTATTAATCTTGTCGATAATAATTTTCTTAATTTCCAAAGTGAAAATGCTCAGGGTTACGGTTACTGTGTATTTGGTGAAGTAGTAGAAGGCATGGATATTGTTGATGAAATT
Source organism: Legionella pelazae (assembly GCF_052527395.1). Taxonomy (NCBI): domain Bacteria; kingdom Pseudomonadati; phylum Pseudomonadota; class Gammaproteobacteria; order Legionellales; family Legionellaceae; genus Legionella; species Legionella pelazae. The sequence continues at coordinate 18,217 of NZ_JBNVZS010000022.1, forward strand.
GCTAAGGTGCAAACTGGAAACCACCAAGGTCATGCAGATGTTCCTGTCGATAAAATAACTATCAATGAAATCAAGGAAGTTTAATTACGTGAGTCGACATAAAAGAGGCGAAGGCTCTTTTATGTCGTTAACGAACGTTATCCCACAAAATGCGAAGCATTTGTGTGGGATCCATATTAAATAAAGCTCCGACATAAAAGAGGCGAAGACTCTTTTATATCGCTAACGAATGTTTCATAAGCTTAAACTACTAAAGTTTATATCTAGATACGGTTCTTTCTAACTCATTTGAAATTCAATTAAGGATTACAAGCACTGGATTTCGTTATATAATTTTCTTGGTCTTGTATTATAGCGTCTAATGCCTTGTCCGAAGTAGTTTGCAGTCCTAATAGCCTTGTTGCACGTCCTTGTCCAGTTTTAATAACTGAATATTCAGGGGTAAGTCCTTTTTCAGAATCACCATCTATAAATTTTAACTTATTTACAATTGCTTCTAGCTCTTTTTTGTTAGTTGCTTTACTAATTTTTGATTGAAAATCAGAAAGAATCTTGCTTTTTAAAAAATCTCCTTTTAAAGTCTGAAGCTCTGCTTTCATACCAGCGTAACTTGCTTTAAAGATATGATTTCTTCCCTCTTCTTGACTATCTACTTTGTACTTATAATGAATATTTGTAGAAGCGTGTACAGGTCGCGTTGAAGCAGGAACTTTATTACGAAGCCCAGATACATTATGCCAAGCTGGTGGCTCTTTTAAAATAGGACGACTTCTGTATTCTTCTCGATAGCCATCGTTAGATAAAATATCTAATAAGCTAGAAAGTTCCTCATTAATTGTCTTGGCCAATATAACCCTACCTCCATTTGCCTTCATAAGGTCGTCATATTCTTTAGACCCCAGTCTGTAAGGATTTTCCACCCATCCCCCCTTTTCTGTTAACGTAAAACGTCGAGGAGGTTGTTCTTCCCATTGTCTTTTATCTTTATTATACTTCAACGATTCAACAGTCAAAGAGCCTTCCACGTTACTGTCGCGTATGAGCCAGACACTACCACCTGTACTACATAATGTCTCTATTTTAGAGGCGTCTAATGACCCAAGTTTGCTATTAAGAATGGCTTGAATCCCCTGAGGAGTTATGGACTTGCTATAAATTATACTTTCTGGAGTTTTTGTAGGAGCGTGTATTGTTTCTAATTGAGGTGTTTTTTCCTGTTCTTGTACTATACGCTGTGCTAGATACATACCTTGTGATTGAGAACTAGTTGTGTTGGACCTTCTTAGTAGACCTTTCTGCGCGTCCGGACAAGGCCTAACCGGTCTGAAATGACTAGTATTAGAAGCGTTCTCCCGAGTAGCCTTGTCCTCCTGGATAGCCCATTCTATTTCCGGATAAATCATGTTTTCTCGTTTGTATCTGGGGTGTTTTTTAAAAAACTCTTCTAACTCACGAAGGCGGTCAGCGTCAATATTATCTTTGGTTATTTCAAGTAAGTCATCTTTATTATAAGACGAATCATAAGGCTGCCAGCCATTTTTGGTTAACTGCAAAGAACGGACAGCTTTCTGGTTTGCCAAACCTCCCTTATTCCAATCGTACGTCATGTACTCAATAGTTAAGACGCCTGGGTCGTCACTTTTGCGGAGTAACCATAAAGGCTCACCTAGAATTTTTATTCCAGTCAGTTCACGTTCCTCCAATTTAGCAAAATTTTCGGTAAGCGCCATGCGAGCTTCCGAAACACTCATTTTATCATAGATGTCAAAAATAATCCTTCGCGTTGTTGGCTCTGTTTTAAAACGCATCTTTCTAGCCCATACCAATACTATTTACTTAATTATACAATAACTATATATCTATTTGTATATTTTTTTAACAATTAGGATTAAAATATTATGTCTAAAATAAACAAAAATCAGCCCGTGTAGCCTTGATGAGCAGTGCCTAATCATATCGCTTGGCAAACTTTTAGCGGTTCCGTTGTAAAAAGATAAAAGTTAAAAATCTTAATCTTGGGCAGATCTCAATTGTATAGCAAGCGTGGTCAGGCCTTGGTCTGACATTAATTATAGCTACCTACTAGGTTATGGTTTAATTCAAAATTTATGGCAATCGATATTTTAGGGTAGATTTCACAGGCCATATTTGGGTTTTTATTCTAAACTAAATCGGAATTAAATATTGGCGGGCCAAAGCCTGACCTATGCTTGCTAAAAGGCTTTAATTCCCTCGGGTATGACTAAGTTTATATCAGATATGGTGCTTTTTGAATTCAAAAATGACATCTTTATGTCTTGAGAATGAAAGTTATTATTTAAATATCCAACAAAGCTAGCTTTGTTGACAAAATTATATTGCCCGTTTTCTCCTATATAATTCATGCGAATAGCAGGGTATTCTAAACTGCTCAAAAGCCCTAATAAAGCAATATCAGGTTTATGTTTATTAAACGAAGCCTTCTCATGCCCTATGATATTTAAAATTAATTGAGAGCTTTCAATGTACCTAGTTGCTGTAGATGGCTCTTTAATGGCGATTTGACACTCGAATTGTTGGTGAGTTGTGTGCTCAGTTGAACTTTTCACTATGGGTTTCGTTGTTTGAAGGAATTGCCTAATATGATGGACTGTATGCATAATCAATCTCGGGATCAACCAAAGCGTTTGACATAATAATGCGCCCACAAACAGACCAGCTTTTTGTATTTTCCAAACCCAAGTTCTTAACTTTTGGCGCTCATAATCAACAAAGGTATCTGGTGTTTTTGATATAAAATTCTTAAAATTAGGCGCTTTTGCGTGAGCTAGGAGAGCATTCTCATTTTTCAAACCATGTTCAAAAATTCTTGTGCCGGGTGGTAAATAATGGCTCCCCAGACGAAAAACAGGATCGCTACGATGTGTAATTACTTTTAGCGTTCTTGCAGATCTATCCGTAGTCTGGCTCTTGTTTTGTTCATAAATCTTTTCTTCGCGTGAGGTTAAAGTAGGTGGATTAAGTACATAAAAATCTACTTTCGTTGGCTGATGAACATGACAATGCATACTCATTGCCCCGCCCAAACTCTGTCCCGTACACATCACTGGACGACCAGTTCGCTGATACTCGCTATTAATCCATGATTGAATCTTATGTTTACCGCGTCTATAAAGAAAAGTACCAACAGCGCCTCCAGGCATGGTGTCACCTAAAATCCCTGCGATAAAACCGCGGTCGCTAGGCACAGTCGTACCTTGAAAAATAAGTATTGATGATGTCTTACTTTTTAAGCCATACGCATAATAGGGCGAGCTAAACCACCCTGAAGTCAATTTGATTTTATGAATAGAATAAGTAACCCCATTCATATCGAGCTGACTTCCTTCTTGTGGGTGCGCAAAAGCTAAATAAGACAATGCATTGTAACAGATAATTTCTTTCTGTTCAGGAGTTAACGTTGCATCGTGGCAGGTCGCAGCAATTTTTTCTTTAAGCGCATTAAAAAATTGGAGTGTAAATGAATGGTCTGCTCTAAAAAGAGTCGCCCACAGTAGTTTTACCCAACCTCCAAGGCCAAGTGAAAGTGAGTCAGTATCATGAAATAACCATTTAACCATTTTTTGTGGAATAGCATCTGTCATTTTTAGATCATTCTATGCAAAATTAAGGCATTATTATTTAATTTATTAAAAACCGCAATAATTTTTAACTAGTGTTCCTTGCGGCTTGCCGTGGTTCCTTATCTGCTAAACGATTCTTGAAAAAACTTATTAAGACTAATTCAACTTATGACGTTGGCATTATAAATACAGACAGGAATCTAGCTTATAATCATGCAATTAGAGAGTTATAGCAAGACGGAACAATTTCTTTGCCGGTCGAGCATCATCAAATTAAATATTGAAAAAACTTTAATATGGTTCTTTAATCTTTTATATATAGTTCTGGTCCTTTCAGGCGCTTCGAAACTTAATTTATGACTATATTCTATTGATTCAAACCAATATGACCTGTAAAAACCTAATAATTTTTCCAATTTCTTGAAGTTCATCTGCGCATGAGAGGTTTTCTAATGAGCAATAACTAGAGTTTCTTTGTTTCAATTCCTATAGCATCAAGTCTAATTGCCTATTTTTTCAATTTGTGTATTATGCCCCTATTATGTATTTATTTTAATAAAAGGGTGGCTTTATGGGGCATTTTGTTAATAATCTATTACGCACAAAGAACATGGTCGATTTATTGCAAGCCATGGGTATTGATTTAACTAATAACAAAGTTATCTGCAAGGATGAAAGTGTTATCTTTATTTCAGAAACCACGCTAGAAGGTGAGCAGCTAGCTGTTGATTTGCAAGAAATTTTACAAAAAGATGCTGTAAAACCCATTATCAAGCGAGTTAGTATTGCAGAGCTAGTGGCAAATGAGATTGCTCAAGCAAACTGTTTTGATGATGCAATAGCTGAAACCCATAAAAAATCCTGCCTAGCTGTTCTGAGTGTTTTACAAATGACTGGACTTGATTACAAACTAGATAAAGAACAGGAGTATTTGAATATTCAACTTCCTTCTGCTGCTTATGTTCCGCTATTTAATTCTTTAAACTACAAGTACCTAACTATTGAAGGTGAAAATTTAAGATTCAATATTAAAGAATTTTTAAAAGCCAATAAACAAGAACTTATCTTAGTTGATGGAAAATCTCCCATACTCTTTGCTCACTCAGATACTTTTGAAAATAAAAAAGTTTTTTATGCAGAGAAACAAATAAGTAAAGATACACTTGAAGTGACTCCTTACTTTTTTGTCCCTAATACACTCACGCCCCCTACTTACCACTTTGTTTTGGATACAAGTAGTAGTATGAATGGAGAACGCCTGAATAAATTAAAAAAGAGTGTGATTGAATTTGCTGATGCTTTGTTTGAATTTCAACCGGATGCAGTCATTAACATCAATGAATTTAACAACACTACAAAAAAAATAGGAATGGGTAAATATCAAAAAAAAGATTCATATCAGTTCTCCAAGGATATTAGTAGCCTAAGTACTACTGGAGCAACTCGACTTTTTGGGACAGTCTCTGATCAATTAACGGTATTGTCTCAATCAACACAGCATAATAATATTCTATTATTTACCGATGGTGAAAATACAATAGGAAATCTAGATAAAGAAACAGAAGGGCTGAAAAAAATAGTAGAATCAATAAAAGAAGGCTCCTCTTTAATTCCTGCGCGTAATAAGTTTTTTATTCTAAGTTATGGGATAACTCAGCCCGATATTTTGCATAAAGTAGCTGAAACATTTGCCTCTGCTGTTCTCAATACAGATACGATTGATTTTACTGAAGCGTTATCAAAAAAAGGTAAGTTGCAAGAATGGGCAGCAGCTCGAGAGTTATTTACTTGTCGCTTGGAAGTTTCTTGCAGCTCTAATCAAGATGTTAAATCAGATGAATATCTTCGTTCTTATGATATGTCGGGGCAATTTGTTGCATTAAAGTCAGGCCAATATAGTACTAATGAGTCGCTGCATTTAACCGTTATGGATAGTCAAGGTAATATTTTGCTTGATGATAAAAAGTCTTTCACTATAAAACCAATGATACTTTCTCTTTTACCTGGTAGCGCAAAAGCAGCAGGTAATCTAGGCGTATTTTCATTGCAGGGAAAACAGATTAAAGAAGAAAAGCATACATCAGCAACCCTTTCTTCTTTGTTCTAGGTACTCCTTTGCACTATTTTAATTCAAAGTCAAAGAATATTAAAAACTAGCCTTTTAGTGCAAATGGATTTGCTAATAATTTATATTAATTAAAAAATAATTTGATAAACCTTAAGGATTTTAGATTAAATTA
>NZ_JBNVZS010000023.1:0-19304 GCF_052527395.1 Legionella pelazae
TAATAGAGTCACGGGCTCATTAATTCTTTCTCTAAGAAAGGAGGCAACATCTTGAAAGTGCGTTTCTAATAAGTAGGAATTAGGCACATGGGAGGATTTACCATGTCCTCGCAAATCCATAGCAAAGACGTGCCTAGTCTTAGAAAGCTCTTTTATAAGAGGACAAAAGGTCTGCCAATGTCCCATATTGCCATGAAGAAGTAAAATGGGTGCTCCGTTTTTAGGGCCTTCAAAATAATTAAGGCTTACTGATTGGTTATCGTAAAATAATTCAGTCAAAATAAAATTCTTAGTTAAAATTTGAATAGTATAACAAATAATTAAACAGGGAAAAGTGATACCTGAGTATCCTAAAATGAAGCGGCCCAGAATTAAGGTTTTCATTCAGCAACCGGCAAAGCCCTACGCGCTAATTAGAATAAAGAAATATAAATTAAAAGCCTTTCCTAAGCACCCTATTTTATCAATGCTACATTTTCATGTGGTTTTAGGATAAAACCACCTCCACTGGGTTAACATGAATTTTCCAGGGGAAAAGAACTTTTTTAAACGCTTGATGCTATATTAATCACTTAAGATCATACCACCTTTGGGCTCAGCTCACTAACACGCATTGAGCTATATATCGTTTTAGGAACCTATATGAACTCTGACAATAAAGCAAAAAAACAGACCGGTACGTGCTTATGCGGCCAAGTTAACTATGAAATTGAAGGAGGCTTTGATTTATTTTTGTTTTGCCATTGCACATACTGCCAAAAGGACACTGGCACGATACATAGCGCAAATCTAATATCGCATTCAGCAAAAATTAATTGGTTAAGTGGCAAAGAAAATACAAAAATTTATAATTTAGAAGGAACTAGGCATACAAAGTGCTTCTGCCAAAACTGTGGTTCAGCCTTACCCTACATGTACGAAGATAAAATGCTTGTTTTACCTGCTGGAAGCATCGAATTTGAACTACCAATAGCCCCCACTGCTCATATCTTTTATCAAAGTAGAGCCAAATGGGAAGATAGTTTAGCCGAAGTCCAAAAATTTGATCAATTTCCAAATAGTCAAGAAGAATAAAGCCTCGGCTTGTTATACCAAATAGGATCTCTGATCCTGCACTAGTTCAACAAGGTTCTAAGTAGTCGCTGTCAGAATGATATAGGCGCATCCTCCTTTTTAAACGGCTATTAGATGAGCCAAGCTGTTTTTCAATTATGGCTAGAATCGCACTATAGATAGCTTGAGGTTTTGGGACAGTGCACACTCTAAAACTGCCTTTATCATAAAAAGAGCCCTTAAACTAATAAATTTTTTCTAAAATATAAGTTGTATTAATTAATGCGCCTAACTTTTCTCCTCGTACGTCTACCACTTTCGCCATTGCTTGTCTGAATTTTAGTGCGCCTTCACTTTGATGCATAATGTATCTTTTTAGGTTTAATTGTGAGCTCAAGTTCATGAAAAAGTGCGAGTTAATACTTTGGGTATTGAGTTGTCTGTACGATTAATTAGTTGTTCAATTGCATTAGTTAATGGTGGATTAAATATTTGGGATATTTTTTGAACTTTATTTTTCAAATCGAATTCAAATTGAAGAGTATTGGTTGTATGTTGCACGTTACTATCTTTTTAAATAAATGTTGCATCATATTGTGCGTTAACCTGATTGCCTTGAATGACTATCTTTTTGATAGGAAAATGAATAAAAGCAAAACTAAAAATGTTAGCTGCCATTAAAAAACGTTGTTGTAGGCTAGCCGCACTATCAACAACTAACTCATCATTAGAGTAATAACTAAATTGCTCAGAAAAATAATTGGAAATATTTTCAATGCCTTGTTGAAAGCCACAGCGTCCTATAGTATCTAACCAATCAATAAATTGCTTTGCTACTGTCTCTACGTTTTTTGATTGAAAGAACGCGGGTTTCATATTATCCCTAATAAAAATAGGCTAGTATACTAACTTATTTAAAAAGATACACAAGACCTATTGATTAAACATCGTCTCAAACTCATAACAGATTAAAACCTCAAAAATTTTTGCAAAAATTTTATTTTGGAGTTTGGAGCACAGCTATTTTATGATTAGTAACTAATCATGAAATACATCGAGTTACTATAACAGTTGGCATTCTACTAGGTGCTATTTATCAAATGTACTATAAACAGAAGGTATAAAAATAGCAACTGAAGCTCCTTAGTTTAAAAAGTATTTCCCTTATATTAAACCAATAATTTAGCACATTAATTAATTGCAATATTTATTATTATCAAGCTGATAATTTACAATTTTAAGAGAGCAACTATCTATTTAGATAAGAGTTTCTCATTTTAAATATTAATGTCTGTTATTTGTGTAAAGTATAATCCAATAGATTTAAACACATTGCGAGAATTTAGTATTATTTTAATTTATTAAAAAATAGTTACTTTAATTAAATTACCAGCAATAAAGCAAATTTATAGTTTAGTCCTCAAGCAATAATAAAACGATTTTATTATTTTCGGTTGGTGCACTGCAAAATCTACCTTGCATTAACTTACTATAATATTACTACCCTATTATACATTAATATTCATTAGTGAATCTTCCATCCAGTTCAAACGGCCAATTTGAATACTAAGCTGGTAACAATAAATTGCCAACTTAGTGGGTGAGGTGGTTCATTACATTGGTGCCATAATAACTTATGGCAAATATCACATCATTCCTTAATCATAATTTATGTATACCATCTTTTCTGGCAAATAAACTTGGGTTTGTGTTAGAGTCACCAGCGTTAAGAAGACATTCGTTTTTAGATGGTAGAAACTAACCCTAATGGATCTAAATATTCTTATAGGAGATACAATGACAATATCTAAGCAGGAAGTAATAGATTTAATGAGCAGATTTCATGATGTTGTGATGTTTGAAAAAGGAGATGCTAAGAGTCAGGGGGAATTTTTTTTATATCCTGAGCCAATGATTTTTATTCCGCATGGCGAAGATATTTCATTGCAAACTAACTATGAGATTCATCAAAAACTTACCGATGAAATGCATATTTCTCTGAATGAATGGGAAATTATACCTTTAACTGAGAAACCAGAAAGAGTGCGCGCTATTGGTGCTGTATATTGGCAGGGTCGTCTTATAGATTCCTCCGTTGGTGCATTGATAAAATGTGTGGTAGGCGAAGATTGGATTGTTCAGCGTACAGCTGAAGGTGTATTAAAAATTGTACTTTATATTAATTCTTACCATCATTTTCTCCCAGATTCAGCACCAATTGAGTTAAAGTAAAGCTAAAAAATATTCGAAGTAATATTAGCAAATTTGTGTTTGCCGTCATTTTATCTGGCGACAAGTTACGCTGAAGCAGTTTAAAAAAATTTGTTTTTTTGAATGGTGATCAGCTTAGGCGGTGGTGAAAAATCATCCAATAGCAAGGAAGATAAAGCTAGGTTTTATCATGGGTTCATAGATGTATTGGTGTCAGAAGAAATAGTTGAGGCCATATCACTGTTTTATAATTGATTCATACTTTGTTTGAATTGATTTGTAATTTCTATGCCATTATCTACAGAACCTGTGCTAATGAGTGAATTGAACGAATTGTTGTGGCAATAGCGTCTGGTGCTTTGGGGGTGTGGGCTTACATCATTAAAACCACAATATTTAGATAACCGCTTTATATCGCCAATAATAGGCTCTGCTACCTGTTGAAACACACTCGGTCCGTTCATTGAATTTGCAAAACTCACCACACAATCACCAGTTGCCATATCCATAGCACAAAATGAAATAGAGCCAGTATTATTTCCCAATGAAAAGCAATTGTCTTTTTGAGTCACTGTCACTATAAACCCATCCCTAAACCCCATTAAATTGGGAGTAGCTTTGATAAATTGCCTGAATGTCCAGCGGTAATCCCAGATACATCGTCTAATAATGGTGGTAAAGGGGCAAGGGGCCCAGGAGGGGGGATCTGCCATGTGTACTTTGGCAATATCCCGATGCGTATCATGGTGGAGTTTGCCGTCTGGCAATTGCCTCTGAAAAATAGAGCTCTTCATATCCGCTTTTTTTAAAAAAACCTTCAATTTCTTCCCATTTTTTTCTCAATAACCTCTAAAAACTCAAGTGATACTCCTGAATAGGTGAATCGAATGTTAAGTTTTGCGATAAATTTTTTTCCATCATCACCATCCTGGCCATAGTTTGCCGGATCAGAACATTGTCCAATAACCATGGCAATTGTAAGCTGAAGAAGACTGTTTCCTTTTCCGAATACAGGCATCTAAAATTTAATATCAAAGAGACACTGAGGTTTAGCCAAATATTAAGCTGTTTACGGCGTAAGCTTTTTTTAGGCAAAGAGGCTCTTTTGAGTAAAGCAAGTGCTGTTTTACGAAGCCATGCAAAGTTAAGTGCACTATTTCATTACGAATGCGAGACTGATATTCACGATAAACAACATCAAGACACCTATGTAAATTATTTTCAATCTGCCAATGTTGACGAATAGCATGCATAATTGTTTTAGAGTCACTAGGCTCTAAGGAGCTAATATAATAACGCTTTTCTATCACTATCTAGCCCGGCAAGTCATCACGTCTGCTAATTAAGCAAATCAAATTCTTTAAACCTTCCCAAGGAAGTTTCATCCCATGAAGATACATAGTAGGTAAGCAGTGGTTAAAGTCAGTACATTTACGGTTCACAAGACAGACTTAAAATTTTTACATTATATTTAAGCTAACAAGTATTTTAAATTTTGTTTCAGATGTCATTACACCTGTTTCTAATAAAATACTTTGTTAAATGGTAATATAAAATAAGTGCATTAATAGTTATTTAATTTTGCTTAGAGCTTACGAACTTGCAAATTTTAAACATTTAACTTTTTTAGCTGCTGAGGGTAAGTTATTTTGTTTGTTTAATAAGAGACTTGACTAAAATTAAGTGTTGTAATCTCATATTTAGGCTTTATTTAGATTTTGAATATAAAGTGATTTAAGCTGCCCTATTTAGCTAGGATAGAGGCAATTTAAAAATTAGGGAGTTATCTCAATGGAATGGTTCTTTGATCCCACGATTTGGGCTGGGTTACTTACTTTGGTTACACTGGAAATTATCTTAGGTATTGATAACCTTATTTTTATTGCCATTCTTGCTGATAAATTACCTCCACAACAACGTGATAAAGCAAGGATAATTGGCTTGTCGCTTGCAATGATTATGCGCCTTATTTTGTTGTCTTTAATTTTTTGGTTAGTTACGCTTACGAAGCCCTTATTCACTATCGGTCCCTTTTCCTTTTCAGGCCGGGATTTAATCCTTCTACTTGGAGGACTATTTTTATTATTCAAAGCGACCATGGAATTACATGAGCGGCTAGAAGGGGTTTCTCCGGTTCATAAAGGCGCTAAAGTTTATGCCAGTTTTGGATTAGTCCTTACCCAAATTGTCGTACTTGATATGGTATTTTCTATCGACTCAGTTATTACTGCAGTAGGAATGGTTGAAGAGCTTACTATAATGGTAGCCGCTGTCATCATTTCCATTACTGTCATGATATTAGCTTCAAAACCCTTAACTCGTTTTGTTAACGCTCATCAAACTGTAATCATTCTGTGCCTAGGTTTTTTGTTAATGGTTGGTTTTAGCCTAGTTGCTGAAGGCTTTGGTTTTAAAATACCTAAAGGCTATCTGTATGCTGCTATTGGTTTTTCTATATTAATTGAATTTTTTAATCAATTAGCGCGGCGAAACCTAATGAAACATGAATCTGTTATCAGTTTTCGTGAACGAACGGCGCAAGCTGTACTTCATATGCTTGGAAGGCCAGAAACAGAGTTCAAAGGGAATGGAGATGATATTACATCTAGCATAGATAAGGAAGAGGAAGCTGTTTTTTTTGAAGAAGAACGTAGTATCGTGCGTGGTGCACTAACTTTAGGGGAAAGAACAATTAAATCTATCATGACACAACGTTCAGATATCTCTTGGATTAATTTAAATGAAGAGATAGCGGTTATACACAAACAATTATTAGAAACACCTCACAGTTTTTTATTAGTATGCCGCGGCAATCTTGATAATATTGTAGGTGTTGCTCGAGCAAAAAATTTATTGGTTGATATTATTTCAAAAGGAAGTATTGATGAAAAAGGTAGTTTAAAAAAGCCTATAGTTTTACATGAGTCTTTAAGCGTCATAAAATTAATGGGTGTTTTAAAGCATTCTTATGGGCAATTATTAATTGTAGTAGATGAATATGGCGGCGTGAAAGGACTTGTAACATCTAAAGATGTTTTAGAAGCAATCGCTGGTGAGTTTCCAGATGAAGATGAGCAATTAACTATACAGCAGTTAGATATGGCTCGATGGAAAGTAAGTGGCGCTGTTAATCTTTATCTTCTTGAGCAAACACTAGGAATTGACTTTCTTATCGATGATAATGATTATGTTTCACTTGCAGGTTTTTTGTTAAGTCAGTTTAATGAGTTTCCAGAAGTAGGTGATACCCTTGAGTTTGCAGGCTTTCAATTTAAAATAGTAGAAATGGATGAAAGACGAATTATCTGTGTTTTAATTAGTAAAATTACGGAAGAAAAGCTAAATAATCCGATAGCATAACAGATATAATTAGATTAGTCCCAGAGGTCTAATAGCCTATTTTGGTTTTTTTGAGCGTATGCCGCATCAGGTTATTATTAACTATCGCAAGCTCTTGCTAAAAAGCCCCTTATAGCTTGAGTCATTTAAAACAGTAGTCTAAATTTAATTTAGAAACAATAATGAAAGCGCGAGGAATGACTATGAAGTGCTCCATTCGTATCGATTCGGCATTGCAATGTCAGAGCGTCAGGACTACTGTCCTACCTGCCGAGGAATTTGGCTTGACCGCGGTGAACTAAATAAGATGATAGATAAAGAGTCACAGCCATCCTCTCATTCATATGATCGTCATACAAGCCACTATGATCCTCATTATAAAAAAACAAGGTTATCAAAAGAAAAGGAGTTCATTTTTGGGAGATTTATTTGATTTTTAATCAATGAAAGAGGAAAACATGATGCTAATAATTAAAAATATTATCAAAGTTGCAGCCGTCACCTCAGGTATTTTCCTTACAGCTCAAGTGAGTGCAGCTGAAAACCCAACTAATAGCGAGGCAGATATGAGGTTAAGTACCATTTTAAAAAAACTAACGGATGAAGGGTATACAAATATTCAGGACGTTGAAATAGAAGATGGTGTCTTGTCTGTTGAAGGAACAAATAAAGAAGGTGTACAGTTTGAACTGCATCTTAATCCAAAGACCGGAAAATTTATTAAGAAAAAAGAAATGGCGCAACCTAAGGTTTCCATTATCGACGTTGTGAAAAAATTCGAAAATGATAATAAGTTAAGTATCATTGAAATTGAGTTCGATGAAGGAATCTATAAGGTTAAAGCAATGACGTCTGATAAAAAAGAAAAAGAGTTCCAGGTCGATCCTAAGACCGGTGAAACAAAATCTGAAGATTAGTGCAATAAATTAATATTTATTCGCTGCAATGTAATGAACCATCCCGCCTACTAAGTTGGCAATTTTTATTTACCAGCTTAGTATTCAAAATTGACCTTATTTGAAACCGGATGGGAGATTCATAAATGAATATTATTAAGGACTGTGGCCATATCCCTCATAGGGATAAGACTGAGGAGGTATAGCTTCGGTAGTCAATTTCCTTAAGAAATCTACTAAATAATTTAGTGCTAAGACTTGGATTTATTAATAAAGGCCTTGAGTGATAAGTATTTCCCATACCCTAAATGGGCGGCAATAATTTTTTGAATAGGCACACCTAATTGATAGAGATGTAAAATCTTTTCTTTATCTTTATCATACATGGAAGCTTGAATAGTACCTTTCGGCTTACCCAGCTTAACACCTTTGGCCACCCGCGCTAGTAATCCTTCTTTCGTTCGCTCTGAAATAAAATCTCTTTCGAGTTCAGCTAACATTGAGAAAATTGTAATCAGTACTTTATTAGCAACGTTATTTTTTACATTAGGGTTTAAATCAAGATTTTGCTTAATAAGAACCAGCCGTGTCTTTTTCACTTCGATAATTGTTTCTATTGTTTGCAGTGTTTCTTTAATCGAGCGTCCCAGTCAAGATAACTCGGAAGCAATGACAACATCGCTTGGCAAGAGTTTATTTAATAATTCATCGATACGTCGCTGGGCTGTTGATTTGCGAGATGATATTTCTAACTCAATCCACTCATCGACCATCATTTTATGATCAATGCAATAACGACTGATGGCATTTTTTTGACTTTCCACACCTTGCTCTTGTGTAGATACTCGAACATATCCGTAAATCATCCTAAACTCCTAGTTATTTTTGTTTTTTTGTATTAAGGCTATTTTAGTATTAAAAGAATAGTTTTTATAATGCTCTTACACGCACGATTATTATATAATTTTTCTATTATTAAAACGGCCGTTTTTACCATTAGATTTTTATGGCAAATCATATTTACGCTATCATTCAGAAAATTTATCAGATTTACTAAATTAGCACTTTATTTTGCGGAGTTCATTTTGGAATGGAGTCTGCTCATAATGAATCAACATATAACCATCACCAATGATGGCTTTAGATGTTCTTAAGATAAGGCAGTATAAAATATAAATTATAAAAGAGTTGATGGATATCACACCGCGTAAAGATTATGATCTTAAAAATGACAAAATAATCGTGGCATTAAAATGGTTATTCAAAAAAGTCTAGATATACTGGTAAGTCTTGGTGCGAATATTGATCATATCAATGGCTCTCTTATTGATCATTTAAAAGGAACTTATCTTTTACTTAAATCTTGGGAAGCCAACGAAGAATTGTATATTGCTGGATTATATCACGCTCTTTATGGTACTTCCGGTTTTAATAATCATTTAATTTCTCATAATGATAGAACTGAAGCTAAGGCTATATTAGGAGAAAAATCTGAACAAATCGTTTATACATACTGTGCCTGTGAGAGGGATTTTTTCTGGCCACAAATTGGAGCTAACGCAGATCCTATTTTCCTTAATAGATTTATTAATAAACAATATTCATTAACTTTCGAAGAGCTCCAGCAGTTTTGTGAATTAACGGTTGCAAATGAACTTGAAATTGCACAGAGTAATAGTGACTTTGTTAAAAAAAATGGTTTTTCGTTAAGGAATTTATTTAATCGAATGAGTCCCTATATTAGCTTGTATGCAATTTCGTATAAAGAAAAAATTTTAGGGAAATAGATGAGTTTATTTAACACATTCTTTGTTTTTAGAGGATTCGATGGTTAATTGCTGAATAATTGAAATTAGTTAAAAAGTTAATTTGCTAAATATAATGGGTACTATAAAAGCAACTTATGCGAAATTGCACTTAACTCATTTTAGACCTCTATTACAAAGCTATGAGCTATTTTCCTCGACTATTACACAGGGTTATCCCCAGAATTTGTGAATAACCTTAAATTGAGAAGTGCTCTGCCCTACTCTAAAAAATTTAATTGCTTTGAAATATCATTGCTATTTTAGCATCAACTATGAAAGCAATTAAAATACCTTCTTAAGCGGCATCATGCGCATAAAGTTCATATTCTAAATCGGCTATTTGATGATTTTCGATGGTCAACAGTTTGGATGACTAAGCAAATCACCTTATATTAGCAAAACTGGAACATTACTAAAACTGCTATTCAAGTGCAGAATAGATGGCTAATGCAACCTGCTTAAACTAAAGTGCGAAACTCGTGTTAAAATTAAATGACCGTATTCTTTGTAATTATGAAGTACATAATTAACCGCATTTTCAATTGTACTATTGTTACATCGACATACCATGCGACGTTGCCGATGGGATTAAATTCTCACGCAACTGCTTGAGTTCTTCGGTTCTCATATCACCAACCATGTCTATATAATTCAAATCTGTCTTCCAACGGTGAGCTATCCACTCGACTGTATCCCAGTCGTATCCGCTTTTGAACCTCTCACTCGTTTTCCTGACAGTCTCGTCAACGTTCTGAAATAATGCAAAATCAAAGCCAAGGCCAGAATTAGAAGCTGCTAAAGGGAACCAGGAATCATAATCGCGAGTTACAGTATTGTAAGTTACTAACTTTCTAGGCCATGTTGTCCCCTCACCAACAGGTTTCGGGCCAATTTCATGATCAATTCTGCAATACTCTTGCGCAATATGAGCGGGAACATCACGTTGCGCTTTGCCAACTTTCATCAGGGCGGTCAACATTTCATCCCAATTCCCAGTATTTTCCCAGACCTCATAACCTTCCACAAATGCTTTGAGTGCCTCTGTTAATGGGGTTAAATCAAAATGAGCAGAATGATGAGCCTTACCCTGTTGCTGATATTCTAATCCTACTTTTTTTCCTGTTATTTTATCGACACGCTCCATTTCATCAATACGAGCCAGGATTTCTACTTTGCTTTTTTCGTCCATATGACGTTCTAGCATATGACACATATGCGTGTCCCTAGCCCAATAGGCGTATTCATAAGCCGTACAATTAAAGGTACGCCCGGAATAATCGGTGAACATGCCTGGGGTTCTGAGTAAATCTTGAGTATTGGCCGCAGACTTCAATAACGCTTCAGCCTTATCTTGCTTCCCTTTGGCAACATCATGCAAAAATTGACGTATTTGAAAACTGGGATGCGCCTTACAAGCGTCTTTAACCGCTTTGGGCAGACGCTTTAACAGCTCATCGTCCATGTTGGCCACCAACGCTTCAATGTCTAGGTCCAGTTCACCCGCAACGGATTCATTTCGATGGGGTATTTCAGGAGGGTGAACTGCAAAATCAGCGCGCATGCCGGCAAAGAAGCTTTCATTAGCAGAGGCAGTTACAGGGTCGACTACTTCTGCAAAATTCACACAAATAGATCCTTGATGGGTGACAAATTTTGCTGTTTCTCCTTTCGCCTCAAAATCTAATATCATAAAGTCATCCATATGAGGATTTTCTCTGGTCGCAGTGACGGTACGATAGGTACGTTCAAATTTTTGTCGAATGAGTATAAAATCGTTTTCATTTAAAGGACGAGTTAGCCCAAAATGGTTTGTGTTGGCATTAAAAAAATCAAAAAGCGCGCCTTCTACATCCTTTCCACTACTTAATGCGGTAGAGACCGCATTAACTAATTCATTACTTAAAGTAGAAGATGCATCCAGAATAGTTCCAAAATTTTGGGTACTGATGCCCTTTGCACGACAATAAACGTTAAGGTTGGCTAGAAAAAATTGGGTAAGGATTGATAAACGTTCTGCTTTCTCATTCGCAGAAGTTGCTGTCGGAATACTATAAAAAGGAGGCGTGGGTAGATTCTTCCAAAGGTCAGCAGTACAAAAGCCTAAGAGAGCATCTATATAGTCCTCTGGTGTTGTCGGCGTGTTTGCGTCCGTAAATCCCATCAATGTATCAATCTTTGATTGTGTTATTTCTTCATTAGCAAGGACATGAATAGCGTCCGTAGGTTTACCCACCGCATTTGGAAAACGCTTAAAGGTCTCTTCTATACCAAACAAGAGTTGAAATTCCTTTCCTAACACATGTTGTATGTCTGCAAAGGTTGGTGTTTCAGGTAGGGCAGATAATACTGCTGTGGTTAAGGCGGCCCGGGGGTCAAGTGTTGCAATAGTGAAGCTAGGAAATTTGCTGTGCATGGCGTTATATAACGCTGATAAAGGTGTGCCGGTAAGGTCATTTTTTCGATTAATAGTAAAAACAGGATTGACTACTATAGACTGGTTATCCTGTACCTGAGGCCTCAACTGGATGCTATATAAATTAGAAGGTTTTCCAAGAAATATATTCATCGCATGCCCATAGCCATGCCGCATGGCCGAAACAGCCTCAATATAGACTTCTATTTGCGCATGCCGAGCTTCTTTGGCCTTTCGCTGTGGATTGTCAGTTTCAAGTAGTCCAATATCGCCTTCTAATGCATCTTTATAGGCTTTTAATTGGCGCAGAGCGCCTCCATCAAAAAACTCCTGTAAGGCCACTGTGGCCTTACAGGTATTATCAGTAGAAATTTCCTGTCCGCCAACGACTGGCACCAAGAGGTGGACTTTATTCGTTTCGGGGTTAATATGAATATACCTAGGTGATACAGGTTCTGTAAATGGAATACGCATAATTCAGCTCCATTTAAGATTTTATTTAATCTAATTATAGAGCATAATAATCAATTGCAGAGTATAATAATCGATCTAAATGGATTTAATCCGCGCTGCCAAAAGTGGACTCTTAGCCTTTGAATTTGCAAGTAAAAGGAAATTAAAGTAGCTAAAAAATGATAGCCTAAATCTGTCTGGATTTACTATTAAGAAAGTGGTTGAGAAAATCTTGTTTATTTTTGAACTAGTTATCACGATGTTCGTTGTATTCATTTTGGTAATTTGTTAATTGCTCAGTCAAAATGGAGCGCCGGGAAAGATTCGAACATCCCTCCTGGTTCATTGCCTGATATTCAATTTCTAAATCAAAGACTTGCGATATAATGGTTGTAGTAACTATTGCCTGAATTTGCTTGATTTAGTGGATTTCAGCGGTAGTTGGTTACTATCTGCTATATTAATTTAATTTAAAATTTAAGTTTACCCAAAAGGGAATTTACTGTTTTTTAGTCGCTTAAATGAATTTAAATACTTTATCCTTTTTCTCCCTCTTCTAAATACCTACGATGCCACTTTCTTAGTATTGGACATGAGATACTACAGCGGCGACAAACATAGCCTGCATCTTTAGCTTCAAGATACAAGTTAACCCATGCTTTTCTTGCTTTAACTTGTTTATTCATAGACCATCAATATTACGAATTAACTAAAACGATGTCTATGAATCACACAACTATTGATGATAATAACTATTGCCTATCTAGGGTTAAAATAATTTCTAAATAAACCCTATTTCATCTCCAACTTACCAAGATAACCACTTTCTTCTGACTCTAAAACCTTTTTAAAAAAAATACTTGCTAAAGTTAATCTTTGATTAGTGTGCTTTAGCACATGTTTAACAGTTGCTTCTTTTCCTGCAGTTTCGTTATCAGTCACTGGCTTAAATTGATTGATTTCTCGCCAGCGTAACAGCGTGGTTAGAAGCTTATAAGCTATTTGTTCTGGTTGCATATCTTTTTTAGGAAGATTTTTAATTTCTTCCTTAAATTCGTCGGTTGCCACATTCGCTTTTACCATCTCAGCAAGAATACACGTTGTAAGCCTATCGCTAAATTGTTTCCATTGCTGTGGTGTTATAGTTGGCTTGACCATGATTCTTAACAAAATGGGCAAGAGCGGTTTAATATTACTGGAAAAACAAGTAGGCATCTTATAGCTACTTTGGGTAACAATCGTGGAATAAGTAGCGGGTATTCCAGTTAATGTCTCAATGGCTAGGAAATGACTTAATAATCTATAAGTGATTTCTCGATCTATGGAAGCGTCTGTTGTTATTTTAAAATTATTTTTTTTAGTAGCATTAGCTAAGATTGATTCAAGTTTAGCAGTGTGTTTTTCTGAAATTATAAATTCTACTGCTCCCTGATTTTGTTTACTAGAAGTTTGCAAAAATTCTCGACACATTACGATATAGATCCATTCTTCTCCCCGCTTATATAAAATGCTAGGAATCAAATGCACAGGCATGTTGAGTTTAAAGCCAATAAATCGACTATTTTTATCAGTAAGTGCACTCATACGTTTGGCAACATCGGGATAGTACTCACTGATTTCTTCTAACAGGCGTTGCAACTCGGTTTTATCCAAATCGTCACTAAGCAGACCTATTTCTTGCAGACTATCAAAAACAATAAACAATGTCTCTAAATACCAGCTAGCGGCATCGCTCGCGTAACCTCCAGCTGGTAAACCAGGATTAAAATTTGTAAAAGTAGCCCCACCTACCATGGCTCTAAATCGACGGGTCTCTTGGCCAGGAGGAGCCGAGCTTTTTTCTTCTGACTTGCTGTAGGCCGTCTGGAAACACTTTTCAATTAAGCCATTGACTGTTTGTTCATCAGGCCAGCCCTTATGTTCATGGTAAAATTTACGTACCTCAACGAGAACATGATATATAAAATCAATACCTAAATAGAAATTGTAATCTTTTCTTTGTAAAGAAAATGGGCATAGTTCTAAAAGAAGCCGCCTACCTACAGCAACTCGCCCTTGTTGTAAGTCAATATTTATCGACTCCAATAATCTATTAACTAAATAGTTAACAGGGCTCGCCTTAGAGTCTCCCGCTAGCTTTTCAAACAATGCTTTTTCAGCATAGTACGGCTCTTTTTCTACTATAGGTTCTGCATATTCAATGGTCATAATTTGTTGAACTACTTGCTTGAGCACTTCTAATCGTTCTTTAGGATTTTCTACCTTACTCAGTAAAGCATCTAATAAAATAGTTACCCTCTTTTTCCTTGATTCGGACTGATCGTCTTCTACCTCAAATCCCCATGTTGAAACCGGAGTAATAGGAGTTATTAATTTTTCTTCAGGGGTTAATGACTGATCTTCTATAAAGCGCTTCAATAACGCCAAAGGAGCACGGTGTAGGAACTCGTCTATACACCCTTGAAATAATTTAGCATCCTTTTTTATTACATCAAACAAGAATTGACCAATAACCGATTGCTGGCACTCAAAAGCAAAGCAAACTGCAGAACTATCTATTTTTGCACCGCCAGCTACCAGGATTTCAACCATATCAAGTCGTCCAGCCTTAGTAGCTTGTTTTAAAAAAGGCTCTTCGCTTAACGTACCCTCATTAGGATTGGCACCAAAATCAATTAAAAGCTTAACAAACTCGGGTTTCTGACTCTCAATAGCCACTGTTAGGGGAGAGTTACTTACATAATCGTTAGAATCTGGAGAGGCCTTCTTTTCTAGTAATAATCTTGCTATCTCTAACTGACTCTTCTCAATCGAATGGCGTAAAAGGGTATAATAGTGAGGATCATCTCTATTTAGATCAAATTGTTTTTTAAAAAACTCTGCGCCTATTCCTAACAGGTCAGAGAAAACTTCAACATTTCCTTTTTCGATGTAATAATGCAATTGATTATAAAGCTCTGTGAGTAAGAGCTTGATAAAAGTAGCCTGACTAGGCTTACCCATGATGACAAGCAATTTCTTTGACTCGCTTTTAACATCTGCATATAATCTTTCAACTTTTTCTTCATCGTTGCGCCTTAGCGCTTGAGACAATTGCTCTAGTAAGGTATTTAAATTGATTCTAGTTTCAGAGGCTTCAGTTTGAATAGCTTTATCAAGTTTTAAAAGCACTTGCTCAAAGCAATTTAATTTTAGATATAAAATACGGTATTCTTGCGAGGTAAGCATAATAAATCCCAAAACAAATTTTGATAGATTATTTTACAATAAGTATATTAAGTTAACATTAAAGCTAACTAACTTTCTTTATTAAGCTGCGAATTGCCTTACATTATCTGTTACCAAAGGAATATCTGTAAGCGCTTAGAAAATGTATTGTTGCCTCAAAGTACCTGTTATCGCAAAGAACAGAGCGATGGGGGTATTGTGCATAGATTTATACTTAAAGCATAAACGTATGCGTTATCAGCGGGGAGATGGTCTAGCCATACCGGGTAAAAACCCAAGCCTTATGGAAAACAAGAGCAGTATAGGCCTGAAGCCACTAAAAAGGATATGGTTAGCCACAGACTAATTATGTAGTAAACGTCTAAAGGCTTTACCAGGCTTGTACACTATGAAAAACTTGAACCTGACGTATTTACTACAGCTTAAATCCATGAGTGTAGGCACAATAGATAGATTGTCTAAACCGCTATCACAAAGGATTAAGTGACACTGAACCAGGTAGCTTGTTAAAAGTCAGATTCAATCAAAACAGATCTGACATCATTTCCTCAAGATACTGCAGCTGATTTCATATTTACAGTACCAGCGTACGCACTGCAATATTACTTCACGATGAAAGTGACGCCACTTAAACGAGTCCGGGTTCGGCATGACAAGGCTCTAATAAGAAAATTGCGTAAGTATAAATCTAAGGTTAATTTTTGCAACGGAGCCAGAGAAGATCAGTGCCAGATTAAGTCGAACCAATTTATTTAATTGCTACTAAATTCTGCCTTTGTGAAATAACAGAATTTAGTGGGATCTTTAATTTCTATTTCATGTTTCCATTTACAATAATAGGAGACTCCCCAAATCGATATACTAATTTAGCTAATACTTGATTTGCATAGGGTTTTAGCTTCTCACCTTCTGCAGGAGTAAAACTGTCAAATCTAGTTTGCCTTGCTTCAAGTTGAAGATTGATATTTCCAACAAGTGCTGTTTCAATACCAACACCATAAGTAATACCATCTAGTCTCTCTTTATGAGAATGTGGCATACTCATAGGCGGCAATCCATCACCCGTAATAGTAGATACATTATTTACTTCAAATTTCCCGTTTGTATAACCCACTCTACCATAGCCAAGTGTTGAATTATTAAGTTTAATTCCTGGCAAGAGTGAAATACTATAACTATTTTTAAATGACCTAGTTTCATTAGCATTTAAAGTGATTCCACCCTGAAAGTGGTCCAAATAACTTAAATCCTTGGCAGAAGTGAAATGAGCAGAAAGTTCTGCACCTAGATAGAATTGGTTTAAAAATTTACCAAAGCCTGCTAATATTTCTCCGCCAATTTCTCTACCAATATGATCACCTGTATGCCTTAAGGTGATTATAGGAGGAATACTTATATCTAATTTTTCCTGAAAGCGAACAGCATTATAAGCAACTCCTGCCCCTATATATGGTCCATCTAATATGTAATCTCCACCCCAAGCGAAACAACAGATTGGCAAGTTTGAAAATAATATTGCATAAATTAGCTTACTTTTCCTATTTAACATTTTTTATTCCTAAATTTATATTTTTTTGAAAAAAACGATGAAAGTTATAAATTAATTTTTTTAAATAAACAAGCTAAAAGAAGTGTTAATATAAATTAAATTCTCATTTCCAAAGTGCTATACATAAGATCCAATAAGGTCATTACATGATTTGTAATATATGAGCTTAAGCAAGTAAATAAAATAATAAATTATAATAACAGTGGTATAATAATCGTTTAAATTTAATATGAGTTAGCTTTATGGATGAGCTTCTGAAGACAGATTCAATACCGAGGTTTAATTTCAAATAAAGGCACATTCATTTTTCAAGTGCGAATTCCGCTTAGAGAATTTAGAGCTTCTCTATACTCATAAAATGCTTCCTTTAGCGTTTTATATTCCAAACAACGCACTGGCTGATTATTTAATTTATCTATGATCCTTTCAATGTCAAGTTGTGTATATTTTTCAGTACCCGATTTTCTAAGCAATAAACAATTTGCATTTTCGATAGCACCTTTTGGTAAGATTTATAAGGCTTACAAAAATAGATAGATGCAATTAAAGCCTCTATTATGGTTGAATGATTTGCAAACGCAATATCATTATCCAAGGTTAAAGACTGTAGTATATTATTTAATTTTTTTCATGCACTTAACCAACGTGTTAGTGGTTTTATTAGGTTTACGGCTGGTATTTTATGGCTACTATGTAACGGCTTTTACGTTTACACAGATTAATAAAATGCGGATTATACTTCGTGAACATGAGTAAATTCATATATAACTCAGAATTTGATTCTGTCATACTAACTTAGGTTATTCAGTGAGGCATTTGTTAGGGCTCAGCGTATTATGATTATCAACGTAGTGGGTAATCCAATGGCTCCCAACTATACTATGAACTATGCCATGAGCGTTAAACTCATAGCGCAAGCCAATGAAAAAACCAATAGATAACTGAGGAGTTTTTCTTTGATAAGATGTTATTGTAAATTTATAAAAGCCCTACTTTCTTGTTATTCTTTTAAAATTAATCATCACATAAACAACTGGTTATGGAACTATCTCTAACCTACTCCAAAGCCTGTAAATTGGTTACTTAACTGATCATTTAATTAAAGTCACGTAAATGCTTATTTTATTTGTTTATGTTACCAAAGACAGGTTAGCATCAAATTTCGTGTAGGGAAAAGGTTAAAAATGATTCGTTTTCTTTGTATATCCAAAATGATTACATGGTTCTGGTATTTTATTATCTATAACTTTCTACTGAATTAAATAATTATTAAAATGTTTAACCTTTTGAAAAATAACTATTTATGTTAATCTCTGAGCATCTATTAAAATTGATAATTTTGAACAGGAATAACTGTGAGATATATTTGCGCTATAACCTTTAGCTTTATTGTACCTATATCGGCTTATGCGAAATTTATTGATCTATATGTAAAGAATGACTCTGAAAAAACCATTATAATTGAAAAAATGGATGGCGATAGAATAACTCTGTATCCTAAAAGCCGTATTAGTGGTATTTTTTTCGAAAATCATAGTACTGTAAATAATTATGTAGATGGAAAAAAAATTTGTAGTTGGTATATTAATGCTCATCCAGATTCTGATATAGAAATGGATGGAATAGGATATGCAAATCCTTACGGGGATCGCTGGGAATGCGTAAGTTATTTTCTACAAAATTTAGGGGCGGCTAAGTAAGCAGCTGCGTTATAAAGACAATAAAAAAACCAAAAACGTAGTTCGGCGGCCTCACAACCTGCCTTTTTTGTAAGATATAAAACTTCCATACGTAATTACATATATTAAATATAGATAATGATTAAAATTGAAGACCTTAAACATCTGCGTTCGAAAAATATTTTATAGGCCCTCTCTAAAAGAACCATCAAAAATGGTCTTTCTTACTTAAATTATTTTTTGTGAAGCTGATTTTTAGGAAATTTCTTTTCTTAAATATAATTTAGCCATATAGCCTTCATTTTGATAACCAATAGACTGATAGAAATCATGAGAGCCATCTTTTGCACGTCTTAACCCCGAAGTAAGATCAACGATACAAGGGCTTGACTGCTGTGCGAACTCCTCAACTTTCTTCATTAATTTCCTTCCAATACCCTGACCTCTAAATTTTTTATCAACGACCAATCCTTCAATATGAATTCGCGTGGTAGGAGTAACAAACAGATAACTTTTTGACCATGCGACCCATCCAATAATCGTACCTGCCTTATCAGCAAGAAAAATTTCATATCCTTCTTGTTTAGAAAAAATTTCAAATTGGGCTTTTAAAATTTCAAGAGGTTGCGGATACCCTAATTGATCCATCAAAGGCAGGAAGCTTGGAACATCCTC
>NZ_JBNVZS010000024.1:0-13663 GCF_052527395.1 Legionella pelazae
CTTCTGCGTGGAGAACCGCAGTTAGGTAGCATGATTTCTGATGAGGATATTGGACGAGTTAAGCAACTTTCACCTCAAGTGCGGGAGAGAAAGATGCTAGGACTCGGGCATTCTATGCTATCAGAGGAAGAAGTTATAGCAGCACTTTTGAGTGAAATTACAATATAATAGTTTATAAGATGCCCTTATTAAAATTAGCTCTGACTATAAACCTTTAGTTAAAGACAAGGTAAAGGTAATTTTATTTGTCCCTAAACCACATGTTTAAATTCCATACAGTCAATGAAAGCGCTTGCTATAATTAATCAAATAATATTTAGATGTGTCGGAAGGATAAAATAATGCATATCAAGCACTCAGAGGTATTACTTACAGGCTTTGAATTTGCTGAGGGATTGCGTTGGAGAAATGGCCAGTTGTGGTTTTGCGATTTAAAAGGTAAGAAAATCTATAGTTTGGGAGAAAACCATAAATTTGCATGCAAGGTAAAATTGAATGATAGTCCAGCCGCTATTGGTTGGCTTTCAGATGGGCAAATGTTGGTAACGTCTTTATACAAACGTAAAGTGCTATCTATTAATAACAAAGGTATATATGAATATGCCGATTTATCCTTAGTAGCTCCTGGTTATGGTCACGATATGATAGTGGCAGCAAACGATACTATTTACATTAGTGCTTCTGGTTTTTATCCTACTTATAGTGTAAGGCCAGTTAAATCTAACGTTGTAATGATTGAGCCTTCTGGTAAGTTGAGCATTGCAGCTAAGCAGGTTGGTTATCCCAATGGACTAGCTTTGATTAATAATGAAAGCCAAATGATTGTGGCTGAGACATTTGCAGCAAATTTGGCGTTATATGATTTAAATGCTCAAGGCCTACTTACTAATAAACGTTCTTTCTATTCATTTGATGACAAAGGTTTTCAAGTAGCTTTTGATAAGTATGGCGTCCCTAAAGATTTATCCCGTTATTATCCTGATGGCATCGATTATGATGTTTTTAGAAATATTTTATGGGTTGCCTCACCTGGGAAAAATGAGGTTTTGGGTATAAAAAACAGTACTATACGTTTCAAAATTAAAACACAGGGCATACCTTTTGATTGTGTTATAGGAGGCGAACACTACGATATCTTGTATATAGGTTCCTCGTCACAAAACTTAGAAGGTTGGTCTGGACAAATCGAATTTGTGAAAATAGTTAGCTAATTTCTATTAAAGCAAATAGTAAACGCTATAATCTCCAATTTTGATACAGAAATGAATTTTAATAAATCTGATTAATTTTTGAATCATACTTATTGACGATAATAAAATTAGCACTACTTTTATACTAAAACGAGCTAGCCAGTTTGAGCTCAGACAAAGTCACTTAGATCTGAGTCTTTATCTAATTTTAATAGATTTTTCACATCGCTCAAAATAAATATTTTTTTGTCTTTCAACAATCGACTTTATTTTATCTGTATCACCATTATTGATCTGGCCAAATAGTAGTGAGAATTTCTTTTGAAATAGTTTAACCTGATGATTCAGTTTGCATTATAAAGAATCCAAGCTAACGCCGCCTTTGCGAGCTCCTGATTAACGTCTCTGAATAAATTCTAGTAGGTCTTCAATTAAAATATAACTTATTCCACTCTTTAGTTTACTAGAATTTCGGCCCAATACGCACGGCTTTAGGCGCGTTATCCTGATCATGATTTTTTCCTGGGATAACCCGTCCCTGATGTACTTGGTACCCACTAACATAAGCTTTGACAGAAACTCTAGCTCGTTGTTCATCAGTCATACTGCTTACTACCTGCGATAATACATCTTTCTTTGTAAACGCTGACGCTGGCTCTGTTCTGGCTCGGTACACAGCCTTCTTAGTATTAATCAATTCCTCTGGCGAAATTCTTTTATTTTTGTTAAAAAAAGCTGTTTTAAGGAGGCCAACGTAATCTGAGCTGTGCTTCAATAGAGGCATTCCTGGGATACTCTCTAAACAAGTTAACTGCTCGTCTGAAGGTGTTTTTCCGGTAATCTTTGATACATTAGCAATATCTCTTACTTCATGCAGGACAGGTTTGCTCTCTCCTGGCTCCATGGCCAACCATGATACTTTGGTAGTAATTTTTCCTTCCCTGTCTTCCTTTTGTTGTATTAGTAACTGCGTAAGTCCTTGAACAGATGGCTTCTGATCATATGAAACAGTAGAAAACTTGGCTTCATAAACAGGTAGCTTATTTTCAGGTTTGTTAGCGGTACCGCAGCCACGAAGTACAATTTCCCTTAAATCTGGTGGTGGTCTATATAATCAGACATGTTATCTACGTAACCAAATTCACCACATACATGATGCAAAAAACTAAGTTTGGTTATTCCACTAATATATGGATTACTTTGAATGATAGTATTGAGAGTATCGAATGATATAACTATGAGTTCACCACCCTTAGTATTAGCAGCTTTAGCTCGCATCTGAATAACTGCAGCCAAATCCGGATCGATTGGCGCGTCCCCTTTTACTATAAGTAGTTCTATCTTTTTATGTTTGCTATTCTGGCATAATGTTTTAAGTTCATTTACATCTGCTATATTCTCGGCCTCGAATGCCCTTGCTATACTTAAAAGCTCTCTATTAACTTTTTCATCAAGGTCTCTTTGCAATACTAAAAGCTCGTTTAACTCCCTGCTTAGTTTTTTATATTCCTCTTGATTATCTGACTCGCTTAACGCCTTCTCTTCCATCAATGAAACTTGCTTAGCAATGTCAGTAAACTTAGCCCATATTGCATGCTCTTTAGATGGTAATTTCAATTCTTGCGCGTAGAGTTCATAAAACATACCATCTAAATTAGTAAAATCAGCTAGCAACATTTTTCGCTCTACGCTTATTTGAATATAAGAACTTATTCCTTCTTCCTCAGTATCTGTTATTTCATTGTTCTTTACTGATTCATGAAGAAAATCTTCAAAATAAGGTACTCGATCAAGGACAATTCGTAGGCCTAATAACCTATCTTTATACGGCTGATTCCTTATACTGAGTTCTCCTCGCAGCTCCTCCATTTCATAATATGGATTAAGGTCATATTGCAGTACGTTTTCTATATATTTTTGATGTAAATTCTCTATATTACGTCGCATAAGGACTATTCTTAAGTCACATATATAAATTGTAGTAGTCTTTCGTTGATTTTTTTAAAAATATATTTAATTTCATTTGATTCTAACCAAAAAATGGCCAGAAATTAAAAGCTCTATTTGGGAAAAGTTAATAATAGAATTGCTCTATTAAAGAATTGCGCCTAGCGTGAAATGTAATTGACAGTTTTGCCCTAGCGCAAGACATACACAATCACTGCCCCTTGAGCTTAATTCATTCTCTGTGACCGGCTATAAAACTTATTCGCTCTCAAGATAAGCTTTTAAACCCAACCGTTTGAATAGCACTAAAACGTAAAATTCAATTTTGATAATGAATACATCTTCTTAGAAAAGTTAAGCCTAATAAGTTTGCTAACCAGACTTAGCAAATTTATTAGAATAAAGCTTTCATCCTGTTTAACCCATTACAATTAGATTACAGTTTAATGTGTTACTTGATAAAATGATTGATTTTCAAGCTCATTAAGAAGCTTTCTTTTGTGCTCAAAAGAATCCTTATTTCTTAAATCCAGCGCAGCATTAATATCCTCAACAATGATAGCAAAATCAACTACATTATGATCTTTTATTTTTCCTTGCTTATAAAACCACTCAGCGACAGCGCTCCAACGCCATAAAGGACTTTTATTAGCTATTTTTAGAATAGGTTTAGGAAAATCACCTGAACCTCTTAGGCCTTGTATAATAAGTGACACAGCTTGTCTTGTCATAGATAATCGCTGTGCAATATCTGAAAGAGTCACTAAATGCTCTGGTGCAACACTGACAATTCGTGCACCTATATGGGTTGACTCAATGTCTTTAATAGCTGATAAAATGGCTCGCTCAAGATTTTCGCCCTCTCTATCAAAGTCTAAATAAACTGTACCATTTTTATAATTAATTAACGCATCATCGCACCCTGCTTCAAACAAAGTGTCTTCTAAGTTAGGCGTTGTATCATCAACGCCATCAAGAATTAAAGTAAATTGATAAGTGTTACTCATTTTCTTCCCCTCTGTGTTCACAAGCATCAACATTTCGTCTAATTTGCCGAGCATGATTCCCAGGGACCTTAGGCGTAGACCAGATACTCATTGCATGCCCCTCTCTGCTTGCAAGCGGGCAAAGTAAGCGCCCCCAAGCATGAGCTGACTGGCCAGAACTAGAGTAGCGCCATCCCTTTAGTTCAGCATACTTTATAGCTTGTTCTATCTCTTTATTAGCATGTTTAGGACGCACTCTTACTTCAGTTTTTAGTTTAATAGTAACATTTTTGTTGACAAATATTAACAAAAATGCAGTGCGAATGCTTGTAGTTAATAGCCTTAATTATCTATCAAATACGTTGACTAGGTAGTTCAATCCTGTTTACTTACCTTTATTAGCTGTGTAAGCAATGTTATTTAACCGTGAATGAGAGATGACTATCCTGCAAGCAGTTTTTATCGAGAACGACAAAGTTTTGTTGTTTTTTTATGTATTCGAAGGACAGACATCGTGAACTTCCATTTCTATTTTTTCTGACAATGTTAATGCAGCACGGTTTGATTTAATTCAGAGATAGAGTGAAATCGAGATAGATAATCTTCAAGGCGCAGTGCGGCTTCGGGAATTTTTCTCTTCCTGAGCGTTTACAAGATTCGGTTAAAAGCTGATTAGTTTTTTCTGATAGTCGAAAAGAAATATAAACTTTTTGATAGTTATTTTTATTGCTTTTCTATTTCAATTTAATGCCCTTAGCTAAAAGTTTTGTGAATTAAAACATTTTTAGATAACAATTAAACTCCCTACATTTTAAGTTTGACAATAAATATCTCTCAGGCTACTGTAAATGATTATAGAAAATCTTCTATAAAAAAATTAAATTACTCCAATATTACTCATGCTGTTTTGAAGCAATCAAATTAGGTTACCTTGGCTAATTTAACAAACTTGGTAGCGTGTTAGAAATTCCCAATCTCAACCAGACTTTAGAAGAAAACGGTTTTACTATAACTAATATACATTTAATTAATGCGCAAATTATTTAAATTTAAACTATCAAGATTTATAGGCTTTTTCTTGCTATTAATTCCAGTTATAAAAAATAAGCCTTTGGTATAAATAATATCATTTATCATTATCTTCTGCTCGAATATTCCTTTTATTTTGGATATACGCTCAAATTTCACACTAACGTTAAATGTGTCTTGATAAGTCAACGGGATAAAATAATCAATCTCTGCTCTGTATATTAATAAATGTATTTCTTTTTGGGTAACTTCAAAAAAATCTATACCCATTGTATTTAGAAAAGTATGTCTTGTATGTTCAAAATAGTGTAGATAGTTTGCATTGTTTACAATACCTTGAAAATCACATTCATAATCTCTTACTTGTAATTCAATTTGAAACAAAATTTGATCCTATCTTAAAATTTCTAAGTTATATCATTCGTTCTAGAAAGAAAATTATAACATGGATAAAACCAATGTATTTATATTACAAGTAACTATAAGTAAAATGTATTTAATTATCTAAATTTTAAATTTATTCTTTTTTATGAGAATTCATATATAGCAATCCCAATCATTACATAAAAATGATGCTTTGCATATTTAAATTTTTGAGGAAGGTCAATGTGTTAGTAACGTAGAAGTGAACTACCTTGGTTTTAATTATTTTAATCTTATTAAAACAAGTATATAAGCTAGCATTATGCTAATAAAATTCTATGATTTGATATCGAAATGCTTTCAAAGCAATAGCACTATGCTATCAATTTGATAGCATAGTATGAACTTGTATTCTACAAGTAAGACTTTATAAGCCGATATCATTTTGCTTTCAAAATGCTTACAAAATATTTATAAGGTGCTAGCATTTTGATAGCTCTTTATGAACTTGCATTCTATTAGTAAAAATCATGAGTTCATATTATTTAGCCATCAAAATACTTTCAAAATAATTGCAAAATGCTAGCAATATGATAGCATTTTTAAGAGTATAATTTAGGAAGAAAAATAATATGATTATTTTAATTGGTGGTGAAAAAGGCGGGACAGGGAAAACAACCTTAGCTACAAATCTAGCTGCAACAAGAGCTATAGATGGATTTGATCCACTTCTGGTAGATACTGACCCTCAGAAAACTGCTAGTTTTTGGTCTTTAACCCGCGATGAGAATAGTTATAGCCCGCGTGTAACAACCATACAGAAATTTGATAATGTTAAGCAAGAAATATTAGCCTTAAAAAGCAAATTTGACGATATTGTTATTGATGCTGGTGGCCGAGATTCATTGGAATTAAGAACTTCCCTTCTTGTAGCAGATAAAGCCTTTTTCCCTTTAAGGGCGTCTCAATTTGATCTTTGGACTTTAGCCAAAATTAATAGTCATATAAAAGATGCACGTTCAATAAATGAAAAATTAAAAGCTTTTGTATTGATTAATCAGGCTTCCCCCAATCCGGGTGTTAAGGAAGGAGAACAAGCCTCTATGTATTTAGAAGAATTTGATGAACTTGCTTCAATCAATACAATTATTAGTGAAAGAATAGCTTATAGAAAAGCTGCTATTTTGGGGTGCTGTGTCCAAGAGATATCTCCAGAGGATAAAAAAGCTTCAGCAGAAATTTTATCTCTATATGAGGAAGTGTTCTATGTCTGAAAAACCATCATTTAAAAAACCCCCTCTAACGCCTGAAGAAAAGAAAAAGAAAGAAGCTGAATTTTTACGCTTTGATAAAACAGGTGGGGAAAATTCTTATCAACCTCGCAAAAAAGAAAAGGAACCTACAAAGAGTATATTTATTCGGGCCCCAGAAAGTTTTTGGCATGATATACAGGAGATTGTAAGCTTAACAGGTATATCTATGAATGCTGTATGTTTAGAATTATTAAGGCCAGCAATAAAGAGAAAGTTAAAAGAAATTCGAGAAGATAATTAATTTTTTAAAATAGCACATTGCTAGCATTTCACAGCGCCATATCTAGCAATATGCTATCAAAAAGCTATCAAACTGCCTTTAAGTCGCAAAAAAAAATTATTGACATATAAGGATTTGCTACCCAAAATAACAAGCTATTAAATATTAGTTTTTTATTTGTTTTTCTGAAAAAAGGACAGGAAAATGACGAATTAATAGTGATATAAAGAATAGTTATGAAGAGTTGGCGCTCTTCATAACTTGAAATATTAGCTCGGAACGCAAGCTAAGTTAAACTAAAGTAGTAAGTTTACCTTACTTAATTTTAGTTTCTACCCAATCTATATTGTAGCTACGTTCCCTTAAAAAAACAACAAAGATAAGGAAATTATCTATGGGGAACCTTTGTTCAATTTTTCATGCTCATTTTGGTAAGTTGGTCGACTACACCAGAAGCCATAATAAAGCAGTCTTTTTAGATAAGTGTATTTTCTATCCAAATACACGCTTGATGGGGAGATTTGGTTTACCAGGACCTTATTCAACCAATTCTTTTATCGCTCCACCATGATTGAAGTTAGGATCTTTCTTTAAAAAAATGTCATGTAATCGGGTCATGTTTTACCCATGAGTTATCAAAGTGACCTTTATACCAAATAAGAAATTTCTTTAACACTCAGAATTTGATTATTTAGATTAAAAGTAATCTTTAAACTTGGCACTTACTGCCGGTAAGAATATCAATTTACATTTTTTTAGCAGGATTTGATCTAACACCCTAAAAAATTTTATATTCTAATAAAAGAGGACCTCCTAAGTATAATAAAAATGATTAACCTTCAAAAATACTTATGTACATTAAAGAGGTCCTCAATTTATCCTTTCAGGAACTCTTTCATATTTTTAGTATCAACAAATGCAGTAGATGTTTGTAATATCTAAAAAAACAGTCCCTATTAAAATTTTTAGATATATCATCCTTAGCTATGTTGTATTAGGAGCCTTAGTTGCATTTTGGATTTAAATAAAATATTGTGCTTACAATATATCCAATTAAAACAAAAGAGGTTTTCAATGGCTAAAAAAAGTGATTTATTTAGGTTTTATACTGAAATTTCTACAAGCCACTCTAACAATACATCGATATTAATTCCTAGAGCCAAAGAAGTTTTATCTAAATATCATTTTGAATTTTCAAATTTAATTTTAGCTAATGCCATTAAAAGACTTTGTGCGGACAAAAAATATGACCTAGGGTTATATAGCCTTTCAGAAAGTGAAATAGACGGATTGCTTAATGAAGAACATTTAGTGAATGCAATTTTCTTAGAGTTTTTTTCAAAATTAGAACAACAGCTAGGACGCCAGATCCGCTGGTTTGGACAAGATGATTGTCTTATTGATTTTGAGAAAGAACAAAAATATCAAAGGTTTGTAAGTAATCTTTATCAAATTGTTGACGATGCAAAGTCTAACGACAAAAGCATAGCTATTTCTATAAGAAATACCAAAAATATTATTAAAGAATTTGAACGAGATGTAGGACAAGTTAGAGATACCATGTCTGTAAGCTTAAAACAAACTTTTATAGATATCTTTAAATTATGTCGCATGATGTTATCTAGAAATTATCTTGATGGAAAAATTCTTAATAAGTCCTATGATAACCATTCTTTTAGTCATATTTTTGCCAGAAAAAGCTTGCATAATTGTTTTTTAGAGCAATTAGATTCAAATATTCAAGAATTAGCAAGTTTTACTAAAGCAATTAATATAGAATGTCAATCTCAGATAGATGCTCATATTAACTATCTCATGTAACAAACGTCTAATAATCTAATTGAGTTTTGGATGTAATGATTCTGGATAATCAATATTGCTTAAATAGTTTGTGAGAATAATTAAGCCCTCTGAAGCGAAATTAAATTTCCTAAAAATTATCTACTAGGCTGTTAAGTCTAAAGCATGAATCCAGAAAAAATTAAAAACAAAGGTTATTTACAACATCCTGGATTTTCAGGCTCTCGAATTGGAAATTCAAAGCTTAGAATCATAATTTTAGGTTGTCTTTAAAAATCTAATATTATTAAGCTAAAAAAGTAATACAAAGATCATTAGCGAAGAAATGTTAAAACATTATAATTTATCACCTATTTATAATGTTTTAAAAATCCTAAGTACAAAATCTATAACTATAATATGGCATTAATTGAGAAATAATATGACGTTGGTTGAATGGAACTCACCTAAAAACAAACCAGATGCTCTTATAGCATGGCTTAGTAAAAATTCGATTGCAAATGGTTCACAATTTCCTATCACCATAAATAATTTTTTTAAAACAACTGTCGATAATTTTTTTCTTCCTGAGCTTCATTGTCTGGTCGAATTCTTCAAATTTAATATAGAAATTGATACTTCATTGCGAAATGATCTAATTATTAATTCATTAAAGGAGCTAATAATTGCAAAAAAGGAATCATCGGATAATCTTTTAAATTTAATTATTGATAAACTTCAATGTATATCTTTAATTAAAGAAAATAGATATTTTCTTACTTCAATTTCTGTCGCTAAAATACCTTTTAGAAGTATTCAAATATTCAATAGTAAGATTTCCTTCTATAAAAAATTTCCTGATATTTTTAAGTCCAGAAAAGTACTTTTAGCTAGAAATCATCAAGAAGAAACAACGACCTATACAAAATGTGTGGTTAAGACTCCTACTATATCAAATGAAATCAATGAACATATAGATAATCTAGATATTTTTAGAGCCTTAATTAATATTTATGTAAATTCTCGCTGGCATATGAATTTTGATGGTCGTAGAGATCCGATAAATAAAGTCAGATTAGGGCAATACTATACCCTTCACAGAAGTGATGGACAAACTATAGGTCAGAGTTATTATGAGCCAAAATTTATAGCTGCACCTTTATTCAATCTTGATGTAATCTCAAAAAAAAGATAGAAAAAGTACTTAAATTAATCTCAATATGTAATTATAAAGATCAAATTAAAGAAAGTCTTTTACTTTTTACAAGAGCCTTAGATGAGTATGACCTTAATATATCTTTGACTATTTTATGGAGCGCAATTGAAAAGTTATTAAGTAGAAAAGGGGGAAATGAATCTTATCTTTACAAACAAAGGTGTTCAATAATATTTCCTAATAGTATTTATATTGGAGAATGTATGGATGCTTTAAGGTGGATAAGAAATAAATTTGTACATAATTATGATAATTTTGATGACGCGCGATTGCTTACACATCAATTAAAAAATATTTATCGAGAAATATTAAATTATCACTTATTAAATTTGTTAAATTGTGAATCTTTTAATTTAGCAATGCAAAAAATAGATGCTTTGTATAACGAAATCTCTAAATAAGCTAGGGTAACTTTGATATGACTTAGCGTAGTAAAAGTTTATTTATATAACTATCTTCAATATTATTTCTAAGGTAAATTGAAAAAACATAAAAAATTAGGAACAGTCAAAACAAATAAAAAAATGGTTTTATTATAACGAATAAAAAATTGATTACGCGCTGCTTCATTAAGGCTAAGTCAGCTGAACGGATCAGAACTATATGTAGAAGATTAGATAATTATATTAAATTTATTTAACATTCTATCTTAATAAAAAGAATCTCAATTTAGGAGCTCTTTAACGATCTTAAGCGGTATTTAACTTAATCTATAATTATAAATAATAGGATAAATGCCAAGTGAAAGGAGTCAGATATGAGTACGATTAAAAAAGACAAAGAGCCCAAAAAAACCAATAAATTAAAGGAAAAAAAGGGAGCTACTAATAACAAAAGCGACGATAATTTAAAAGGTAATGAGCGAAAAAATGTTAAAAGTTTAGAAGAAGAAAAAAATTTACTAAATTAACAGAAAAACCTCTTCTTTGGGCATCATCTGATATTTTATCTAAATTATTTTTAGAAAAATCATTATATGAGAGGGTAAGTGAGCAGCTTGAAAATAGTCCATTAAATAAAATGCTAGAAAGTCTTGAGAATAGCCAAATTAATAGAATGTCACAGGGTTTATTAGATAAGTTAGTAGATGGTCCATTCAATAAATTATCTTCATTAACCTCTAAGGATATACTAGATAAATTTGGCTCAGGCTTTCCAAGTGTTTCGGATGTTCTAAATGATTTTAATAATAAAATTCCCCAAATAAAACCCCATGATTATTCTATAAACAATGATTTTATAAGTAAAATAATGGATTCGAAAAAAGATAAGATTGAAGTTGTTATTGCTGAAGAGCTTATTGATAAAATTAGCATATATACAGATAAAATAAATAATAAATTAATTATTTATATTTCAAAAAAGAATGAATCATAAAGTGGCTGTTTTAGAATATCCTAAGTTTGGTTTAATAAATTGCTTATGATGATAAGTAACGATATAACGTTGGTTTAGAAATGTTAAGTACTTTACAAATGTCAATAATAGCTAAGGCTTTATCTTGATGCATACGCTTAGCAGCTTGAATCTTAGAGACATCGACTTTAGGGCGACCCCTTTTTTGCCACGAGCACGCGCAGCAGAAAGACCTGCCTGAGTTCGCTCTTGAATTAGGCGGCGCTCAAATTGAGCCATTGATGAGAAAATATTAAAAACCAATTCGCCCGAGACAGTGGTCGTATCAATTGCACCTTCACACAGCGATTTAAACCCTACTCCTTTTTCTCTAAGAGTTTCAATAAGCGAAACCAAATGGACCATGGAACGACCTAAGCGGTCAAGACGCCAAACCACTAAGACATCTCCTGTTTCTAGATTCTCTAAACATTGCGTTAGACCAGGTCGGTCAGTTTCGAGCCTGAAACTTTATCTTTATAGATCAGATTTTTTTGACAGCCTGCTTTTAAGAGGGCATCGACTTGTAAGTTTAAATTTTGTTCAAGGGTACTAACACGAGCATAGCCAATTAATCGTGACATCAAATTTCTCAATTATTATTGTTTTTGATGAGTTTTTAATACTTTGAATTTTTATACGGGTTTTGAGAAAAATAGCGATGATTAGAAGTGGTTCTGGGTAAGGTTTTTTGGGAAGGAGGAGGGGAGGTGATAAAGAGTCTCAAAAAAGGGTCGTTTTCTGAGACTATATTAAATAATTAAATTACTCTCAATTGCTATTAAATAAAGCATTGAATCGACACAGGTGTGAGAAAGATAAAAATGAATCGTACTTCCTTAATGAAAGCTGAATTAAGTTAGGTTTTAAAACCATAGTAGGTTCAGATTAGCTTAATAATTGTGCGGTATAATAAAGTATAAATAAATTTTAGGTTAACAATAGTGAAAACTAGACCAATCAGTGAAGCTCTCATGTTGCTTACTAAAATTCGTATTAGCAAGAAGAAAGAGTTCGCTTTCTTTAAAAATAATTTAGAAAAGAGAATTGAAAAAATTCGATTTTTGTTAAGCGAATTTGAAGCAAATAAATACCCAGCTGCAGATGGAAGTAATGTAATACGGAGTAAAATTTTTAATCAACTTCAAGTTAAATTAGGTAAGAAACCGAGTGATCAAGAGGCAGCGACGATATTTACTGAAATTGAAGAGATTCTTCAAGAAAATATTCTCTATTACTCGCCAATGCCACGCTATATTTATTGGCAAGGAGCGGGGAAGGTTTCTGAAAATCCACCCGGAATTGCTATTTTATGTAATGATCCAAGAAAACAATCAAATCTTTATGGTAACTTCCCCTTAGATTTTAATATAAAAGCCATTAATAACTTAAATTATATTGCGTTAACTAAAACAGGTAAGATATTGCTTGATTACTTAGTTGATTTTAGTAAGAAGTACACAATTGAAATCTGGCCTTCTCCGGAGAATCAGGGAAATCGCGCAATACCCCATAGTTTAATGGCGATGGATCAAGTCTCAGATGAGGTGGTAGCAGGTCGGTTAGGAAAAGAAGCTCTACAGGCACTTGAAAAAGCATCGGGTACGGATAATAAACTTAAACAATGTGAGTGGTTAGCTAATTGTATAAGTAAGATGCCCCATATAACGCTTGAAGATCCGCTTGAGGATAAAGCTTATTTTGAAAAACCATTATCATCTGAGGATATTTATGCCTGGTTAGCAACAGGTTATGATTTTTTGTATAAAAATTTTAATAAAAGAGCCATTTCTCAAATACTTTGTGCCACTATTACTGTACTATATCCCTATACCATACCTGGATTAGGCTCAGGCACCACTGTGCGCTGGAATGCTTTTGACAACTACTTAAGAAATAATGAGCGTCCACCTGCCATTGGCCTTGCACATGAATTGATTCATGCTTTCTATAATGCTGCTGGTTTACAGCCAGGAAAAGAGCAAGATGATACCACTGCTGTCTTGGAATTTTTAGCTGTAGGCTTAGGTATCTGGGAAAACGCTGACATGACAGAAAATGTTATTCGAGCAGAATGGAAAGATATATTAAATCAGATACCCACTGAAGATATACAAAATCATAAGGTTGTGGAAAGAAGAACAGCCTATAGTACCAATATTACTGTGATATTTGCAGACCCAATGGCTAGCTCTTCGAATTCCTTTCATAGCCATGCTTAGAAT
>NZ_JBNVZS010000025.1:0-11193 GCF_052527395.1 Legionella pelazae
GAAAGAAAATACAAAGCAATATCAAATTAAGTATGGCAATAACTTTTTGGAATCTCGTTATAGTAAGCTCAAACAACTTATCAATCCAATAAGAGATTCCAGCCTAACAAGACAGCCTATGCCACCAAGGATTTGAAATCATGGGATGTTCAAGAAAGGGTAGTTTGATATCTAGTTGGTTGGCCATAGGAATGAAATGACTTTCATTAACCAGCTTTTAGGATTTACATTGGTTTTTGCAACGGAGTCAAATAACATTGTTCATCTCTAACTATAGGCCTTGACTTGGAAAAAAATGTAAATATTTTTCTAGAAAACTCGTCACCTAATAACACTTGTTTGCTATCTTTACTAGTCTGATAAGGAAAGCAATCGGGATTTATTACTACCTCTTTTTCCTTACCTGGAAATGGAAAAACATAAGAATAAATAG
Organism: Legionella pelazae; assembly: GCF_052527395.1. Lineage (NCBI taxonomy): Bacteria > Pseudomonadati > Pseudomonadota > Gammaproteobacteria > Legionellales > Legionellaceae > Legionella > Legionella pelazae. The sequence continues at coordinate 434 of NZ_JBNVZS010000025.1, forward strand.
AACTTAATATTTCTTTAGGTAGCCTGCATAACTGAGATGTTTCACCTGTAGGATTTACATAACCTTTATGAAATTGAGCGCATGTTATAGTAGATTGCTCTAATAAAAATTCGTCAATTTTTTGCAAGAGAGGTGTAGCACCTAAAGTCAGTTTTGTTTTTACTTCAATCAACTTTATACTTTTAAGTGCAATTTCACCATAAACCGTACCATATTGATTAGCATAACAAGTACCACTGAGAATGTTTCCATCTGGTAGAAGTTTAAGTGTAGAAGCAGGCTTATTAATTAAGTTCTTAAGGCGTTTTCCTAAGGAATCACGAAGCACTATTTCACCATAAACCGTACCATATTGATTGGCATAACAAGTACCACTGAGAATGTTTCCATCTGGTAGAAGTGCAAGCGTAGAAGCAGGCTCATTAACTAAATTCTTAAGGCGTTTTCCTAAGGAATCACGAAGCACTATTTCACCATAAACCGTACCATATTGATTGGCATAACAAGTACCACTGAGAATGTTTCCATTTGGTAGAAGTGCAAGCGTAGAAGCAGGCTCATTAACTAAACTCTTAAGGCGTTTTCCTAAGGAATCACGCAGCACTATTTCACCATAAACCGTGCCATATTGATTGGCATAACAAGTACCACTGAGAATGTTTCCATCTGGTAGAAGTGCAAGCGTAGAAGCAGGCTCATTAACTAAATTCTTAAGGCGTTTTCCTAAGGAATCACGAAGCACTATTTTACCATAAACCGTGCCATATTGATTGGCATAACAAGTACCACTGAGAATGTTTCCATTTGGTAAGAATGTGAGTGTAGAAGCAGGCTCAGATATGAAGTTAAGCTTATCTAGTTTATACTTTAAAATATTTTCAGATATAATCATTAGTGGCTTTCTTTTTTCTGAATATATAAAGCTATTAAGTAAAACAGTCGCATCTTTATCTTCATTCTTTAAATAAGGTGGCTTAAATAAATCTGTAACATCTTTAAGATCTTTTTGGAAAAAGGTTAAATAGTCTCTGAAAGATATATCATCATCCTTTTTCATTCTTTGGATTGGCTGGGTTTCTAAAAATTTTTTGAGCAAATAAATAGAAAGAACTTTACTTTTTTTGAGATTCTTGGAATTAAGTAATTTTAATAATTTATCTTTTTGCATTTGCACTCATTATATTATTTACCTACAATTAGATTAAACATTTTGACCTTAGCAAACGTTAAGTGTGTTCATTATAAAAGGCTGCGTTAAAAAAATGAATATTAATCTATAATAGCCATTTTTTATAGAGCCAATCATGCCTATAAATCCAAAGCACAAAGCTATACATAGTAATATTAGTAAATAGAAAGTATGATATTAGTCTAAGTAGAGATAAATTATAAATGACAAAAAGGGTCGTTTAATAAGGCATTATAAAAATTTGATAAATCAGACTTTGGAAAAATATTTAACATATTTTAATGATGAAAGAGAAGGGTTGTACTCTCAAAGCTTTCTAAATCTATTTTTGATCAACATCGAAACAACTTGCCATTTTGGAATTAATTTTATATATCCACCTATGATTAGATATTACTTAAGGGATTGAGATATAAAATGAAGGATAAACTAGCTAAAAGCGCGCAAAGTGTTCAAAGTGCGTTACTAAGTAGAGGATTACATTACAAGGTTTTAGAGCTTTCTGAGAGTACAAGGACCGCTGAGGAGGCTGCCTCAACAATTGGATGTGCGGTTCCTCAGATTGTGAAGTCACTAATCTTTAGAACAAAAATAACTAATCGTCCTGTTTTAGTGTTAGCTTCCGGACAAAACCGCGTAAATGAAAAAATTATTAGAGATCATGTCGGTGAAAAAATATGTAGAGCAGAGCCTAACTTTGTACGTGAAATTACAGGATTTGCTATCGGCGGTATTCCTCCTATTGGTCATAAACAGCATATCGATTTAATATTTATTGATAAAGATTTATTAACCTATGATGAGATATGGGCTGCTGCAGGTACGCCGAATGCCGTGTTTAACCTAACAGGTCAAAATTTATGTGAGTTAACTGGCGGTACTGTATTATCAATAAACTAGAGGGTTCAATTCAACTATTATGAAAATTGTAGGCTAAACAATTTCAATATTAAAAATTAAATAAGTTTATAACCTTAAAATGTATGACTTTGTTGCAAAAGTTAATTTTGTAAAAATCAAAAAATAATTTTCACGTGTATAATCTCAAAAATCTAAAACAATTAATTAAGCCCCAAAGTAAGAGTAAAAATAATTAAATTTGACTTCAAAAAATAAATTTTTTTTAGACCTAGCGAGTCAAACATCACCAAATTAAATATCGTAATAACCCACTTAAATCCGATCAGGGAAAACTCAAGCGACTTATTAATCTTAAGAGTGGATTTCAATCAATGAAAACCGCTTATGCCACGATTAAGGACTTTGAAATCATGCGTGTGTTTAAAAAAGGACAATTTAATAAATGGATGGGTGGCAATCGAAATGAGGTATCTTTTATTAATCAGTTGTTTCATCTTGTCTAACTGAAATGTAATAGTTATCAAGTCGCTGCTCTTTCATACTTTACTTTGAGTTATTTAAATCTTCCAATCGCTTTCTGAAATTTGTATATTTACTTGCAAGTAACTTAAACATAAACCCTGTAATGATTGTGTGATCCATTTTAAATTTTGCAAAAAAACGCTGAATTCTTTTATAGCGTGAATTGATATTAGAATTTGAAGAAAAAGCTACAGTAATTTTACTCAAATTTATTGTTCTTGCTACATACAAATAAGGCAACTAATATGCACACAAAATGATTTAATCTAGCCTTGTTACAAACAAGATTTTCCCCTAAATTCGCTTCAACTCGATGTTTTTATCCATAAAACCCTATTTTAGTCATATGAAATCATTTTAAAATGAGCTATTTCTTATTTATTTACTCTTCCTAAAAAATTCTTCTATGCAAAGCGATAAAGGAATTTTGAATTTATTCTTAATATAATGTTAATAAATCTTAGTTACAATGCATCAATTTAAAACAAGTTGATGTATATTCGAATGATTTCAAAACAAAAAATTTCAAGAGAAATTTATTTATTAAAATTAGAAGAAGAGAAATTAAATAAAGAGGCTGAAGAAATAAGTAAACTTCGGGCAGAAATAATTAATTTCTATAAAGAAAATTCCAATGCAGATGACACTAGGTTTGAATTACTTCGCAGAAAAGAAATAGAACATTCTATAAAGAAAAATCAAATTATTCATAAACTACGCTCGCTTATGTTACTTAAAACAGTACTTAAGCAAATAAAAGAAAATAAATCTCCAAAATTTGAGCGGATTGTCATTGGCGGCGGTGTAGCTAGCACTATGCTTTATGCTGAATTTCCAGAGGAATTTCGTAAGCATGTATTAGTCATAAATGATTTAGCCAATCCTAACACTTGGCTTAAAGAAGGTCATAGAATTATGGGGCAGCCTAGCGGTATTCAAACACCACAAGTTTTTAGCTCTCACTCGGATGATTTTGTATTGAATCATGAGATGAAAAGAAATCCATATCAATATGTTATTGCGAGCGATTTTCAGAAATCACTTGTCGAAACACAAAACGATCTTGACATGGCAGTACTCAATGCAAAAATGCTAAAGTTTGAAGATAAAAAATCATGTTCCTCGGAAACTTTATATTCATGGCAACATATCGATTATCAATATAGAGTTTCTGTACAAATTGAAGATGAAGTTTTATATTTTTATACCGCTTCCATTGATTTATGTATTGGCTTAGGAGCGCCAAATACTTTTACTCATGCTCAAATCAAACCTGAATTAGAAAGGAAATTAATAAGCAATGGCAAGCTTGTATATGCACAAGATGGAGAATATGAGCTGCACGGTGAAGTAGTCTTTATTGGTAGTTCAGCAATTAATGCGGCTTGGATTGCGGAAATCGTTTATGGCTCACAGCCTCAGGCAACTATTAAATATTGGGTAGCAGTTGATGGTCAAGGATTTAATAATGTTAAAGCGTTAAATCGGTTGATAGATACAGCTACCAGTCAAGTAAATCTTGCATTGGGCAGAGTCACCCAAATAGAAGAACTCTCTAATGGCAGACTTCAACTAACTTTTGATGCACCTGATAATCATATTGGCAATCATCTGGATCTAACGGGGAAAAAAATTATCTGCGATCAAGTAGTTTATTCCTCTGGGCAAAAGCCGCATTCCCTAACTACTGGATTAAGTAATTTTGAAAGATGTATTTATGAGGGTGATAAATCGAGTCAAATACCATTAGGTACTCATTCAAAAAAAGAAGATGGTAGTATTTTTGTTTGGGGTGCAGCAGGAACCCTGGGAATTGGTTTAGATACGGCCAAAGAGCGCGAAGAGTGGAATAAGTTAGCGTTAAAACATGCAAAAGAAAATCTTCCTCATGAAACTAAGGCACCTGGCGGTATTTACCGCTCTTCTTGGACTATAAAAAATATGGTCAAGCAATTACAACAAAAATCTATGTTTCCTAAGCCAGCTCCAATTAACAAAGAGGAGATGGCTAGTGAAAAAAGAGCGGTAAATCAAGTAAGATTTGATGCTCATAAGTACAGTATCCCGGATATTAATCAGGCGCCATTAGACGAACTTATCACAGTACTTTCAGGGGCTGTTGAAGATAAATCAGAATGCAATAAATTTGCCCTTCTAATCATTAGACTTAGATCGGCAAGAAAGAGTTCTATTACCTTTGATTTACCAGGGATTCACGATATTAAACAATTGGAAGGTATATTGCCCGCATTAGCCCTTCTTGCTATACAGCAGAAATATTTTCCGTTTACTCCACTTCCGGTAGAGAAAAAAGCTGTTCTTAAGTCCGAAGATTATGAAAGAATTGCAAGTGGTAACATGAGATATCGTCCTCTCTCTTGGTTGAATCAAAGAAAAATAGGTGATTCATTTAGTTTTGTTTCAAATGTTTCAATTGTTAACTCTGACCCGGAACAAGAGATTGTTGATCCGCTTAATATAACAGTAAAATAAGAGCATTATGCTTAAATTAGAGGATAGATTGTGAGCTTGGAAAATTTTCTTTCATTATCTGCAGAAGACAACTATATATTTTCGCAGATCCTTCTTCATCTTCCCTCTACAGAGGAAGAAGTCGATGAGCCTAATATTAAAAATTTGGAAATAACTGATAAACTGTATTCTATTATTATAAATGCGCCAGAGAGCAGCTTATTTAAAATTGCACTTATCTATCCACTCATTAATCAAATATGTCAACAATCTATGTTTGACGATTATTGGGAAAGTTTATGGCGGCAATGTGGGTCAGGTTTACAAGAAGAAGCAAAAAATAACCAGGATACTAGGCATGAAAATGTACCGATGCCCACTCTTTCCTGCCTTGACTTACTAAAAGGTCTGTTTGTCTATCAGGTTTATTGTGATTTGATTAAAGATAAAGAAATGACACCAACATTATTTGATGAGGCAGCTGAATATTTGAAGTTAGCAGGACAAATTGGCTGTTTTTTTGCTTTAAACGAGCTATGTATTGAAGGATTAAAGCTATTAAGCAAGTATACTGATCAGTCGATTGCAGCTCAGATTTTATTTTACGCCCAACGTGCAGCCGAGTTATATTGGACACCTGGTTATTTATTATTGTCTAATGTGTATCAGGAATTATCTTCTTATCCATTGCTTTCTATAAATGGAGATGAAGTATTACAAAAGCAATTTTTCTTTAAAGAAGCTTTAAATGCATTGACTATGGCTCAACAATTAGAACAATATTCTTTTCCTATGATTTCCAATGCTTATCAAGGGAAAAGTATTTGGCAAGCAACGCAAGGACAATTGAAAAATTGGTTCCATGCGAAGATACGTTTACAAAAGATGTCTGGTAATTTATTAACGAATCTTGATTTCGAACGTACTTCTTTAGAAGCCAAGAAGGAAGTTGAGCAAATTAAAGCAAAATGGAATCTCATGGAGCAGAGTAATCCTCTAACGAGTCCTCGCTGCAAATAATATTAAAATGTAATCTAATGATTTTTCTGTTTTATCAAGCATTACCAGAAACGAAGAGCCCCTTTGCTATACTATAAATTGATAGTCAATTTTATTGTAGGATAAATTAACATGCCTCCTTTTCGAGATATTATTCTTTGTATAAAGGAGGGTGAAGTAGATAAACTTAAAGTTATCTTAGAGGTAAATAAAGAGCAAATAGCCTCTGTATTGGAAGAATAATGAAGCCTATCTGATGATGAATTATTGATGAAAAATTTCTGCGTTTTAAATGAAACAAAATTTACGAAGACCAACACGTATTTTTGTTAATATTTACTTAACCATTTTGTGTAATAATATAACATTATAGCTTCAAATTAGCTGCTTATTGCGGGAGAATTTGAAATGCCAGAAATTCCAAAAAAAATTCATTTCGTTTGGGTAAGTAAACCGGTTCCAAAGAAATATCTATTAAGTATTCTAAATTTAGCCCACTTAGCAAAAAAAAGCGGATTTGAATTAACTCTTTGGATGGACAAAGATAGCGACTTTTACAAGACAATTGCTAACAATGATATTTTTATTCCTCAAGGTTTGATTAATATAAGAAACATTGAAACTCTTTTAATGAAGGCAAGAAATGATCCTTTCTATAAAACACCTGAAATCCAAAACTTGGGTGGTGAAAAACAACTTGAATCGTACTTAGGAAGAGAAGCGGTAGGTAATGCCAATCCAGCAGCCCGTAAAGATTTACTGGTTCCTGAAATTCTACGGCAAGAGGGTGGGTATTATTTTGATACAGATACCATTTTCTTAATCCAGTTTGTCGATTTTATGGTTACACAATTACAATCAGATAATGCAGAGCTTGGTTTTAAGGCCGGTCTTGTGTTTGATAAATTCGCCAAATCTTTTTCAGAAGGAAATGACATTCTTGGCTCTGTTCAAAATCATGAAATATTAAAACAGCTTATCATAGATATATTTACCAGTTATAAACAATTTGATGAGCACACGTCCTTGCTTTCATTTTACGGGGTTCCAGATAAAAACAAAGATCTGAATCTGAATAAACATAAGCTAACATTGATGGATAAAAAGAGAAAAATCCAGGAAGAACGGTTAAACTCTGGTTATCTTACCGAAGACCGGTTTAACTTAACGATAAAAGGTTCTGGCCCTGAAGTTTTGTGTAATACTCTCCAAAAATATTCGAAAGAACATAGTATTGAGAATCCTCAAGCATTTACCTTTCCTACCGTAGAAGTACATGGAAGGCGACGTCTGAAGGGCAAAAGACAGGGTGGAGGTCTGTGTTTCGAGGTAATGGGCGTAAAAGTCCAATCAAATTCAGACCAGAGTTGGTTAAGGGTTGAGCCTGAAGAACATTTTATCCCAAAGAAGAAGACCAGCTTTGAATATCATACATCTCCGTCATTTTTCTCAAAAAAAAGATCAAGAGATAATGAACAAACTTCAGATAATGAACAAGCTTCCAAGAAAGTAAAAATGAATCCTGATGAGTAGTAGCCAAAATTTGATCTGACAATTTCCAAGCTGGTACGATGTTATCTAAGCAGGAAAGGCTATTGGACGCTGTTGCAAAAACTTGAATTCTATAAAAATCAAAAAAATATTTTTCACTTGGATATTGAAAAGTTTAAATTAGATGAATTAATTTTCCACCCAAATAGCCAAAACTATCAGATTTCAACTTCAAGAATCCACTTTCCAAAACTAAAAAATTTTTGCAATAGAGCCTGTTATGTCATCATACCTTTTTTAGTGTCAGCCGAAGCTTCTAGAGCATGGTTTGGTGAATTTTTTATGACATAGCACTGATGTAATTCATCTCTCTGATAGGAGCTTTGCGCTGGATTTCGTTTAACAGTGCCAACCACTTCTAAGCCATATTTTTCAGTAAAATCTTTTCTTGTAAAATGCAAAGGAGAAAGGCCTGCAGCAATGATTAATCCATTTTCGCTGAGCAAAGGTTGTATACGTGAGAAGTTTTCTTGTGCCTCGTTCATCCAAACTATTTCTTCATTAATAGGCCCTCCGGATAAGATGATTGCATCAACTTCTCCGCAATAATTGGCGTACTCTTCTGAAGTTGAGAAATCGGCAAGGGTTAAGTTGATCACTTCAATATCCCCGCTATGCATTTTTTCTGGATATCTTTCTTGAAATTGTTTCGTAGCAGTCTCACACTGAGAAGATGCAGGCTCTATTAAAATATACTTAAAAGGAACTTGATGCTTTATTAAGATATCTATAAGTTTACTTGCTAATCGCCCTTTTCCACCGCCAATGTCCATGATAATTAATTTCTCTTTTCCCTTAGCCAAGGGTAGCACATTATCTTCAAATCGTTGCTTCATAAAATCATCACTTATTTTATCATAATGGCTTTTTGCAACTGTTTCCTCTTCCCAGTCTTCAGCCCAGAATTGAGGGCTTTTTGGCTGTTTTGACGTACGCTTACACTTCTTAGATACAACTTCAAGATTCTCTTCTGGAAGCTTATTTATAAGTTGCTTAATTTGATCATCAAAACCACCTTTAACTAAAAAGTGAAGCTTTTGCCCATCTTTTAAAGCAAATGTGGCGATAAAGTCAGCCTGCCCAATCACATAAGGTATATGGCCACAAGTATCTGTTATTTTAATGGACGCGATTTGTTCATGATACGAGCCAACCAGCATCCTTATATCTTTTGGCTGTAAAGCTCTCTTGACAAAGTAATTCGATTTAAATTGGTTATCAACCTCAAAAATATTTTCCTTATTATTTAAACAATTCCTTAATTTCTTATCATCGTATTCTTTAGCCTCAAAAATTTGAAGACCTCGGTTACGTGCTTCCATACAACTTGTATATAATTTATCGATAAGCCCCGTGATGATTTCATTCTCATTAAGTAAAGCAGACATGATATATTCACTATAATTGAACTTTAAGCTCAATTATAGTACAAAAAGAAATTATTGCAGAGAAAAGCATAGCTTAAGTGTTGTGAACTTACACTTACGCTACATCAAGGCTTGTATCTTTAAAAGGTAAGCAAAAAAGCTTAATCTCAAGGGCACTTGGGATGGGAGAAGCGATCTTGAATCAAGGCAAGGCAAAAGCCTGAAGCGTAGAGTAGGACCTTCTCCCCACTTATCTACTGACTGAACAGTATCTTAGGCCAACCCCTCACAAGTAAACCTGTATTCACAAGCCTGGTCAATTGATAACTACCCCTAAGTGTTTTCACAAGCTATTGGAGATTGCATGGGTGAGTTGATGTTGCGAAAGCTAAATTTGATATCGCAGTTAAAGTTAATGGACGCGATAAGCAGTTGGTATTTAGCAATTGCCCTAAAGGTCATAAGGCGTTTGAAGGCTGGCTTAGTCAACACACACGATTGCCCTGGGTTTGTATGGAAGCAACGGGTCATTATAGTGAGCGTCTCGCTGATTTTTTAGTTAAAAAGGCAATTTGAGTCAGTGTCATTAATCCATTTCAAGTCAAAAATTTTGCAAGAGCATCCTTAGCGCGCAATAAAAATGACATCATTGATGCTAAAATAATTGCTCAATTTGGCCAACGGATGGATCCTCGCCTTTATCAAGCCATGCCTCCTGAACAAAAAAGAAATAAAAGAGTTAACAAAACTTCAAAAAGAGATTACTAAAATCGAAAAAGAAATAGCGAGTTTGGTTGCTAATCATAACCAACTCAATGAGCAGTTTAAGTTACTCAACACTATTACTGGCATTGGTAAGTTAACTGCCTTTCGTGTACTTGCTTTAATGCCTGATATTAATGCCTTTAAAACCGCCAAACAATTTGCCGCTTACATCAGTATTACACCTAAACACCATCAGTCAGGGTATTTCGTAGGGAGAACGACTATTCTGAGGGTTTGTATTAAATATGGTCTCAAAAGTATAGTTTGTAAAATAACTTATTTTTAATTAAACTAAGCTAAGTAAACTTAGTTTTTAGAAAATTTTATGCACCAAGTAAATATTCATGAAGCTAAAACTCACTTATCTAAGTTAATAGAAGAAGCAGTTCAAGGTGAACCTTTTATTATTGCAAAAGCAGGTAAGCCTCTTGTAAAAGTCACAGCGTTTACAACAGCCAGTCCTAAAAAAAAGCGTCTAGGGTTCATGATAGGTCAGCTAACTATACCGAAAGATTTTGATAGGATAGGAAGTACAGAAATAGAAAAGCTTTTTGACGGCAATTTATGAAAGTACTACTTGATACCTATTTAATTTTATGGGCAGCTGGTTTTCCCGAGGAATTACCAGCTGAAGCACGGCGTATTATTGAGGATGAATCAAACGAGCTCTTTTTTAGCGCTGCCAGTATCTGGGAAATTGCTATTAAAAGTAGCTTACAGAAGATTAATTTTCGAATTGATGTGCGAGTACTGCGGCGCAATTTATTGGATAATGACTATATTGAATTACCAATTGAAAGTGCTCATACTGTATTTATTCAAAATCTGGCTGCTATTCATAAAGATCCATTTGATAGAATACTTGTGGCTCAAGCTACGCAGGAAGGAATTACTTTACTTACCTCAGATAGTATTGTAGCTCAATATCCAGGTCCAATTTTGCAGGTGTAAATGCTGCACGCTATTCATATTAGTATCATTTAACGGTCGTTTTGCGAGACTATAATCGTTTCTTGAAAAATATAGTAAATAGG
>NZ_JBNVZS010000026.1:0-3363 GCF_052527395.1 Legionella pelazae
TTTTTAATCGAATCGAAGCGTAAGCTGTTTTCATGGCTTTAAATCCTCTTACAGGATTAATCACTTGCTTAAGTTTACCGTGATCAGCCTCTAATAAAATCGTTTCTTGCAACAGAGCTCTTTATAGAATAACAATGGCTCACTCTAAGTATTAAAATAACAGTCTCAAGAAACGACCTTTTTGTGGCCATTCAAGTATATTCTATTTAAATAGCTCAGAATGAGAACCTGTTCGCGCTAATCTTAGCAATTGTAGTCGATCACCTTTAATAATTTTATAAATTAATAACCAGTCTGGGGTAATGTGGCATTCACGAAACCCACTCCAAATTCCAGAAAGATTATGATCCTTATACTTTGGTGCTAAAGGCTCCTCCCTTTGCAATTGTTCTACAATAGAATCAAGAAGTTTTCTACTCTTCCCTTGCTTAACAATCTTTTTCAAATCACGTTTAAATTGGGACGCTAATTCTAACTCAAGCATTATCGATAGAATCCCATACATCCTTCATGGTTTTAAATCGTTCGCCTTTACCTGACTCTAGCTCTTTCATCGCATCACGCGTTTGTTTATTGGGTATTTTTACTTCAAATGGAAGGCCGTTTTGAAGGCAAACTTGACTATAAAATAGACGAATCGCCTCAGCTGAAGATAGACCCACTTTATGTAAAATCTCTTCTGCTTGTAGTTTAAGAGCAGGCTCAATACGAGCATTAATCGTTGCTGCCTTATTCATATAGGAACTCCAAATATCTTTACAACCTAATTGTATAACAAATGCATTACATTTTCAATTTTATCTATTTTTTATACTATTAAATAGATACACCTTTGTGATATTTCTAACTTTTATTAACTCCCTTATTTTTACTCTCAATAAAGTTTGATTTTTATTTATGAGGACTTAATATGATTAGGCCTAGAATTTATTGACAGGAAAGCTAAGGTTATAAGAGTCTCAACAAAAGAAACTTTTCTGAGACTCCACTTAATTTCAACCATCAAAAACATTATGCAGGCGACTTGTTTATACTGCTATCTCTATTCTAAATAGAGTGCCAGTACGCTGATGTTCATACTCCAGCTTATACTCTAAAATAATTTCTCGAAGTACTCTGTATTTACAATCAATCTTCTTATTAATCTACCTTAATAGCAAATGGAACGTAAATATCTTGTCCATTAATCCGAAATTGTGCAAATAATTTAACAAAACCGGATTTTTTAAATTTTATATGAAACATTATCTCAGAACCCCCTCGATCAGATTCTTTACTAGGTTCCTTTCCCATAGGATGAATATGAACAATAGATGAACGATCGCCGCTAAAGCCAACAACATGAGCAAATGCACCCATTACTGGCTCTAGATCCGTAAATGGTTGGCCATTTTTTGTAACGGTGATGGTTGCCATTACCTCCCGTCCTGCTTTAGTTTCAGAGTTTAGTTTTAAAGTGAATTCATAAGGACTCACGGTAGCGTCTAATGCTACTTCTTCTTTAACCGGTAGATCTTTGGAGGCAGCTTTTATATCAGTCACTAAAAATTCCTGCTGATTGGTTTTAAGGGATGTAATATCGACCCACATTCGATAGGAACCTTCGTTTTTTGGGGTAAAGTTAAACACAAAATGTTGATTCTCCCTCAAGGGATGGAGATGATGATAGTCACTAAGAGAGGAATCAATGAGGAGTACATGGATTTTCTCAGTGTGCACTTTCTTTAAATCATTAAATGTTAGTGCCTTATTATCTTTAATCAATTGAAATCTAATAGTTACTGGTTTATTCGGCGTAAGCATGTTCAATAGATTTTTCAGCAAAAGCTTAATTTGACTGCTACCTGACACCTCACTTTTTACAACATGTTGATGCGAATGAGGATATGGCTCTTGGGAGTAAGATGGGAACACGCACAGCGGAAGCCCGAGATATAATAGAGAAAAAAATAAGTATCGCATGAACTTCTCCTGAAAAATTAACCATTAAATTTCAATGAAAGGTGATGTCAAAAAAATTAAATGACGATATCGTTACATAATCCACATTGCTAAAGCCATTCCAATCATCATTAAGTTTTCAGTCAATGAAACAAATCCTAAAGGTACATTACTGTTGCCACCAACGCAGGCACATTTCAATTCGCGCTTATCGATATAAACTGCTTTAAATACTGAAATGGCGCCTATCGTTCCTATAAATAAAGCTACCGGGATTGAAATCCAGTGGAAAGCCCCGGCAATCATTAAAATCCCTGCTAATGCTTCCGCAAAAGGATAAATATAACTGTAAGGAACCCACCTCTTGGCTAAGAGGTCGTAATTTAGAAACATGGTTGAAAAACTCTCGATATTTTGTAGTTTTAAAAGCGCAAGTATTGTCATGCTAAAGGAAATAAACCAGCCTAAAGCCCTCGTTGTAAAAACTGAGCCGGTAAAGGCATAGCTTGTAGCGAGTGCCATAAGTGCGGCTACTGCAAAAAGAGCAATCACAGGACGATAACTTTTTTCGTCTGGATCCCGCACTTTTTTTCCAAAATAGGCACGTAAATCATCGTATCCGCCAATCCGTTTCCCATTGATAAACGTTTGAGGCGTTGTTTTTACGTTATGTTTCGTTTTAAACGCGTCTACTTCCTCACAGCTAGTTAGCCACTTATCTTCAACGCTATAACCTTGCTGTTGTAATAAGTTTTTTGCTTTGAGACCATAAGGGCACGTGTGTTTTGGCATCACCATACGATAGAGGGTTGCTTTTTTAGCTGTATTACTCATTTGAATACTCCATTAATTCATGGTCTATAAGTAATATAGAGTATGTACTATAGTACGGAGTCAAATAATGAGTAATAAAACAATTGGGGAATTCTCTAAACTTTGTGGAGTTGGGGTAGAAACAATTCGCTATTACCAAAGACAAGGGCTCCTTAATGTCCCTCCACGCATGGAAGAATTTAGTTCAAAAAAAATCCGGCGCTATGATGAGTACGACATTAGTCGCTTACGGTTCATTCTTTCAGCAAAGAAAGCAGGTTTTACCCTAAAGGAAATAAAAGAATTATTAGAACTTGATGCTAAAAATGATAGGGGGCGTGTAAGAAGTATCGCTCAAAAACGGATTGCAAAAATTGATATACAACTTCTCGAACTTAAAGAGGCTCGAGATTCACTTTATCATTTAATTAAAGAATGTAATAAGACTGATTCTATACCCTGCCCCATTCTCACCGCTTTTGAGCAAAAATAAAGTTATATTTTTATATTAATACTCAGTATGTACGTATCTATTGTATTAATTAGCAAAATTAGGGGATTTAGGTCTCACAAAACGAACGTTTTTTGGTATACTACGAATTTATTCTA
>NZ_JBNVZS010000027.1:0-3275 GCF_052527395.1 Legionella pelazae
TACAGCTTGTAAGTGAACGCGAGCAGCGTCAGTGCTGGCAATCATCGCAGCTTGGAGTTCAAAGAATTTTATGCGTCGTCTGGCTATCCGTTTCAGCACATCGGTATCTGTATTATCAATGTACCTTGTGTCACCATATCCCGTTCCAAGAGCCATACGATTTGTAGGACTATATAGAGCGAGGGTGTTGTTCTGTAATTCATTTGAAGCAAATTTTTCTAATTCTTTTCGGATATCATCATTTGTATTTGCGGCGACAAGAGCCCGTAAATCATTTAATCTCTGAATATTAGCGCGCTCAATTAATCTACTATATTGATCAAAGTATTGACCTGCCATCTTTTTCTCCCAAGTACAAAGGGGTTACGTAACTAGAAATGCAACATTATTTTTAATTTACTATCTTTTTGTCATAAACATACTTGACGAGTTGCTAAATTACTCTTATTTAACATATTATACCTAAATATTAAACTTATTGCTATTTTTTTTATCAATTTATTACGGTTTAAGCGTATTTACTTCAGTTAGAGGGCCAAAACTCCTTTACTTTAAAGAAATTGTTTGATTTAAGCCCTAAACTCATAACTCATTTTCTTATAGCAACTAATATTTTTTAAGTTACCTAACCTTCTTAATAATTTTAATTGATGCGCTTTACATTCATTCTGAAACTGTGAATATTATTTGTGGCCTTTTAGTAAAATCCCACGGTTAAAGTAATTAATAATAAGATCCATATACAAGCCGGGATAATCCAAAGATTGGATTTATGAAAGAAAGGCCGCTTTTTTTTCCGCCAATAGATGATGCTTAAAGGAATTAACGTGATTAAATAAATTAAAATAAAGGTCGCAAGGCTTTCTTTCCACCCTTGAAAAGGCATTATCTTTGCTAGCCATGATACCGTAGTATGTAAACCTATTTTTAAAAATAATAACCCCCATAAAATCCAAGCTTCAGAACTTATTACGAACCAAGATACTAAGGTTAACGGCAAAAAGAGTTTGACACCGCGAATGGCCATGACTTTTTTTATCATGTTGCCAAACTCAGCTGAGAAGAAAACAAGGATAGCAGATCCAAGGATAATGACTGTTACTATTAATAAATCCATATCTATCCTCGACTCTCTAAGCTTTCCCAACGTTCATAAAATTGCTTTAATAAATCTTCATCCGCTTTTAATTGCTGGCTATGTTCTGTTATCGCTTGTGTATCTTGTTGATAAAAATCAGGTGATGCCATTTGTTCTTGCAGCTTAGCAATTTTTTCTTCTAATTTTTCAATTTGTTGCGGTAATTGAGTTAATTCACGCTGTTCATTAAAGCTTAGCTTTTTAATTCTAGGCGTTTCTTTGACTTCTGCTTTGGACAAAGCAGGCTGTGGGCGTTGTTGTTTCTTCTGCACTTGGCGATAGTCTTCATAGCCACCTAGGTATTCATTAAATTGCCCCTCGCCCTCATAAACTAATACACTGGTGACCACTTGATTAATAAACTCCCGATCATGGCTTATTAAAATTAGCGTACCTTTATATTCAATAAGAAGCTGCTCTAGCAATTCTAGTGTTTCGATATCTAAATCATTAGTGGGCTCGTCTAAAACCAGTAAATTAACTGGTTTGGCAAAAAGTTTAGCCAGCAGCAGTCGGTTTCGTTCACCCCCGGAGAGTGTGTGGACCGCTTGGTTGAAGCGTTCAGGAGGAAATAAAAATTCTCGCAAGTAAGTGGCAACATGCTTTTGTTTGCCATTGATGGTGACATAGTCTGAACCATCACTCACATTGGCCATGACCGTCTGATTTTCATCTAATTGTGCTCGCAACTGATCAAAATAGGCAATTTCTAAGTTAACACCGCGGCGAATAGTCCCGCTTTGTGGTGTAAGCTCACCTAACAGTAGGCGAACTAATGTTGTTTTACCGCAACCATTAGGGCCTAAAATACCTAATTTATCACCACGAGTTAGTAAGAGCGAAAAATCGTTTACCAATAAGTTATCGTCAATTGCATAATTAACGTGTTCTGCTTCTATAATGAGTGTCCCTGAACGTGAAACGTCTAAAGCCATTGATTTAACTTTGCCTAATTGTTCACGGCGCGCTTTATATTCTTCACGCATCGCTTTTAAAGCGCGAACCCGCCCTTCATTGCGCGTACGGCGTGCTTTAATTCCTGTTCTAATCCAGGCTTCTTCCTCTTGCAAACGTTTATCAAATAATTCATTATGGCGCGCTTCAGTGACCCGCATCGCTTCACGCCTATCTAAGTAGGTTTCATAGTTACAGTGATGGATATAGAGCTTGCCTCGGTCAATTTCAACGATCTGATTAGCGACTTGATTTAAAAATTCTCTATCGTGGGTGACAACCAATAAACTACCATTATACGTTTTAAGATAAGATTCTAGCCATTCAATGGAATTAATATCCAAATGGTTCGTTGGCTCATCTAGAAGCAATAAATCAGGCGCTGCAATTAAGGCCGCTGCTAAGAGAGCTCGGCGTTTCATACCGCCCGATAATTCACTCATACGCGCATCAGGGTTTAAGCTAAGTCGGCTTGCCATCATATCTACCCGCGGTAAACTATCCCAAGCATGGAGACGGTCCATCTCTAGTTGGCAGGCTGCTAATCGGGTTGTGTCATTGCTAGCGGATAGACGTCTAAATTCACCTAATACTTCACCGACCACACCTAGACTTTTGACTAAAAAATGATAAACGGTTTCTTCATCAGCATGTGGTACATCTTGGGTTAAGCCAGCAACTCTTATTCCGCTTAAACGATGGAGTTGACCTGAATCCGGTGTAAGCTCACCTTGTAATAATTTTAATAAGGATGATTTACCGGCCCCGTTGCGTCCGACTAAGGCAATGCGTTCTTTGGGTTGAATTTGCCAATCCACTGCATCGAGTAATTTATTGCCAGCAACATTTAATGTAACTTGATTTAAAGTAATAAGACTCATAGCCAAACAGCCTATTTTAATTTTTAATTATAATCTTTTTGCAAGGTGATTAATTAATATTATGTCATTTTTTAGGTAGAGATGACAAAATCATTTCTTTAAATTTTTTGTCATACCCGCATTACTTTTTGTCATACCCCGTAGGTGGGTACTCATTATTATCCGCAGCTTATCATATTGTACTTACTTAAGATAAAAATGCATAAAGGAGTTGTATTTTGAGAGATCGGATTTTTTTATCTTCATAGGTGCTACCGATAAATGAATGCCTGCCTACGCGGGCATGACAGATAAAAAACAAA
>NZ_JBNVZS010000028.1:0-2625 GCF_052527395.1 Legionella pelazae
TACAGCACTTCAGGTTATATGGTCAAGACAATCAGCCAATTAGTACAAGTTAGCTTCATACGTTACCGTACTTCCACACCTTGCCTATCAACGTCGTCGTCTTCAACGGGCTTCATGGGAAAACTCATCTTGAGGGAGGCTTCCCGCTTAGATGCTTTCAGCGGTTATCCCGTCCGAACTTAGCTACCCGGCAATGCAACTGGCGTCACAACCGGTACACCAGAGGTTCGTCCACTCCGGTCCTCTCGTACTAGGAGCAGCTCCTCTCAATTTTCCTACGCCCACGGCAGATAGGGACCGAACTGTCTCACGACGTTCTAAACCCAGCTCGCGTACCACTTTAAATGGCGAACAGCCATACCCTTGGGACCTGCTTCAGCCCCAGGATGTGATGAGCCGACATCGAGGTGCCAAACACCGCCGTCGATATGAACTCTTGGGCGGTATCAGCCTGTTATCCCCGGAGTACCTTTTATCCGTTGAGCGATGGCCCTTCCATTCAGAACCACCGGATCACTAAGACCTACTTTCGTACCTGCTCGAGCCGTCGCTCTCGCAGTCAAGCACCCTTTTGCCTTTACACTCTTGGTACGATGTCCGACCGTACCGAGGGTACCTTTGTGCTCCTCCGTTACTCTTTGGGAGGAGACCGCCCCAGTCAAACTACCCATCATGCACGGTCCTTGACGAGGATTCACTCGCCTAAGTTAGAACCTCAATGATAACAGGGTGGTATTTCAAGGGCAGCTCCATGGAAACTGGCGTCTCCACTTCATAGCCTCCCACCTATCCTACACAGTCATCATCAAAGTCCAGTGCAAAACTATAGTAAAGGTTCACGGGGTCTTTCCGTCTAGCCGCGGGTACACTGCATCTTCACAGCGATTTCAATTTCACTGAGTCTCGGGTGGAGACAGTGTGGCCATCGTTACGCCATTCGTGCAGGTCGGAACTTACCCGACAAGGAATTTCGCTACCTTAGGACCGTTATAGTTACGGCCGCCGTTTACCGGGGCTTCGATCAAGAGCTTCTCCTACTCCCATATTTCTCGCTAACTCTGCGTTGGACATCCTCTTCAGCTCAGTTACATACTAATGTATGCGCCTTCGCTTCATCGTCGTCCGCCTTGATTTAGCAAAAAATTTGGGAGTAGGATAACCCCATCAATTAACCTTCCGGCACCGGGCAGGCGTCACACCCTATACGTCTTCTTACGAATTTGCAGAGTGCTGTGTTTTTAATAAACAGTCGCAGCCACCTGGTCTCTGCGACCCTCAGACGCTTTGTCATGCAAGATGACTCACCTCCAAGGGCGTACCTTCTCCCGAAGTTACGGTACCATTTTGCCTAGTTCCTTCACCCGAGTTCTCTCATGCGCCTTAGTATGCTCTACTTGTCCACCTGTGTCGGTTTACGGTACGGTTTTTTGTAAGTTATGGTTAGCAGCTTTTCCTGGAAGCATGGCGTCAATGACTTCTCTGCACCCCGAGGGGTCAGAACCCTGTCACACCTCGGCGTTAACGTGTGTTCGGATTTGCCTAAACACACCGCCTACATGCACAGACCGGGACAACCAGCGCCCGGCTCACCTAGCCTTCTTCGTCCCCACATCACCACTTACAAAAAGTTAAGGATTATTAACCTTATTCCCATCAACTACGCTTTTCAGCCTCGCCTTAGGGGCCGACTCACCCTGCTCCGATTAACGTCGTGCAGGAAACCTTAGACTTCCGGCGAGAAGGGTTTTCACCTTCTTTATCGTTACTCATGTCAGCATTCGCACTTCTGATACCTCCAGCAAACTTCTCAATCTGCCTTCTTCAGCCTACAGAACGCTCCCCTACCACGTGCACTTTAGTGCACATCCGCAGCTTCGGTGGATGATTTGAGCCCCGTTACATCTTCCGCGCAGGCCGACTCGACCAGTGAGCTATTACGCTTTCTTTAAAGGGTGGCTGCTTCTAAGCCAACCTCCTGGCTGTCTCTGACTTCCCACATCGTTTCCCACTTAATCATCACTTCGGGACCTTAGCTGGCGGTCTGGGTTGTTGCCCTCTTCACAACGGACGTTAGCACCCGCTGTGTGTCTCCCGTGATTCAATTAGCCTGTATTCGGAGTTTGCATCGGTTTGGTAAGCCATGACAGCCCCCTAGCCGAAACAGTGCTCTACCCCAGGTAATCATTCACGAGGCGCTACCTAAATAGCTTTCGGGGAGAACCAGCTATCTCCGGGCTTGATTAGCCTTTCACTCCTAGCCACACGTCATCCGATAATTTTTCAACATTACCCGGTTCGGACCTCCAGTTGGTGTTACCCAACCTTCATCCTGCACATGGCTAGATCGCCCGGTTTCGGGTCTACTCCCAGCGACTCACGCCCTCTTAAGACTCGCTTTCGCTACGGCTCCCTTATTAAGTTAACCTCGCCACTGAAAGTAACTCGCTGACCCATTATACAAAAGGTACGCAGTCACCCAACTAAAAGTCAGGCTCCCACTGCTTGTACGCAAACGGTTTCAGGTCTATTTCACTCCCCTCTCCGGGGTTCTTTTCACCTTTCCCTCACGGTACTGGTTCACTATCGGTCAGTAAGGAGTATTTAGCCTTGGATGATGGTCCACCC
>NZ_JBNVZS010000029.1:0-1750 GCF_052527395.1 Legionella pelazae
ATAATTTTCAAAATTTTTAAAGCCATAGGCACGTCGTTGAATAAGTTTCATCTTACGGTGAAAGCCTTCTGTTATTCCATTATTTTTAGTAAAGCGCCACATACATACAATCTCTTCTTGCCAGAGATGAAGTGTTTTAGCCAGCGTTTTTAAAGGTGCAAGAGGGCTATCTTTAAGCTGCTGTAAGCGCTTAAGGAAGAGTGGAATTAGACGTTGACATTGCTTAGCGGTACGATGCTTTTTCATGAGTAACCGATGAAGTCGCTGCTTAAAGTAATAGGTAGCTGCAATGACGGGATGTTTGAGTAAGTAGGCATCACGTCGATTCATTTGCTTTAAAGTTAAATTAGCAGGATTAGCTCTAAGGGCTGCCAATAATCCTCGTTGATATTTGCTGTCTTTATCAAGCTGTTGGTAAGTTAGGAGTGCACACTGATTGAGTAAGCGAATGACATGAAAGCGGTCAGCGACGATTTTAGCGTTAGGAAAGTGGCGCTTGATAAGGGCTCAATAGCTTGGACTTAAATCAATACAAACGACGCGTACTTTATCTTTGCCTTCCAAGGTGTTTAGAAACGTATTTAAATCTTTTTCACTGTGCCCTTTGAGGATATCAAAGACCTTGTGCTTGGCTAAATCACAAAAGGTGGGGGCATAGCCCTGTTTTTTATTAAAGAAGTGCTCATCAATTCCTAATACACGCGGACAAGAGCGATGGGCTAGCTTTTTGTGGCGCAACGTATAACCTTCATGATACCAGCGTTCAATCGTTGACTTACCACAATGTAAGTCGCTTGCTAAATCTTTCTGACTTACCCCTTGACTATGCTGATGAAACACTTGTCTATGTAGTGGCTCACTGGCGCGTTGATACGGTCTTATCCAGGAAAACGTTGATTAAAATAACGATGGCATCATGCGCAATAATACTTGTAACCCTTGATTAATAAATAGCTACGCCGCAACCCTATACTTTCATGACGAACTCGCCTTATAAAACTTGCTTTTTTACCTAGCTTTTTATTGTTGCAATGAATACAACGTACCACTCCCCTATAACTTGCTTCTATATAAACAGGATTGTCTCTGTTCACTTTCTTGATAGCAAATCCAGGTAAATTTAGGATATAATCTTTATTAGGCACTTTAATCTCCTTTTTATCCGCAAATTCAAAGGCTTAGCTTACGCTATATCGATTAAAGTGCCCCTTTATTTAGGGGAGAGCCAATAGAATAGAGGCTTAAAAAGTGAGGTAATCTTTTATAAATTAGGAGAAGATTAACAATGACGTTAAATAAGATAGCACGAACAATTAATAAAAATAAATTAGTTCCATTAATGCTCTTAAGCCTGTCATCGGTAAACTTATTTGCTTCTGTCACAAAAGGCAATGGTACCTGGGTTTATGACACGCTCTATAATAATGAGGGAAAAAAAATCGGCCACTCGCCTGGCCTTTTTGCTAATGAAATTAATAACTATAATCTATCAGCAACAGCTGATCATAATATCACTAAGTTATATAGTTATGGTGGCAGCCTTGAATTATATTGCCGAGGATCCGGTGGCACATCAACAAGTACACCATGCACCACTAGTAACATGTTTGTTTATTATGATACTGGAAAGCTCTCTACTGATGCCTACTATAATGTTTTAGGTAATGGATGCAGACCTGTATCAATTATCCCTGTAGTCGATGGTAGGCTTGATCAAACAGGTGAAGATGATTATTTAAGCGCGCTTAAC
>NZ_JBNVZS010000003.1:0-267542 GCF_052527395.1 Legionella pelazae
AATCATAGTGTAGGCTGAATTATTAACATCATGTTCTATAAATTTCCATCCTAATAATTTGGTATAAAAGTCCTTAGCCTTGTTTAATTGGGGCGTTATTAATTCATGCCAACAAAATGGACTTGCACTTGGGTTAGACATACTTATCCTCATTATTAATTGATCTGGATTAGGCAATCATATAGGGATTAATTCTTTTAATATACTCTAACCATGTAAAGCATTTAAAAATGCTATTGCTAAAGTTCGCAAAACTAATGGTAATGAGTGTATAATATTAAGGTTTTAATTAATGTTTTGCGAGGATATGAATGGCTCAAGAAATGATGTCGACTGCAGAGATTATAGCGCAGGAACTCAAAGTTCAGATCTCACAAGTAGAGGCGGCTATTCGTTTACTTGATGAAGGCGCGACAGTGCCCTTTATTGCACGTTACCGAAAAGAAGCGACAGACGGACTTAACGATACTCAATTAAGAAAATTAGCTGAACGCTTGCACTATATTCGTGAATTAGATGAACGTCGTCATGTTATTCTACAATCAATTCGCGAGCAGGATAAATTAACACCTGAACTTGAGCAGTTGATCTTAGCAGCGGCGACTAAAACGCGTCTTGAAGATCTTTACCTACCTTATCGGCCAAAACGTCGTACTAAAGCACAGTTAGCTAGAGAGGCTGGCTTAGAGCCTTTAGCAGATAGCCTGCTGCAAGATCCTGCACAAGAGCCATTGCAAATAGCAAAACAATATATTAATACCGATCTGGGTATTCTTACGGCTGAGGACGCTTTAGAAGGTGCTCGCCAAATTTTAATGGAATGTTTTGCAGAAGAGCCTGAACTTATAACAGAGTTACGCGAATATTTGTGGAATCATATTGCTCTTAAGTCTACCGCTATAAGTGATGAGAAAAAAACTAATAATGCTGCTAAATTTAGTGATTATTTTGACTATGCCGAACCTATTAAAAAAATTCCTTCCCACCGTGCTTTGGCTCTATTTCGCGGGCGCCGTGAAGGTATCTTGCAATTTAAATTAGAGCTTCCTACGAATAATGACTATGGTCAACAGCGTATTGCTGCCTTTTTTAATATTACGAATCAAGGCAGAGCGGCAGATAGCTGGCTATTAGAAACAGTAGAAATGACTTGGAAAATAAAGCTATTTACCAAGCTTGAACTTGAATTACTTGCTCGCTTACGCGAGCTTGCTGATGAAGAAGCTATTCAAGTGTTTGCTCGTAATCTACGTAATTTATTATTAGCAGCGCCCGCAGGCTCCCAAGCAACAATTGGATTAGATCCAGGTATTCGCACAGGAGTTAAAGTTGTAGTAATCGATATAACTGGAAAGGTTTTAGATTATACGACTGTATTTCCTTTTGCGCCTCATAATGAGTGGCACCAGGCTATTGGTGAGTTGGCTAAACTCGCTGCTAAGTATCATATTAGTTTAATCAGTATTGGAAATGGAACAGGGTCAAGAGAAACTGAGCGCTTAGTTAATGATATGATTAAAATGTATCCGGATCTCAAATTAACTAAGGTTATGGTTAGCGAAGCAGGTGCATCTGTTTACTCTGCCTCTGAATTAGCCGCTGCGGAATTTCCTGATTTAGATGTAAGTATCAGAGGTGCTGTTTCGATTGCACGACGTCTTCAAGATCCGTTGGCTGAGTTGGTAAAGATTGAGCCAAAAGCAATTGGTGTAGGACAATATCAACATGACGTCAATCAAAGTCGTTTAGCCCGTAGCTTAGATGGTGTTGTAGAGGATTGTGTAAATTTAGTTGGGGTTGATGTAAATACTGCTTCAATTCCTTTATTAACTCGGGTTTCCGGGCTTAATGAGTCTTTAGCTAAAAACTTAGTCCAATATCGTGATGAACACGGTAAATTTGTTAATCGAGATCAACTAAGAAAAATACCTCGCATGGGGGATAAAACATTTCAACAATGTGCCGGTTTTCTGCGTATTATTAATGGCGAGAATCCCCTAGATGCTTCAGCAGTACACCCTGAAGCCTATCCTCTAGTAGAGAAAATATTAACCAAACAACAAGTTACACTTAATGACGTGATTGGAAACTATGATCTTTTGCAAAGTGTTAATGCCGAAGAATATGTTGATGAACAGTTCGGTTTGCCAACCATAAAAGATGTTTTAAAGGAGCTTGAAAAGCCAGGCCGCGATCCAAGGCCAAAATTTAAAACCGCTAGTTTTAAAGAGGGTATAGAAGATATTAATCATCTTAAAGAAGGTATGATACTTGAAGGTGTAGTTAGCAATGTCACTAATTTTGGTGCTTTTGTTGATATTGGGGTACATCAAGACGGCCTTGTGCACATATCAGCAATGACTAATAAATTTGTTAATAATCCACATGCTGTTGTTAAGGCAGGTGATATAATTAAAGTGAAGGTCATTGAAATAGATAAAGACAGGCGGCGAATTGGTTTAAGTATGAAGCTTGAGGAAGATAAGGCTTCAGGGAATGCTAAAAAAATAATAAAGCATGAGCATAGGGAAAAAGGAGAAAAAACTTTACCTATAAAGAAAAAACCTATAGTTAAGAAAACGGAGCAACATAAAAAAGGGATTGTTTCGACTAACAATAAGAAAGGAATATTTAATACAGCTATGGCAGATGCTTTAGCAAAGTTAAAGCGCGGTTCATGATGACTAATGTCCCTAAAGGTGAGATTACTATCCAAACTCTTGCAATGCCTGCTGATACGAATGCAAATGGTGATATTTTTGGCGGTTGGCTAGTTTCGCAGATGGATTTAGCTGCAGGCGTTTTAGCTAAAAAGGTATCGCAGGGGCGGGCGGTGACAGTGGCTATTCATTCCATGACTTTCCTTAAACCCGTGCGCGTAGGTGATATAGTCAGTTGTTATGTTGATTTAGTTAAGTCCGGAAAGTCTTCTATGACTATAGAAGTTGAAGTATGGGCTGAACCTGCTACAGGTTTAGATAAGTATCGTGTTACAGAAGGTACATTTGTTTTTGTCGCAATTGATGAATATGGCAAACCTAGAGAGGTACCTAAACACACATGAGCACTCATTTTGAAAGCTTAAAGAACTGGATTGCTGAGATGGCTAATCTAATTGAAGATAATTCTGACCCAGAGCCTCAGAATTTTACTCCTTTTCTTTACGAACCTGTTTTAGCTCTGCAGCTTATTGACTTAATAGCTTCCTTAAAGGAAGAAAGTACGGCTGAGGAAAATCCTTATTATTCTGCTTGTATCTTTGCTATAGATATTTGTGTTGCTCAACTACAATCAGCGCAAGAAACAGGAAATAAGTTAGCAATGAAAACATTAAATCAATTAATGGATCATATGGCTGATGCAATTCTAACGAGTAAACATTCCCTAGGCTTTTGGTTGCCTATCCTAAATGCTTTTTATGATGTGCATTTAGAGCTTTCTCCCAAATTACGAGAGGCTTATTTAATATTAGCCGAGGGTGATGATGAAAATAGTGATGTAAATGAGGACGTTAATCATCTAGATGCTATTAAGGATATGATAGAGGAGCTCTCTAATTTCTCTGCTTTTGATATTGCAGAAAACTTCTTTGCTCAAAGTCATGCCATGCCTGCTGATTTTTTTGTTGATTTAGTCATCGACCTTTATAGCATTGAAGAAGGCCATGAGATTGCTCTTCTTACTTTATTACATCCTAAACCTGCTGTAAGGGAAATAGTGATTGCAACCTTCGAACATTTAATGCCACGGATCGCTTTAAGCTCAGTTTCGCTATCACGCTTACAAGCAATTAAGAATTGGTACTCTCCAATTTATCATGATCAATTTAACCGCTGGATTAAAGAACAACGTAAGCAAGGCGTACTTTTTAATACAACTAAAGGTGTACCTATCGTTAAAATAAGAGCTAGTGAGGTCGATGGTAGCGGCGCTCAAGGTTTATTTATTCATGTTAAGGAAGGTAAAACCAACCGGCTTTGTGGTTTATTATTCAAACACGGCTTAGGTATTAAAGATGCTTGGTTAACGCCACCTATCAAGATACAAGACATCAAAAAATATTATGATGAAACATTTGATGATAATATTACTCTGCGGGAAGTAGATCTTACCTATCTGCAAACAATAACAGAACATTTTTTAGCTCTCACAATTGAGCAGGGCGGTATGCCTGATCTCCATTTATTAGAAATTCAAGAACTCTTGAGTATAACCTTTTATCCTCGTGTGCTGAATGTAGCAGAATTAATAGAAGAATTAAGTGTACAAATTTCTCCTTTTACACCAGATAAAATGCAATCATCACTTAAACGTTCAAAAAATTGGCTTGAAACCAAGCCCTTTACAGAGTCTTGGTACATTGAGAATGCTAATGTTGATAAGTTAGTAAACCGTTGTAGTAGTTTTGTAGAAGGTGTAAAGCTTTGTGTGATTGAAGATGCCATTCAAGCTGTTATGGAGCAAGAAATGGAATTAAATCGGGAGAAATGGCTTTTTCATTTTTTATGGATTACCTTATGGCTTAAGGCTAAAGCTCGTAAAAATGAAAAGGCTTGGCACGATAGTTTCTTTATTGCTTATGCTATTTATGAAAACATGCCCCTCTCCTCTATTCCTTTAATACGTGAAATTAGCCGGCAGACGGTTATCAATAGTATTGAGACTATGCATGATCGCCGCACTTACTTAAATCCTGAGTAAGTTTTTCTTAAAAAATAATTAGCACTAGCTTGTGGATAACTCTGTGTTTAAATTTCGAATAACTTTGTAATAAATATATTTTTTTACATTAAGCTTTTGAATTTAAAAATTTTTTTATAGAAAGTGGATGATGCTTAATTGTCTGCTCTGTGGATAAATTTGTGAATATACTAGTCACTCTTTAAAAATTTAATTTACACTTAACGTAGGTCTTAAAAATCTGATTAAATAAAAAGAATAAAGCCCAGGAATATACTTCTTAAATTAAAAGTATATATAATAAAATTTATCAACTCATTGAATACATGAA
This sequence comes from Legionella pelazae, assembly GCF_052527395.1. Taxonomy (NCBI): domain Bacteria; kingdom Pseudomonadati; phylum Pseudomonadota; class Gammaproteobacteria; order Legionellales; family Legionellaceae; genus Legionella; species Legionella pelazae. The sequence continues at coordinate 5,012 of NZ_JBNVZS010000003.1, forward strand.
TTTTACTCTAAACCTAATCATTATTATTGCTGATCAGTTCATGTTGTTCATTATCAACATGCTCGTTGCCAGACATGCGGGCGAAGTTTTGTTTGGTAATTACACTGTAGCAACCAGTTCACTTTGGTTGATCGCAACAATGATTACACTGGGGATTGATTCAATTATTGCTTATTATGTTCCTAAGTATTATGTCCAGAGTAAATATAGCGATATTGTAAGTTTAACGCGAGAAATTACAAATTTTTTAAAGCCTCTGTATTTATGGGTTATCGTATTAGGAAGTATTGGAGCAGTTGCCCTTATTGCTTTAGCATCTACACTCAGAAATATAGCATTGTTTGACATAAGCCACCCATTATATTTGTTTCTTTGGGGCACAGTAGCTTTATCTTTATATACCATTTCGATGCAGTATTTTCGAGCTATTAACTACATGCGTACGGCAATTTTATTAAGCTTAATGCAGACTATTTTTTACTTTATTTTAAGTTTGATTATTTATTTTTATCTCTATCCTGCCATTCTTCACGATGATAGACGTTATTTTGCTCATATTATGTTAATAGGGTTTATTTTAAGTTACCTACTAGTATTAATAATTGTTACCTTTCTTTATCAGCGTTCAGAGATACATTCATTTACATCTCGATCAACAACGACTAGCCTGGAGTGGAGAGATAAAATATATGGCTATACGATTCAAAACTTAAATCGTTATATTTTTACTGTCATTCCACTAATAGTTATCGAATGGTTAGGAACCAGTGAACGATCGGTGGGTTTATTTGCAGCTGTAACTTCCATTATTTCACTTGCCTCTGTTGCTATCTCTCCAATTGGAATATTAATTGGACCTGACATTTCTGCTTCTTTTGCGCAAAAACGCGAAATTCTTAAAAAGGTTATTCAAAAATACTTATTGATTTGTATTGGGATTGCCTTAATTGTTATGGTAATTCTTGGCCTATTTGCTAAACAAATCTTACTACTTTATCAATCTCAGTTTACTCAAGCATTACCTTACACTTATGTGTGTCTAATTAACATCTTAACTTATTCAATCACAATGCCTTTATCAAAAATGATTCAATATTCGCGCAGAGGTAGTGAAATTGGTGCCAAGTTGACGCTTAGCTTATTATTGTTCCAGTTTATTTCTTGCATTATTTTTATTAGATGGCTGGACCTTTTAGGTGCAATTATTTGCTATGTTGGCATCAATATTATCTATATTATAACCATGTTAATTTTAGGATTGAGAATTTATAAGACTGACCCTTTTGGTAGCGCAAAAGTATAAGTTACATTTAGCGATTCATGAACCATAGAATAATCATAATAATTAAACTAATAATAATTGAAGTGGTAAGCGGAAAATAAAAGGTAAAATTACCTTTTTTGATAAGAAAGTCTCCTGGTAGTCGCCCTATCCCTAATTTATGAATAAAAGGCCATATTAAGCCAATTATTATAAAAATAACACCTATTACAATAATAATTTTCTGCATAAAATTTTACCTAAGAAATTAAAAAAAAATGTATAGCTTATCTTAAATCATCTAGTTTTATCAGGACTTACGAAAAACCCCAATCTCTTTGTTAAAAAATGTTTTTAATTCAGTCCTACGTTATCTAAACTCCCTCATTAAAAACATTTTTTGCCTCGACCTTGGTGTTTTTCGTAAGTCCTGTTTATCTCATTGATGCCTCTAATTTGCCAATTAAGTTTATAATTTGATCTTGCTTTTTAGTTTTTAGGCACACTAAAATGAATTTCCTTTGTTTGAAATCATCTGCCTGGAGCTCTAATGAAAAATAATAAAAATACCTCCAACTTAGATTATAAGTATTTTAAGCTTAGTAAAACATATTTAGCTTCATTATTAGCAAGTAGTTTTTTTTCTCCTATAATACTCGCTGAAATAGAAAATACTCCATCAAATTCCTCGATAAACATTAATTACTTGCTTAAAGGTCACGTTGTATCGGCTTTATTACCAACTAAAATAGATAACGTCCTAAATGATGATGTTTTAATTAACTCAGGTATTATTAGAGGTGATAATGGTAATCCAGGAGAAGTATCTACAACTGCTACAGATATAGTAGGTAGTGGCGGTGTTGGCATTATTGGCTGGAATCTTAATATTGTGAACTCCGGAACTATTGAAGGCGGCTTTGCTAGCGGCCATATTGGCGATGAAACATTTAGAGCGCCGGCTATTGTATTTTTAGGTGGTGTAAATCGACTTGAATTACAACCTGGATTTTCCGTTACAGGTTTGGTAATTGGTGTGCCTAATGGGGATGATGTATTGGCCTTAGGAGGCAAGGGTAATTCTACTTTTGATGTAGGCTTATTAGGGACGGGCGGTCAATATTTAAATTTTTCAAATTATGAAAAGACAGGTAGTGGTACTTGGACCTTAGTTGGCTCTTTGCCAGATCCCAGTATGGTTACACCTTGGACTATCAATCAAGGTACATTAAGTATTTCAAGTGACGAGCAGTTAGGTGATAATTCAGGTTTATTAACCTTAAATGGTGGAACTCTACAAACAACGGTGCTTACCAATATCAATAGACCCATTATTTTGGCTGCACAAGGTGGGACGTTTGAAACTTTAGCTGATCTTAATATAACCAGTAGTATTAATGGTGTAGGCAGTCTAACTAAAGCAGGGCCAGAAACATTAATATTATCAGCTGTAAATACCTATACGGGACCAACTATTGTTGCTGATGGTACTCTTGCTTTAAGTGCAGCAGGTGATCTAGCTAGCAGTAGTGGGATTAACTTAGTTAATTCAGGTACAGTACTTGATATGTCTAACGCTACTGATAATAGGGTAATACAATCATTAGCGGGTGTGGCAGGTAGCTTAGTTAATTTAGGTAAAACCCATTTAATTATTGACCAAGCTAATACTACAACATTTGCTGGCGAATTTATAGGTACGAAAGGCTTTACTAAACAGGGAATAGGTACTCTTATTTTAACAGGTTCATCGCCCAATTATTCAGGCAGTGTTTTGGTTAACTCAGGTAACTTGGTTGTTAATGGCGTTTTAGGCGGGCAAATAGATATAGACTCAAATGGTCGCTTAAGCGGTAGTGGCACAGTAGGAACAACTTTAGTTGCAGGGACCCTTGCCCCAGGTAATTCAATGGGTACGTTAACAGTTGCAGGCGATTATACACAACTTCCAGGTTCAGTTTATGAGGTAGAAATTAATCCTACAGGTCAAGCAGATTTAATTAATATAACAGGTACGGCAACTTTACTACCTGGCTCAGGGATATATGTATTAAAGGGACCAGGTCCTTATAAAGCTGGAACACGTTATACTATTTTGACTGCAGCAGACGGCGTTAATGGAATTTATAGTAGCTTACTGCAAAATTTACCTTTTCTAGACTTATTTCTGAATTATGATACGAACAATGTTTATTTAGATATCATGCGTAATGAGAATACAATTCCTTTCTTTGCTAACACACCTAATGAAGTTGCTACTGCTACAAATGTAGAAAGCTTAGGAGCTGATAATCCAATCTATGACGCATTTCTAAATTTAGATAATGTGTCATTAATTCCACAAACATTAAATGATCTAAGTGGTAAAATATATCCTTCTACTTTAGGTGCTTTACTTGAAGAAAGCCGCTACGTACGTGATGCTATTTCTATGCGTCTAGACGATCAAGCGAATTTCCTACCACAAGTAAAAACCATTACAGGTCTTACTTTTTGGGCACATGGTTTTGGCGCTTGGGGTAAATTAGATGGCAACTACAATGCTAGCAAATTAGAGCGTTCCACCCAGGGCTTTTTTATCGGTGCAGATCAAGACGTAGGTGTAATAGGGCGAATAGGGCTTGTAGGTGGCTATAGTCGATCAAATTTTGATGTGGATCGGAGAAAATTGTTTAGTGAAAGTGATAATAGCCATCTAGGTCTCTACGCTAATGCATTTTACAATCGTTTTATTTTAAATATAGGCGCAGCCTACAGTTGGCACGATATTAGCACTAATCGCAGTGTTAATTTCCCAGCTTTTTATAATCATTTAACCAATAATTATAATGCTAACACCGCGCAAGTATTTGGTGAGCTTGGTTATGACTTACAAGTTAACCGCTTTTCTATCAAGCCGCTCGTTAATATTGCTTATATTGATGTTAGCGCAGATAAATTTAATGAGCATGGAGGTGCAGCAAGTCTAAGAGCTCGACAAGCTTCTCAAGACATGACCTATACAACTTTAGGTATAAGAGAAAAAGGCCTTTTATATGCAACAGATAACTATGCACTCAATCAACGGCTCTTCTTAGGCTGGCGTCATGCTTATAATAATTTAACGCCACAAACAACCTTTAATTTTGCTTCTGGTAGTTTGCCATTTTTAATCAGTGGGACACCCGTTGCTCGCAATGCACTCCTTTTGGATGCAGGCGTTGATATAGCACGTCCTGCGAATAATATGCATTTGACTGTTTCCTATTTTGGTCAGTTTGCTTCTCAAGTAAAAGACCATGGTGTTGCTGCGAGATTAACTTGGTGCTTCGATAATCCGAGTTCTACTCAGTAGAGGTAATTAAGTGAAGTTTTTAAAAAGGCCGTGGTTAGCCGCGGTCTTTAAGCAATACAATAAGGAGTAACCAAGAAAATAAATGTTGAGTCGAACCTACATTAACTGGTAATGATAGTTTCGTTTTTGCTTTTACGACTACTTAGTAAAAGCTCTTGCGCATGATTGCGAGTTTGTTCGGTAATAGTTAAACCACCTAACATGCGAGCAATTTCGTCAACTTTATCTTTTTCAGATAGGGCCAGAACATGAGAATAAGTCTGCTGGTTATCACTAAATTTTTCTACCACAAAATGATGATGAGCAGCTGCGGCAACTTGAGGTTGATGAGTGACACAAAATACTTGTAACCTTTCACCTAATTGACGTAGAAGTTGGCCTACTAAAGCGGCTGTTGCGCCTCCTATTCCAACATCAACTTCATCAAAAATTAACGTCGGTGTTGCACCTCGCTGAGCGGTGATCATCTGAATGGCTAGACTAATACGAGAAAGTTCGCCCCCTGAGGCAATTTTATTTAATGAATCCGGCGCCATCCCAGGGTTAGTACAAACTTTATACTCTACTTTATCGAGTCCATGAGGCTGCATCTTATCAAGGCTAGTTATCTCAATAGACACTTTTCCTTTAGGCATACCTAATTGTTTTATAATTTTGCTTATTTCATTGGCTAATTTTTCTGCATGGATGAGCCTTGAATGATGGAGTTTAAGTGCTGCTTTTTCATAGGCCTGCAACTGATTTTGATAAACCTGTTCTAAAAGTTGAATCTTTTCTTTTGCCTCTTGATAAGCTTGGAGCTCTTTTTGTAACCCATTAAAGTGATGAATAATTTGTTCAGGTGCTACATGATATTTACGGGCCATATGGTGGATAGTACTGATGCGATTTTCTATCTCTTGTAAACGCTCTGGATCAAGCTGTATACGTTCACCAAAATGTTGAATTTCATTAAGAGCTTCCTCGCACTGAATTAAAGCGCTATTGATGAGCTCTAATGCATTTTTAATACTAGTTTGCTCTTGAGGTAAATCTTGAATTAAGTGTAGGACAAGATTAAGTTGTTGATGAATACAAGGTTCATTGTCTGCATTTAATAAATGAGTAATTTGTTGTGTATAATGAATATAATCTTGAGCTCGATGTAATAATTGATGTTCTTCATTTAATTTTTTAATTTCATTTTCTTGTAAAGCAAGATTACTTAATTCATCAATTTGAAATTGTAAAAGTTCAACTCTATCTCTTGAATTTTCATGCGTTTTTAACGTATCAATTTCATTTTTTATTTTTTGGCATTGTTTATACAGACGCTGTACATTTTCTACAAGATTGTAGTGGTTTGCAAAGCGATCTAGTTGCTCACGATGAGTTTGATGCAGCATTAGAGTTTGATGCTGATGCTGGCCATGAATATGCACCAACATTTCACTTAGTTCTTTAATTTTTTGCAAGGGAAAAGGCTGGCCATTAATATAAGAACGTGAGCGTCCTTCGCTGTAAATAACTCGCCTTAAAAAAACCTCTCCCTCTTCACAGTTCAGATCATGCTCGGCTAACCAGTGAGCTGGATCACTGGCGCTATCAATTTGAAAAGTGGCATGAATGTCACACTTTTCTTCACCATATCGAACGACAGAAGCGTCTACTCGACCGCCAAGGGCTAATAGTAGCGCGTCAATCATAATAGACTTTCCGGCCCCTGTTTCGCCGGTGAAAGCACTCATTCCTCGAGTAAAATCAAGTTCAAGCAATTTGACGATAGCAAAGTTTTCAATACGTAAAGCAGTGAGCATGGCTTATCCTTGATGCTTTGATTCCCAGCCAAGTTTTATTCTTAGCGTATCATAATAATGATAATCACATGGATGCAATAAGCGAAGCTTTTGCTTATTTTGCTCAATACAAACTTGTTGGCCTGGTTTGACCATTCTTGATTCGTGTCCATCACAGCTAATTCGCAAATCTACTTCATTTTGCTTGCTAATAACTAAATCAATTACTGAACTAGCATCGACTACCAAGGGGCGCGAGCTCAAACTATGACAAAACATAGGAACTAAAACAATGGCGTTTAGTTGTGGGTGCATAATAGGCCCGCCTGCTGATAATGAGTAAGCAGTCGAGCCTGTAGGCGTGGCAAGAATCATCCCATCTGAGCGGTAATGGCTGACAAATTGCTTATCAATGTAGACATCAAATTCAATCAAATGGGTATCGCTACCACGTCCTAGTACAACATCATTTAAGGCATCACCACGAAAATAAGTTTCTTTACCATCATGAATTTTAGCCATTAATAAAAAACGTTTTTCTTCTATATAATTACCAATTAGAACTGCACCTAGTTGTTGTTCAATATCACTGGGTGAAATATCAGTTAAAAAGCCTAAACGACCTCGGTTAATACCTATAACTGGAACATCAACTAAAATGGCCATGCGCGCGGCAGACAGTAGACTACCGTCTCCGCCAACAACTACAATTAAATCTTTTTTTTGCCCTATTTGCTCATGGGGCATAATTGGCAAATCAGTGGCAAATTTATTAGCAGTATCACTATCTATAAATACTTCAATTTTCTGGGCGTCTAAAAAGTGATTAAGACGTTGTAGCGTCTCATTGATCTCCTGGGTTGCCCGATGCTGTCTTGCGTAAAGAATAACGCGCTCAAATTTAGTTTTCATAGTGATTAACTTTTAATTATCTGCATTAGCTCGTGATGTACGTTTGCGATCTGTTTCCTTTAATTCTTTCTTACGTAACCGAATGGATTGTGGGGTTACTTCAACTAATTCATCATCATCTATAAATTCTAGTGCTTGCTCTAAGGATAGCTTAATAGGTGGCGTAAGAAGAATATTTTCATCACTTCCGGACGCACGGATATTGGTTAATTGTTTTTCTTTAGTCACATTAACAACTAAGTCATTATCGCGTGAATGAATGCCTACAATCATTCCCTCATAACACATGGTTTGTGGCTCAATAAATAAGCGACCTCGCTCTTGTAAATTAAAAAGAGCAAAAGCACGTGCCATACCTTGGCAATTTGCAATCATAACACCGTTACTGCGTTTACCTAATCTACCTTTAACTGCCGGACCATAATGATCATACACATGATACATAAGTCCTGTGCCGGATGTACTTGAAAGAAATTCTGTATGAAAGCCAATTAAACCGCGCGTAGGAATAATGTAATCAAGTCGAACCCGGCCTTTACCATCAGGAAGCATATTTTGAAGTTCACCGCGCCTCTCACCTAATTTTTCCATAATCGTACCTTGATGGGTTTCTTCGACATCAAGGGTTAAACGCTCGTAGGGTTCTAGATATTGGTCATTTTCTTCCCGCATGATCACTTCGGGCTTAGAAATCGCCAATTCATAGCCTTCTCGGCGCATGGTTTCAATTAAGATAGATAGATGGAGCTCCCCTCGGCCGGAAACCCGAAATTTATCAGGATCGGCTGTATCTTCAACTCGTAAAGCAACATTATGTAACAATTCAGTCCCTAACCGTTCTCTTAATTTGCGGCTGGTAACAAATTTTCCTTCTTGGCCTGCAAAGGGTGAATCATTGACTTGGAATGTCATGCTAATGGTAGGCTCATCAACTAATAAAGGCGGCAGAGCTTCTACCTGATTAGGATCACATAAAGTGTCGGAAATATTGAGTTGCTCAATACCTGTTACGGCAACAATATCACCGGCACTCGCTTCTTCTATTTCAATACGCTCAAGTCCTTTAAAACCTAATAATTGTAGTAAGCGACCACTGCGAATCTGGCCTGCTTTATCAATAATTTTAATCGGTGATTTAGCTTTAATGTGACCTCGGGTAACGCGGCCGATACCAATGGTGCCTACGTAAGAAGAATAGTCAAGGGAGCTGATTTGCATTTGAAAAGGCCCTTCTTCATCCACGTCAGGGGCTTTAACTTTATCAACTATGATTTGTAATAGGGCAGACATATCGGTTGCTTCATCATTTAAATCAAGCTTGGCATAGCCATTTAACGCTGATGTATAAACTACCGGAAAATCAAGTTGGGTATCATTAGCGCCTAGATTATCAAAAAGATCAAAAACTTGGTCCATGACCCAATGGGGTCTTGCGCCTGGCCTATCAATTTTATTAATCACTACAATGGGATTTAAGCCACGCGCAAACGCTTTTTGCGTGACAAAGCGAGTTTGAGGCATAGGTCCATCAACCGCGTCTACTAACAGTAAAACACTATCAACCATGGATAAAATTCGTTCTACTTCACCACCAAAGTCAGCATGCCCTGGGGTATCAACAATATTGATTTGATAATTTTGCCAGTAAACACAAGTGTTTTTAGCTAAAATAGTAATACCGCGCTCTTTTTCTAAGGCATTGGAATCCATAATGCGTTCAATACGGGGTGCTCTTTCATTAAGCGTTCCTGTTTGTTGCAGTAACTTGTCAACCAAGGTGGTTTTACCATGATCAACGTGAGCAATGATAGCGATATTGCGAATCATTTCAATCATAAAAGGCCTTGTATTTAAAATGATGCGATTCTAACCCACTTGCAATAGGAAGTCGCCTATCAAGCTATTTTTATACCAAGTGGGATAGATTAGGATAAGAATAATTAATGCTAATGTTTATTAATTAGTCATTATAACATGGTAACGATAATAAATGCCATGGATATAGTTACAGCAAGTTACGGCGTAAAGAAATTATCATTTCTTAGTGAAACTTGACACATCCTGAAGTTCTATAGCGTCTTTAGTATCGTCTTTCTGATCAACTGGACCATGAAAATCAACACCTTTTAGGGCTGCATTGGGGTCTGTCGTTGATGATGACATAGGCTGTAGCTCTACCTGCTGTTTATCATCGTTCTTCTTGAAACCAAAATTGCTTTCAAGTCCTCTCTGAAACGCGCTCTTCATTTCCTTCCCAAAATTTTGTAAATCTTCGTTCTTATTAAGACCAAAATTGCTGTCAAGTCCTCTCTTAACTTCGCTAGTCATTTCCTTCGCAAAGTTTTGTATTGCGCGTTTATTCAAAACTTCATCAGTCACTTGGTCAATTTTAGCGCCGACGCCGTAAACAGCTTTGTCGAAGTCTTTTGCAGCCTGGACAAAATCTTTCGTGAGGTCATTCATCCCGGCTTCCCAAGTCTTGCTACTGTCCTCTTTTTTATTCGGATCATCTTTTTTATTACTTTTTTGAGGTTCTGGCCTTGGCGTAGTAACTTTTTGTTCTTCTGGGCTTTTAGCCGCTTTACTATCTTTGTCATCCTGTGCAGGAGGAACATTACCTGGACTTCCTACAGGAGACATAGCAGGAGATGTAGTATCTTTTTTAGGTTCATTAGTAGGCATAACAGTACTTCCCAAATAAAAGTCAATAAATCTTTACTAGATCATAGCATAATTCATCTTCTTAAGCTTTTTAATGTTCAATCTTTACAATCTCTAAACTATTTGCCGGGTGTTTTAAATAGGCTGCATTATACGTTAATTGGCGGATAATGAATAATATTATGAAAAATTGCTGACTCTTTATTAATATTGCGATAGCCATGGGCGATATCAGCATTAAAACGTAAACTATCACCTGTTTTTAAGGCGCACCAACTTTCCTTAATAAGTACGTCTATCTCACCCTTAATAACAATAATATGTTCGATTACGCCTTTAGCATGGGCAGACGATAATTGCTTGTAGCCGGGTAATAATTCTATTTGAAAGACTTCAAAACTTAATTGTTCATCAAAAGGGATCACGGGTACTAAGTAGAGTTTTTCTTGGTGATGATTGATAAGACGAGACTTAATATGCTTATAGCTAGCATCTTTTATATCTAAATTTTCTTTTAAAAAAGAAGAAAATGATACCCGAAAGCCACTAGCAATTTTCCATAAAGTAGCGACTGTGGGTGAAGATTCAAAACGTTCTATTTGGCCTAACATGGCTTTGCTTACAGTCGTTATTTGAGCTGTCTTATCTAAACTCCAACCCTTTTGTTGTCTTAAAAGTCGTAAGCGCGAACCAATAAAGCGTGTCAAATGATCCATTTATTCTCCTATTAACCATTGTGCGTTATAACGCTCAATGTTATGCTTACCACTAATGTGCGTTATAACGCATAGAGCATATAGTAGTAGCACTAAGTTAAGAAAGAAAGCTTCAGGAAGCCTTATTAATTATAAATCGTCATTCTTGCGATAGTGAGGATCTGTAAATCTATAGGTATCCATATCCTATATAAGAATGGATTCCCTCCTTCGCGCACTACTGTTTAGATAAAAAAGAAAGCAGGGTAGGTTGGGCTAAACGAAGTGCAGCCCAACAAAATTATGAAGCTGCTATACGCCTTATGATTGACACTGTTGGGCTGCGCTACGCTTAGCCCAACCTACCTACCTATGCTTTAACCGGACAGTAGTGCGCTTTTGCGGGAATGACAGAACTTATATATGGGAGTTCTTGTTTGCAGAAATGCCAAGGTTTTTTATATAAGAATAAATTCTTGCCTTTGCGAGAAGGTGACAAGATCTTTTAACTCAGCGCGCTACAGCATACAGGAATTCCACCATGCCAAGCAATTTTTCCTTAAGTCAGATGATGACTGGATTTATGTCAGTGATGATTGGCTTTAGTAGTACGGCTGTTATTATTTTACAAGCTGCCGCTGCTGCTGGCACATCCACTGCAGAATTAAATTCCTGGATTTTTAGTCTATGCTTAGGCGTTGCGTGTACTTGTATTGGTTTATCCCTCTATTATCGCATGCCTATCTTAACTGCTTGGTCAACGCCAGGCGCGGCTTTTCTAATTGCTAGTTTGCCAGGTATTCCGCTTAATCAAGCAATTGGCGCATTCATTTTTTCAGCTGTATTGACTATATTTGCTGGTGTAAGTGGCTCTGTGACTAAAATCATGCGCTTCATTCCTACTTCAATAGCAAGTGCTATGTTAGCTGGCATATTACTGCATTTTGGTATTGGCTTATTTATGGCCGTACAAGCGCAATCGTTATTAGTATTAGGCATGATTTTTATGTATTTGCTTGGTAAACAGTTCTTTCCGCGTGTTGTTATTTTAATTGTTATGGCCTCAGGCATGATTATCGCCGCAGGAGAAGGGTTAATTAACACATCTGCTTTACATTTAGAGATAGCTTATCCAATTTTCACTAAACCTGAATTTTCATGGGCAGTCTTAGCTAGCGTTGGTTTTCCACTTGCGATTGTAACGATGACTTCACAAAACCTACCTGGTTTTTCAGTCTTGAAAGCGGCGGGATATCAGCCACCTATTTCAGCCATAACCAGTTGGGTAGGTATCGTTAATTTATTAGTTGCGCCTTTTGGCGGTTTTTCTGTTAATTTAGCTGCATTAACAGCGGCTATGTGCGCTAATGAAGAAGCGCATAAAGATCCGGCTCTTCGTTATTATTCTACAATTTGGGCTGGCTTTTTTTATTTTTTAATCGCCCTTTGCGGGGCGACTTTATTAGCTTTACTTGCAGCTCTTCCTAAAGAATTAATGGCAGCCCTTGCAGGCCTGGCTCTTCTTAGCACTTTAGGTTCTAACCTTAAAGCGGCTGTTGAAGATGATACTCACCGTGATTCTGCTTTAATTACCTTTCTCGTGGCAGCTTCAGGAGTTAGTTTATTAGGAATCAATGCTGCTTTTTGGAGTTTACTAGCTGGTTTAATATCATCTCATCTGCCTAGCTCATTTGCAAAATTGCTCAATAAGTTACAACATAATTAGTAGAAGCTCGAAGAATTATTGAGATAAGTGTGTGGAGTTTAAAACGCAATACTTTTTATTTAAAAGAAAATTGTTCACCAACTAATTTTAATTTAAGTCTTTATTTAAAAGAATTAGGTTGGAAAAAAAGTAATTGGCGCCGTCTTGCTAAGTTTAGTATTGATAATTTAGCGTTTGACGAGCAGGCCGCTCAGTGCCTTGAATATAAACACTTATTAGCCAATTTAGTAAATCAACACTGTCCAGCGGTCATGCCGCTAACTTATTGTATAAATGATCATAATTGGCCAATGATATTAAATCAAATTGCCCAAAAATTTTATTTAAAAAATAATCAATTGTTTAATGAGGTGAAAAATTTAATTTGGATTTTAAAGCCGGCGTTGTTAAATAATGGACAATCCATTAAATTATTTAACAGATTAAGTGACTTAGAGCAGCACTTTTTAAGTGCTAACCGCTTAGGTGGCGAACATGTGTTGCAGTATTATATTCCTAACCCTCAGCTGCTCAGAGATAACCGCAAATACAGTATCCGGCAATTTATAGTACTTACAAATTATACTGGGGCTTATCTTTATCGTCATGGTTATTTTAATGTGGCTATGCAACCCTATAACCTAAACAATATCGCAAATATTAATGCTCATTTAACTAATGAACATTTGCATGGTAATGAGCCAAATGTTATTCAGATTCCAACAGATCAGTTTACCTTTTTCCCGACTCTATATTCTCAGATAAAAGTGATTTTAGAGGAAGTAGTTATAGGGTTGAAAAAGCTTTATCCAGAAGCGTTTAAACTCTATAGAAAACCAACATTTGCTTTGTTTGGTGTCGATTTCATGGTCGATGATCAAAATAAAGTTTGGTTGCTTGAGGCCAATCATGGTCCTTGTTTTCCCTTAAGTGAGACTCATCCACTCCAACAATATTTATATCAGCCATTTTGGCGCGCTATTATTGAAAATTTTGTCGTGCCTATAGGTAATGAACAACTATCGCAGCCAGAGAACGATTCCTTTCATAAGCTTGTTAAATAAGATAATTAGCTATTTACAACTCTTTTCTATTTTCCATAAAAACTGTTCAATATTTAATATTATTGCGCAGTTATTTTGTTTAAATTGGATCATATTGGTACGTTATTTGCTAAACTGTGTATAAGAAGTAAGAAAAGGAGTTGGTCATGGAGAAATTGATTCTACATCCTACTGAAACGAGTCAATGGTATGCCTTAGTTAATGAAGCGCAAGCTTCTACACGTTTAATCCTTAATGAAAATACTGAGAGTTATTTAGTTTTTCTTCTAATGCGCTTCTCTCAAGGACCTAAATTAATAGAATCGGTTCTTGCGTTGGATTTTTTAGAATCAATGCAAACAACAGGCCGAAGACAAGCAGACTTATTAAGAGACGTAGGGGATAAAAGTTTACTTTTTTGTGGTTTATTTCCAGGTATAGCTGAACGCCGTAAGCTTAATTTAAATTATTTTTCCAATATTGGACAAATTGCTTATCTTAGCGTTGGTGAATTACACTCACCTGAAACAGCGGAGTTATTTTTTCAATTAAGCGCTCAATTTGCTACATTGCAGCAAGTATTACAGGCCATGCGTGGAGAATACTTAAAGTTTAGTAAAATAGACCCAGGGATTATTTCAGCAACTAAACTTACGTTGCAATAAGGGTTATAATTTATTCTTAATTAAGGTAAAAATTAGTTTCCTTTATGAAATAGCATAGTGATATCAATTGCATCAAAGCTATAGAGTTGGTTACAAAAATCACAGGTGACATCAATTTTGCCTTTTTCTGCCAGTAGTTCTTTAATATCCTTTTCACCTAGTATCGTTAATACTTGTCTCATCTTTTCAGGATTACAGCGGCACTTAAATGTAACCACTTTATTGTCAAAAACTCGAATATCTGTTTCATGATATAAACGGTATAAGAGCGTTTCATTGTCTAGATTAAGTAGCTCTGACTCACTAATTGTTTGGCCAATGTGTACTGCATATTCCCAAAAGTGTTCACGCTGCTCTGAACTTTGCCCAGGCATTAATTGCAATAAGAGGCCGGCAACTTTTGTATCATTACTTGCCAGCCATACTCGACTTGGTATTTGTTCTGACTGCGCATAATAATACATTAAATTTTCAGCCATTGAGGTACTTTGAATAGGTAAAATACTCTGATAAGACTGGGTATGATTATAGGGATTTATGGTAAGTACCATTTTTCCCGCTAAAAAGGCAGCAGCATATTCCTCAGTCGTTAAATCAGATTGAAATTTAGCAAACCCTCGTAAATGTAATTGATGATCGCATTGAACTAGTAGCAGAGGCAGACGTTTGTCACCTTGGAACTGTAAGCTTAGTTCACCTTCAAATTTGATACTACCTATCATTAATAAACAGGATACTAATGCCTCACCTAAGACATTTTTTACCATAGGTGGATAAGTTCTCTGGTTAATAATAGACGTGTAGGTATGATCTAAATGGGCAATTTCTCCGCGAATATTAGCGTGTTCGAACATAAAGCGTTGTAGACTATCCATGGTTATTCCCCATTTAAGTAAATTATTAAATCGACTATTCTAACATAGGCTTATTTAATGCTGAATGTGTATAATTTAGTAAATTTCTTTAGCAACACGATGACTGTAAACTGCCATTAAGTTACAAGTCAGCATTAAATTCTTACTACTCATGGCGTTAAATTTTTTATGTTTCTATTAGTATTTAGCTCGCTATAATAACTTGCAAAAGTGTTTAGACTTTTTAACTTAAAGTATAAGTAAATAAAATTAAGTTTATCTAGGATGTATTAATGCTTAATCCCCACCAAACGGCAGCTGTAAAATATATTGATGGGCCACTACTCGTTATAGCGGGTGCAGGTAGTGGTAAAACGCGAGTCATTACTCAAAAAATTGCTTATTTAATAGAACAATGTGGTTATAGTGCGTCATCTATTTATGCCATTACATTTACCAATAAAGCTGCTGAAGAAATGCGCAGTCGAATAGCGGCGACTATTAATGCGCCTAAGCGTCGCGGCTTAAATATAGCGACTTTTCATACTTTAGGATTAAAAATCATCAAAAAGCATTTAGATCACTGTAATTTACGCAACGGTTTTTCTATTTTTGATAGTGAAGATAGTCAACAATTATTAAAAAATTATTTGCCAATAGGACGCGCTCAGGATCGAGACTATTTAGCGCAAGTTCAACAGCAAATCTCTAGATGGAAAAATGATTTATTAACGCCTAAAGATTGTTATAAACAACCAAAGATTAGTCCTATTTTTGATGATGCCTTATTAGTTTATGATCAATATCAAGAAGCACTTAAGGCTTATAATGCGGTTGATTTTGATGACTTAATTAAAATTCCAGTTCATCTTCTTAACCAGGATGCCAAAATTCGCGAATACTGGCAAAATAAAGTCCGTCACTTATTAGTTGATGAATATCAAGATTCAAATACCAGCCAATATTTATTTATTAAGTTATTAACAGGTATGCGTGCTCGTTTTACCGTTGTGGGTGACGATGATCAATCAATCTATGCTTGGCGTGGGGCAAGGCCTGAAAATTTAGCACAGTTAAAAAAAGATTACCCGCAATTAAAAGTTATTATGTTAGAGCAAAATTATCGTTCAACCAGTCGTATACTGCATGTAGCGAATACTTTAATTGCCAATAATACTCATTTATTTGAAAAAAAATTATGGAGCCAACTAGGCCAAGGTGAATTATTGCGCGTTTTATGCTGTAAAGATGAGCAAGATGAGGCTGAACAAGTAGTTATGGATATGATTAGCCATAAATTGCGCTTAGGGAAAAAATATGGGGAGTATGCCATTTTGTATCGTGGTAATCATCAATCTCGTATTTTTGAAAAAGTATTGCGCCATCATAGTATTGCTTATCGTATTAGTGGTGGTCAGTCCTGGTTTGCGCGCGCGGAAGTTAAAGATATTTTTGCTTACTTAAGGCTAATATGCAATGAAGCAGATGATGCTGGATTTTTAAGGGCTGTTAACACGCCTAAGCGAGGTATTGGCGATGTTAGTTTAACGGCTTTAGGTCAGTATGCTCAATTAAGGCAACTTAGTTTGTTTCAATGTGCTGATCACCTAGCGTTAGCTGATCGGATTGCTGAGAAGCCACGTTTAGCATTAGAAAACTTTAAGCGATGGCTATTAGGAATGAGAGAGCGTTTAGCTAATCATTCTACTTCTGTGGAGATATTACGTGAAATGGTCGATGAAAGCGGTTATGAAGCTTACCTTTATGAACAATGCAACTCACCAGCAAGAGCACAACGAGGTATGGAAAATATCTGGGAATTGCTTGATTGGATAGGGCGTTTATTAGACAAAGACCCTAATCAAACTTTAAGTGATGTGATTAATAAACTTATTTTAATTGATATTTTGGAGCAATCAGGCGAGGCTAATGAAGACAGTGTACAGCTTATGACGTTACATGCAGCAAAAGGTTTAGAATTTCCTTTCGTTTATTTAGTAGGTATGGAAGAAGATTTGTTACCGCATCGAGTGAGTATTGATGAAGATCAAATTGAAGAAGAAAGGCGTTTAGCTTATGTAGGTATTACCCGCGCTCAAAAAGGGCTTTGTTTAACTTTAGCTAAACAGCGGCGTCGGGCTGGTGAACTGCAAGAGTGCCAGCCAAGTCGCTTTCTAGATGAATTACCTAAGGATAGTCTAGAATGGTTTGGGAAAGGTGAGCACAATAAGGAACGTTCTAAGGCATTAGCTAAATCACATTTAAGTAGTTTAAAAAGTCTACTTACTTAATTTCTTGTTATAAGAAATAAAGCATTGATTGAAGAATCAGACTTTAACCTTCATTACTTTTAATAAAAATCGTAATAAAAATACAGCAGCTAAACCAATTAAGCCGCCTTCAATCACATGTGAAAGTCTTTCAAATGCAATTGTTTTTGAATGGGTGATTAGTATTGCTGCTATAGCTACAAAGAAGCAGCGAAGAGTATAGGCAATTATATAGCGACGAAAAGCAACTAATGTTAGAAGAAGACATAAAGTAATTAATGTTAAATTAAAAGGAGTTGAAGGGATAATATACTGAGCAAAGAGAATACTTAACGGAACGCCAAGTAAAACTCCCATTACGCGCTGCTTGAATTTTTTAGGTGACGTTTCTCTATTGCCTGTAATAACGCTAGCTACTCCCCAAATCATCCAATGTCCATTTTGCATAGGTAAATATTCAACGATACTAGAGGCAATAATGATGCCTAAGCCCATGGCTAACATAGCCTCTAGATTACTTTCCATTTTTCCAAAATCAGATAGATAAGATAGCTGGAAAGCTTGCCAATGATATCCTTTTTTTAAGGCTCTAATTTGGTCATAAAAACTCATAACTAGCGTAGGTAACAATGAAATAATTAAAAAAGGAAAAATGCTTTGAATTTCATTCCAAAAACTATATTTTATTTCAGAGGCTAGCTCTATTGAAAGAATAATAGCGGGAATAAATGTCCAGTTTCCTAATGTTCGTAATTGATCACCATAAGTAGTAATCCAAATGATAGTTACTGCAGACAGTGTGCAAATTGCTATAAAAAGCACAGGTTGAAATTGAGTTAGAAACAATAAATTAAAAAGAATGATTACGCTTAATCCATGAAGTAAAACACCCAATGTAGTCAGTTGTAATTTTTCTTTCACAATTAAGCTAGACATACTTACAACAGAGACTTGTAGCCAAGAGTAATTTTTAGTAACTGAAAAAAGATAGGCAAAAGGAATAAGGACTAAGATGCCACGAAATAATAAATGGCCTCTAATTTCATTTTTTAACCATTTAAAAATATTTAGTAAAAGGATTCTCATTAAGAGTGTTTTAAATCAGATACTGTCAAAATCGTTGCAATTCTACTCAATAAGTCAATCGAAGATTGGTGCTCATGAGTAGTTACAGCTGCACAAATATCTTCAATAATGCAAACCTGATAATCACGATCATGTGCATCGCGCGCGGTACTTTGTACAGCCCAGGCTGTGCTTACTCCCCCGATTAACAAGCGTTCAATTTTATTAACTCGCAATATGACATCAAGGTTGGTTCCATAAAATGCACTTACTCTGGGCTTTATAATAGATAAACACCCTGTGGTATTTAAATTAGGATGAAAATTCGTTCCTTCTGAATTGAGTTTTAAAGCGCCTAACTCATTAACTTTACCAAACATGGGCGAGTATTTAGGTTGCTCAGTATAATTTGCACTAAAGGCTACTTTAACTAAAAGTTTTAACCACTGTTTTTCTTCTGCTATTTCTAACACTTTATTAGTTTTAGAAATGATGTCTCGCTCTGTAGCTTGCGCTGCACAACGAGCAATCTTCCCTTTAGGATGCATAATGTCAATGATATAATCTAATCCTAGAAATGCTGTACGCATATTGTTTATATCCTTAAAGTAAGATTAGACTTCTTTGGAAACTCTACTGCAAGGGCCAATTTGCAGGCCGCGGCAGTGCTCGAATCCTCATATACTTTCTGTACACTCCGGTTCTGTGCGCTGGCGCAACCTGCAACTTGAGGCGCAGCGAGTTTTGAAAGAAATCTATTATAAAATTAATTGACTTTGGCCTATTTTGCAATCCTATATCTAATTTGTTTAAAAGTCATAAATGCTCCTAGAAAGTTGCTCAGGAAGAGGAGCATTTATATTTTAATTTTATGCAATGTACTGCACTGTAATTTTAGTTCAATAAATTTTATGCTGCTGGCGGACTAATGCGTTCAGCAAGATCTTCTAAAAATTCAGTTGTTTTAGTCTTCTGGGTATTAAAGAAACGGTGTTTCTGAAAAGTAGTATAATGAGCTGCTTCTTCAACCTGAGCTGCAGGATTGTGTTTAAGTCCATCTTTCCTCAATTCATCTTGTAACTCAGTAAGCGTAGCTTCTTTTTCTTGAGCTACCTTAGAATTAACAAATACACTTTTTAAATGTTTATTTTTAAAACGCTCAATTCGGTAATCAGCTTGTTCAACACGCCACTCTGAAGATAATTGTTGTTCTTCTGATTCAAATTGAACATTTTCAACAGGTTTTTGACCCGTCTGCTTATTCCAAGCTTCGTGAAAGCTTAAAATGTGTTTTGAGCTGCCTTTATTGCGTTGGCTTACAGTATAATCCCAAAGCGCTGCCAATAAATATAAAGGTGAGAAAATAACTTTTAGAACCCTGGTTGGTAAATCAACCTCATGATTATGCCCTTCACCTGCCTGTAATTGTTCTTTTAATAAATCTTTTGTTTCATGGTAATGACCATCATGTTTATGGTGATGATGCTCATGTCCTTGTTCAAAAAAATAATGCGCATCTTCAAAACCTTCACTGATGATGCCTAAAAGGGCAGAAACAATTTCGGGGACTCCTGGTACTCTATCTGAGGTAACCCCAATACTAACTAAATGACCTAAAAAGAAAAGGATTCTTAAGGGAGTAAGGGTTAATTTAAGAAGAATACGGGCCGGGTTAAGGAGTTGCAACCAATTTTCATGCTCTTTTAATTTGTGAAAAGCATTTTGGATTGATGTAGATGTCTTAGTAAAAATATTCCCTTTAGTACGTGTTAAGCCATCAATCATTTCTAAAGATTCACTTGTATTTTGCAAATTGAAAATAAGTGTTGAAGTACCAGTAATAATAGGATTAATGATCCCCATAATAAATGCTGGCATTTTACCCATCCAAGTAAATAGGGGGCGAGCCGTTTTAGCAACTGTCCACCAGGTTCCAGCCGTACAAATTGTGAGCGCTACCGTAAGTGTTAATAAGCTAACTGCAGTCACCGCTAGAAAGATATTACGTACTTTGTGCTCTGAGGCATTTTCTTTCGTGAAATTATTTTTAATTTTAAAAAACCATTTGCGTAAAGTGTCATTATTAATCATATCTGTTACGGCATTATAAGTAAGAAAGCCGTAAGCCGCGCCAGCAATAATTGCCATCGGGACAATAGCAAGAGATAGAAAGGTAAAAGGGAGGCTTGCTAACAGCGGAATAGTCGCGAATCCACCTACTAAAAGGTAGGTTGTACCTAATCCCATAAATAATCCGGCTAAGCCGCTAAAGACGCGAACCCCATTAAAAGTTTTTGTCCGGGCTGCTAATTTCTCTATTGCTTCTTTTTGCCCATGTTCAGCAAGCCAGTGCTGTAATTCAATCTTATATTTACTATAATTATCGAGGTTTTTCTCATTAGGCTTTTTATACAATTGGAGAGCAAACCATTTGCGCATATCCGACATAGTTTTTTCTATTTTCTTTTTACGCGCTAGGCTCTCTTTATCTAAATTTTTATGATTAAATTTACTTAAAAGTCTTAGTTGAATCTCATAGTCTTTAAAAAATTGTGGACAATCTTTATCGTCAGTATCTGGAAAATGATGCAATAAGTATTCATCTGCTAAATAGCCTGATAAGTAATCGCTTTTAAAAAGTTTTTGAAAAGCACCTTTAATATTTTGTAAATAGATTTCACCTTCGTAAGCGACCGATAGACCAAACGAAGCAAATGCCAAGGGTAATAGTGGCCATATGGCATACATACCACCAAAGCTTAAAAAACCGATAATTAAACTTGCACCTAAGGTTAAAAGGGTTAGCAATAAATAATACGGAATCTTTTTTGTTTTCATTGTTCACCAAGTAGCCATTTTGCGGAGGGGTAACTTTATAACAAATGAAAATGATTATCAATATTATTTAGATTAAAATGAAAACAGAAGGACTAGAAAACATATTTTCAATTTAAAATTTGTTATTTTTGCAGCAAATTTTTCCATTTATAATCAGCTCGTAATCACTCTGTAAACTAAGTAACTTAAAAATCAATTTCCATATTTATAGTGATGATGTACCATCAAAATGATCTTAACAGTTAAAGGAGCAATAATGCGTTCTTACTCATGGATGACTCTGCTTTCAGCGAGTCTTATGTTAGCTAATTCGGCCATAGCACAAACTGACGCTAAAACAGAGCAATTAAAGGTTCCGCAGTGTTTAGCAACACATTTACCATCAGACTATACAGTCATAGCTGAGAATAATTCCTTTAGAATTATAGATGTACCTGCCAATGACTTAGAAAAAATTGTTCGTATTGCTGATAAAGTAAAGTGTGGGCGTTTTACTAATATTACTCATCTTATCCAACGTACTAATATGCATGCCCGCCAAAATCAAGCGCAACATTTATTAGTTAAATCTCCTAAAAAAACGTTATTAGTTCGCCCAAATGCTTATCCTATTCAACATCAAGCTGAAGTTTCTGCAGCAATTGAGAAAGTTAAAGTTGAAAATATTATGGCAACTTTAACTCATCTAACTTCCTACGAGAATCGCTCAGCAACCAAAAATACAGGTGTTGAAACGGCTAAATGGTTACAGGCTAAATTTGAAGAATTAGCAAAAAGTGCTAAACGAAGCGATACCAAAACTTATTTTGTAAAAACAGGTAGCTATTATAAGCAGCCATCGTTGGTAACGGTGCTTGGCAAAGATATTAAAGCACCAGCTATTGTAATCGGTGCCCATATGGATACGCTAGACGGTAGAATGCCAGGTGCTGGTGATGATGGTAGTGGTTCATCTAGTCTAATGGAAGTTGCTCGTGTTTTACTAGAATCTTCCTATGAATTCAAAAGGCCTATTTATTTTATTTGGTATGCTGCAGAAGAGCGCGGGCTCGTTGGCTCTCAATATGTTGTAGAGCATTTTCTAGATGAATCTATTCCAGTTAAGGCAGTGATGCAGCTTGATATGACTGGTTTCCGCAATGATCGTAATGATCCTACTATGTGGGTTTTTAAAGATTATACTGATCGTGCCTTAACTAATTTCACTAGAGATTTAATTCAAACCTATCTTGGTGTGCCAGTTGCAGAATCATACTGCGGTTATGGCTGTAGTGACCATGCTTCCTGGGATGACGAAGGTATTCCTGCAGTTTTTCCTTGTGAAACTAATTTTGAAGATCATAATCCCTATATTCATACATCCCGGGATACAATTGATCGATTAACGCCAGAGCATATGGCTAATTTTAGTAAACTAGGATTAGCGTTTGCGATTGAATTAGCAAGTGAGTAATACCTATATAATTAGTCGATACTTTTTGATAATCCTATAAATTTGTTGGTCATTCTATTGAGAATGACCACTTTAAAATTTACTAACTCATTTTAATTTTATTTTCTTGTAAAACTGATAAAACATGTGCTTTTACAGTATTCCAATCAGCAATGCCATTTTCATCAGCATACAATACCGGATCAACGCGGTTTAGTTGAATGAAAGCTGCAATTCGTTGTACGGATGAGGCAGATTTATAGTCGGAAACACCATCCGTATTTGGCTTGTAAGAGGTGATGGTCCTCTTATAAATTTCATTAAAGTCTAAATTTAATTGCTTACAAGCATCAGCCCCATCTTTTAATATCCCATATTTATCACTATTTAAGTAAGGCATATAATTGATAACTTTATGAGCGTCCCAATTACCTAATTGAAAAGCTGTATAATCAGCATTAACAAATTCAGGACGACAATCAGGATATACGGCATGGTCTTCTGAGTGAATGCCTAACGCTACACAAACGGTAGTGTTTTCTTTGACGGCTCGTGAGAGCGCTGCTGCTTGCAAAATGGAAATAAAAATCTTGTTGCGATTTGGCACTACAGTAGCAGCCATATTTTCGCTATCATACAAGCCTTCAGGAACAACTTCCCCGCCATCAACAAGTGCTGAAAACAAAAGCTCACTTAAGCCATTTAAATGAATTAAATGATGATTAATCTTAAATCCTTTTTCATGTAAATATTGGACTAAATTTATTGCATAATCAATTTCAACTTTATGTTTTTGGCCATACAAAAATGAAATTGCATTAACTTGATAGTCTCTTGCCAATAAATGCAATAACAACGTACTTGAATCCATTCCTCCACTAAGTGCTAAATAGGCAAATTTAGCTGAATTTGGCATGTTATTTTCTCTTTAACAAAATTATGATATATAAATAAAAGACATCGTTTAACAGTATAAAGGAAGTTGGCTTTTTTCTCTATATGGTGAATTAAAAAACATAAATGATTTTAAAAATAAGATAATTCCTAATTTATTGTTTACCTTGTAGAATCCGATTAAAAAATTAATGACTTTCAGACTAATTTATAGTAAAAAATAGATGCCCTCTAGGGGCGCTGTTCAAAATTTACAAATATGAATATATTTTAAATCATTTTAATAACTATTTATTGAAGAGGAATGTAATGGCTCTCATATCGAAAGCACGCTTTAATCAGAAAGAAAAAGTTAAAGTAGAATTAAGTAGTGAGGTTTTAAGGAAAATAGAAGCTTACTGCCAATGGTCACAAATTGATGATATTAGCTTTTTTATTGAAGAAGCAGCTTGTTATGTTTTTGCAAAAGATAAAGAGTGGAAAGCATACCAAAAACAAGCAAAAAAAGCTGAAAACAGTGAGCGATAATTACTTTTTAGTAAGATTTTATTGATGTTTAAGGCTTTATTATTTGTTTAAGGCCTTAACATAGTGCTAACGGTTAACATTAGTTAGTTATACAGAGCTCTTTATAAGTTTCCTCTTCTCTTTAAACTAATTTAATTATTAAAGATACTTTAAAGGTTAATATGAAAAAATTTATTATTTTAATGTGTTTATCTCCTTTAGCCTCATTTGCTAATCCGGCAACAGGAAATACAGTAATAGCAACTTATCAAGAATTATGCGCTAAAGAACACGACCCAATAAAAAGGCAAAACTATTGCGTATTATTTGAAAAGAACGGCCAGGCCCATCCAGCTTCTAATATCTTTAAAAAAGACACTGCAATAGTCTAATTGAGAGTCATATTAAGTTAATGGTAATAGTATATTTATTATTTTAATTAACTTGTTAGGCTCATACTCCTTAAAATTGTGAGTGCTGAGTAAAGCTGAAAATCTTCGAAGAGTAAATTTGCTAAATCGGCTGAAGATTGTTCGTTATCTGCTAAATTATTTTTTTCATTTTTTAAATGCTTACTTAAGCTGAGTTCAGAAAAGTGTAGCAATTTTTTCTGCGTTGCTGTTTTAGGAATAGCAATTTCATCAATTTGAATATCCGGTATAATGCCCTTTGCCTGAATTGAAGTGCCAGATGGCGTATAATAAAGGGCGGTTGTTAATTTAATAGCATGCTTATCATCTAACGGTAATACTGTTTGTACAGAGCCTTTTCCGAAGCTTTTTGTTCCAACGATAACGGCTCTCTTATGATCTTTTAATGCACCCGCCACAATTTCCGAAGCAGAAGCTGAGCCATTGTTTATAAGTACAATTAGAGGTGCCTTTTCCAGGATATCACCCGGTGTAGCAATGGCTGTAAATTTACTTTCAGGTAACCTGCCTTTAGTATAAACAATAATTCCTCTATCCCCATGCTGATTATCAATAAATGCATCAGCGACCTCTACGGCGCTATCTAACAATCCGCCAGGATTATTGCGTAAATCAAGCACTAGGCCTTTTAGCTTATTTTTCGTTTGTTCTTGTAATTGGATAATTGCATTACGCATATCTTTTCCTGTTAACTCTTGGAATTGTGATAAGCGGATATAGCCAAACTGGTTATCAATTAATTTACTTTGTACACTTTGGATTTGGATTTTTTGACGTGTCATAGAAAAAGTTAACGGCTTATTAACCCCTTTACGAAGGATAACAAGATCAATAGCTGTCCCTTCCTCCCCCCGCATTATACTTACCGCCTCAGTTAAACTTAAGCCTTGTGCAGTTTTTGCGCCTAATTTAACAATATAATCGCCTGCTTTAATACCAGCTTTATAAGCAGGCGTATCAATTAGCGGCGTTACAACTTTAAGTAAACCATCTTCCTGGGTGATTTCTATACCAATCCCCGCAAAGTTTCCGCGAGTATTTAGCTCTAATTCTTTAAAGTCATTTTCATCTAGAAAAGCTGAGTGTGGATCAAGCCCATTTAACATGCCACGAATAGCATTATTAAATAAAGCTTCATCATTAACTGACTTTACATAATTTTGTTTTATCTGATAAAGTGCTTGTGAGAAACGCTGAACTTCTTCGTCAGCAATTTGTGAAGAATCATTCTCAGCGGCAAACAATGGTAAAGAAAAAAGAATTTGAAACAGTAAAACCAGCTGAATACGGCTACAAAACCGTTGCTTCAACATAGCTTCTCCTTATTTAATCCATTTTTCAACTAATTCTATCCATAGAGAGTTAACCTAATGCAATATAGATGCCAGTAGAGAAAGAGGAACTTTTAAGTTAGCTAATTGATTTCGTTAAATGTACAAGTATTAGTAAGATATTGATTAATCATGATCCATTTAGTATAATATTTGATAGAATAGGGCTAATTAACATATTTATTTAACTTAAGCAAAATTAAATTCCATGACAGTTGTAAATAGTTAAGTTATAGCACGTCTAATTTTAAAATTTTATAAATATAAATATAAATATAAATATTTATCAGGGATTACCATGTTTTTTATTAAATTAAGTTATAGTTATTTAGCGCAAAATTTATTTGTTTTTTGTAGTCATGGTGATTCTAATTTAGCACATGTTAAGCTCTTTTTTAAACGTAATAAATTACCTTTAAATGAATTTGAAAACAAGGAAATTAAGAATTATTCCACCTATATAAATTCAAACCAAATCGACGTACTTCATGAAAAAATAAAAGATTTGTTAGTTACACGCTTTGAGGCGATTAAACAAGAACGGGAAAATTACCAGAAAATAACGTGTGTAATCTTTATGGCTGATGTAAATTTAGGTCAACCGGGCCTTACTATATACCCAGAATTTTTATTAGATGATTTTATTCAACAGCAATTTACTCCTAGCCAAGTTGAAAAAATACTCTTTTCTTCTAGCTTAGAAGTAGTAGACGATGCTAATGAAAAACAAATAGAGAAGAATATAAAGATAATCGACCCCTCTTTTTTATTAAAAGAAGTAAAGCCTAAGATAGTTGCCTATTTAAATGGTCAAAATACTTCTATTCAAAACGAAGAGCCTCCTAAAAATAAATTAACTCTTTCTAATGTAGAGCCTAGGGTAGATAAAAGATCCCGCGAGCCTTCGGAAGAATTTAGTGTTCAACTAAAAGAAGCACCTAAATCAAGTCTTCCTAGTTCAAAGCCTGGATTATTTGCAGATAAAGCAAAAGACCAAGAGGATACGACTTCAGAGCAAGAATCTAGCTCAATTCATATAGCAAAAAAACATTACAAGGGTATTTAAATATATTTTCAAATCTTAGTAATAACTTATTATCTAAAACTGTTAAATCAAATGAAAAATATTTATTGTAATTTACGTTAAATAACTATTTTCTTTTTAGTTAACACTTCCTTAATTAAATTAATTTATAATAATTAAAAGATGTATTAAGAGTTACTTAGTAAAATTGTAATTTAAATGTTATTAAATTCTGTAATTTATTGATTATTTTTGAATAAATTCATTTAAGTAAATTTTAATTTTTTAAGTAAAAATCACCTAATAAGTGAGCTAATAAAATGAAAATAGATATAGTTTATGCAATTGAAGATAATGTACTAGTAATCCTTTGCGCACATGGATCTATGGGCGCTCAGGTAGTAAGTCCCCAAGTAGGAGCAAAAGCTTGGAATCGTGTCTGGGATCGTAAGGAACTACCAAATTCAACTGATGAGTCTTCAGTAGCAGTTATTCTAGAGAATGCTTTTAATAAAATAAAGGTGCAAGATAATTATCAGTCAGTAAGGGCTGTGATTTTCGCCTCTGATGTTAATTTAGGCTTCTCAGGACAAGAAAAGTTTCCTCATTGTGTATGTAAAGATTTTATTGAGCATCACTTTTCTTATCCTATTAAAAGAGTTCTTTTTTCATCAACCCAAAGTATAGTAGATAGAGCAGCTCAAGAAATAAGAGGTCAAAATATTGCTTGCGTAAAATCGACCACTAGGAATCCGAATGAAGTGTATGAAGCAATATTAGAGTTTAAAAAAGAATTAACAGCACTATTACATCCTTCACAGAATGTTCCTGTATCTCCTTCACAGAATGCGCCTGTAGCGTCTGATGATTCTGGAACGACTGAGTTTGGAAATTTAAGTATTAAAGATGCTGCTATTTCCGCTCAAGATGATAATTCGCCTGGTATATCTGATGAACTTGGTGGCGCGGTCGATAGAGCAAATTTAGATACAACTGTAGCTGATGGTTCTGTCGAGCCTGATGTGCTTGTTAAGCAGGAAGAAGATGATAATTCTACAGTCAAGTCACATCGCAAACTCGGTTTTTTTGATAAACATCAGAGTTCAGAAGCTGATGAAAGCTCAATTGATATTAAACCCAAGGTAAGTGTGATAAATCAATAATGTAACAATAGTATTAGTCTACGGAAACCTAAGCAACATTTGTTTAAAGCTTAAGAAAATTTTAAGGCTACTTCCTCTGCCAATGTTTTATACTATTACTATTGCCTATTTATTAAAGTGAATTATGAAACGTAATTGGGATATGATTAGATCGATCCTACTAAAAGTAGAAGAGCTTGAGCCTAATGCACTTTTAAATTTAGATGTCTTTCCAGTAGATAAACATCATGAAATTTCTTACCATTTAGAGATCCTCGAGGAAGCAGGTGTATTAATAGGAAAGATTCATAAAACGCCTGGTGGCTCTCCACATGGTTTTCATTTAATTCGGCTTACCTGGCGTGGCCATGATTTACTAGAATCTATCCGTTTAGAGCCTCGCTGGGTAGAAATAAAAAAGCAACTTCATGATAAAAATATAGAATTGAATCTAGAAAATATCTTGTTTATTGCACAAGCGCTTACAAGAAAATCATTAAAATAACCAAAAGACTGTGAATTTATTATTGTATAGATAAGATACCAGTCTCTCGTTAACGCTCTTTTAATATCTAACTGCCCGGCAGCAAGTTTCAAAAGAAGTTATAATCAATTAAGAAAATATTTATGAAAGTAATTTCGTAGGCTGTGCATTTTTCCTCTACTAAGGCAATAAATGAATAAAAATTGTATCCATCTGCTATTGACAGTAGTTTACGGGATCATAATTTTCATGGCATTTACTCCCTATCGTATAGGATTTTTGATTCCTCTGGCTTTGGGGGGCTTTTATGCAATTTTGCTTAAGAGCAGTTTTAAGAAAGCATTTTTCTTAGGATTTATTCTAGGTACAATTATTGCCGGCAGTGCTAATTCTTGGCTATTTATTTCCTTTTATACTATCCATGATTTTGGATTTTTAACCACTTTTTTAATTATTATTTTATTTAATACCTATTGTGCTTTGTATTTTGCTTTATGTTCTTGCTTTTTTGTCAAAACAAAAAAAGAGAAATTAACTATTATTAATCCTTTAATGTTTTCGCTTTATTGGGTGATATTTGAATGGTTAAAATCCAATCTTCTAACCGGATTTCCTTGGGCATTAATTGGTTATAGTCAAATTGATATGCCAATTGCTTATCTTGCTTCTCTTGTAGGCGTTTATGGGGTCGGGTTTGTAACTATTTTTGTAGGCTGCCTGTTAGCAGATGGCGTTGTTCAATATAGCCTGAATAGACAAGTGCCGCTATTAAATTTAATTCTTGCTTTAACTCTCTATTTTAGTCCTTATCTTTTGTCTTATGTGCATTGGACTAAAAAAGATAAAATGCGAGAAGTACAAGTAAGTATTTTGCAGGCAAATGCAGATGTTAAGCAGAGAACCAATATTTTATATTTTAATAAGATTTTAAATTTTTATATTTATAATACTTATCAGTCTAATAGCTCACTAATCATTTGGCCTGAATCTTCTATACCTCAGTTACAAGAAGGTGAGAAATTTTTTCTTAAAATGATTGATAAACTAAAATCAAAAAAGCAGGGATTGATTTTAGGTACAACGATAAAAGCGCCGGAGAATAAGAAATATAATGTCATTTTAAGTTTAGGTCTTGCTCAAGGTAGATATTTAAAAAGACATCTTGTCCCTTTTGGAGAATACATTCCCTGGGAATGGCTTAATAAGCTGTTTTTTAAGTTTTCCTCGCTGGAATATAATATGATTCCTGGTCCTGCTTATCAAAGTTTCATTGAATTTAATGGAATTAAAATAGCTTCCTATAATTGCTATGAAGTGGCTTTTTTTAACTTAATTCGTAATCAGTTAAATGGCGCAGATTTAATTTTAGGTATCAGTAATTATAGCTGGCTTGGACGCTCTTTTGCTATTCAGCAACATATAGAGATAGCAAGAATGCTATCATTGCAAGCTGGAAAATATCAGATTGTTGCTAATAATAATGGTTATTCTGCTATTCTAGATGAGCAAGGACGAGTTATAAATTTACTTCCTAATAATTATCAAGGCGTGTTAACTGTGAAAGTCATTCCGACTAAAGGTACCACGCCTTGGACCTTGCTAGGTGATGAAATAATCATCCTTATTTTTTTAGTTATTTTACTTCTAAGTATAAGAAATAAGCGTATAAAAGACCCCTTTACTGCTTAACCGTCTAAATACAAAAGACGTTAAGAAATTTTATTTTTTAATGCTTTAGGTTTTTCTAGTGTTTCATTCTGCATAATATTAATTATTTCTTTACCTAGTAATTCGCGAAATTCTGGTAATAAATTTGCTGAGACTACTAAGTAAGGCGTATGGTTATAATCACTTAGAAAGCAAATATCTAAGAAATAATCAATATTTAATAAATCATGTTGTACAGGCTCAATGTTTTTATTTTTTAAGTTGAAGAGAGGCAGCTTTTTTTTGTTTTTATGCCAATGAAAAAAATTATCTAATACATTTAAGTTAATTATAAAGTTACTGCGTTTTTTCATTGCAGCAAGATTAGCCACCTGGCTTAATAATTGAGGATTTAGTTTAAGGGAGGGGAATAACCTCGCATACAAAGACATGGCTATTTTAGTAAAAAAATAGATTAAGCGGTTATGTGGAATAGTTTTAAAATTCACACAGGCAAGCTTAAGTAAAGCTGGGCATTGTTGATAAGGCGCTGTATTAATAATTGTTTTTTGTACTTGCTGGGCTAGATTAAATAGTGAGGTACTTCCATTTAAAGTTAGTTTAATAGGTTCAAGTTTTAAAAAGCAGCCAATCGTTTTATCATATAAAGGATTATCACGCGCTGATTTAACGATATTAATAAAAATTGTTTCTTTTCTAGTTTGGCAGACTTTCGCTAGGGCTCTTCCTAGGATAGCGCTGAGTGCTTCATTTAATCCAAAATGATAATGAGTGCAAAAATGAATTAAACTATTAATAGCTTTTTTTGGTAACTCTAAATAAGTGGAATAAGGCATTTGAACCTTAGCCATATTTTTTATTATATATTGCGAAGGAAAGTTGACAAATCCAGCATTTTTTAAATAATTTAGCCAAAACTGCTGATCCTTAGCTGAATAGCCATCTAATATAAGTTCATTTTCTACATATTGCCGATAAGATTTATCATTACCTATATTGTTAATAAGCTCTAATTTATTATAGGCGAGGTAATATTTAGATAACTCAGACCAAAGTATATTTATTGAGGCGCCATCTGAAATCATATGAGGCAAACAAACTTGAAGCTCAGTTATATTATTTTTTAAATAAAATACCTTTACCCTAAGCAGAGGTTTTCCTTCTGGCCATAAATGATAATTCAGCAGTTCAAGAATGGAATTAGTTAAAGCTGTACGGCATTGCTTTTCATCGTATTCTCTAAGATCAATTTCTTCTGGCGTAATAACTAATTTCTGTTGTAAATATTGACCAGGTTTAAATTTACAGATGTGATAAGAAAGTACCTCATGTCTTTTTAATAGAATAGTCGCTGCATAATGGAATGCATCTTTATTAAAAGGGCCTTGCAGACGTTTGCGCGAAATAATATTTAATTTTTTTGCTTTTGGTTCAAACGTATTAGAAAGCCAAAGTAATAATTGAAAATGACTTAGAGGTATAATATTGGTAGTTATAAGAGAATTCTTTATATGTCTTTTATGACGAGTAGATTTTAGCTTACTAACTAATGCTGCTAATTCAGCAATGGTCGGTGCTTGATATAATTCTTTGATTGTTAAATTTTTATCCAACATTTGATTAATCTTGGTCAGAATACGTGCGGCAATGAGAGAATGTCCACCTAGTTCAAAAAAATTATCATGAATGCCAATCGGATTTAGATTAAATTCTTCAGCCCAGATTTCAGTTAATGCCTCTTCTAACTCATTCGTTGGTGCTAAATAGCGCCGATTAGGATGAAGTTTGGGTATAGGTAATGCTTCTCTATCCAATTTACCATTTGCATTGAGTGGAAACGCATCGACTACTATAAAAGCCGCTGGAATCATATAATCATTTAAATGTCTTTTAAGATATTGCTTGATTTGGTGAGTTCCAGGATTTATTTGCTTGTCTTTTAAAATATAATAGGCAATTAACTGTTTCTCATTTAGGTGATCCGGCTGCGCAATAACAACAGCCTCACAAATAGCAGGATGATTTGTTAGACACCGTTCTATTTCTCCAAGTTCAACTCTAAAACCGCGGATTTTAATTTGATGATCAATACGGCCTAAAAGCTCATAATTTCCATCTTTTAGGCGACGACATAGATCACCTGTTTTATATAAGCGATTATTAGAGGCTTGTTTAAAAGGATGGTTAATAAATTTTTCATTCGTAATTTGTGGTTGATTAAAATAACCTCGTGCCAGACAAATACCACCGATATAAAGTTCTCCAACTTCGCCAGTTGGGACTGGATTTAAATCTTTATCTAGAAGATAAAAATCGATATTGTTTCCAGGCTTGCCAATAGGAACATCTGGGCGCAATGAATGAAGGCCTGCGTTACTTACTCTAAATAAAGAAACGCCTACGGTTGCTTCAGTAGGCCCATATTCATTAATTAGTTTATGGTGTGGGTAACGTGCAAGCCAAGAGGAACATTCAAGGGTATGTAAAATTTCGCCTCCTAAAACAATAAGTTTAAGATCAGGTAAGTCAATGAAATTGCTCTGCACCTCATATAACAACACACGAAAAAAGCTTGGTGTTAACTTAACTACATTTATACGCTGGGCTTTAATGAATTCTAAATAGCAGGAGGGACTTTTTTTAACTTCATCATCACAGATAATAATTGTCATGCCTAGCATAAGAGGTACAAGGGTATTAGCTATTGCCATGTCAAATGCATGACTGGATGAAAAATCAATGCGCTGACTGGGTTGGCAATGACAAAAATCACCGAACCAAAGGCCAAAATTAACCACACTTTTATGCTCAATTAAAACGCCTTTAGGTTTACCTGTAGAGCCTGAAGTATAAATAATATAAGCTAAGTTTTCGATTTGACTCGTAATACTTAAATTTTCTAATGGATAGGTATGCAATACTGCAAAATCAAGGGTAACAATTTGACCTTGATAGTGGCGAAACCTTTCTTTTAAATCTTTAGTAAGCAGCAAAAAGGGGATTTCATTATCATTTAACGTACTGATTATACGTTCTTCTGGATGAGAGGGATCAAGAGGAATGTAGGCGCCACCTGCTTTCAAAATGGCAAACATTCCAATTAAAAGCTCTATTGAACGCTCCATGCATAAGCCGATAGGTATTTCCGCTCTTACACCCAATTTCTGTAAATAATGAGCCAGCTGATTGCATTTCTTATTAAATTGTTCATAAGTTAATGACTGTTCATTATAACTAACAGCCAAGTTATCTGGATTTAGATTAACTTGCGCTTCAAAGAGTTCATGAATAGTTATATTGGAATTACGAATTTTCATATTCTATAATCCCCCCTTATTAATCAATTTTAGCCTAAAAATTAGACAAACGTTATTAATAATATATTCATTAATCGTGCCATAATCAGCGGCAATAAAGTTATTGGCGTTATTTCAGAATAGAAATAACTAAGTTAAGGCAAAATAATCATATTTATGATGGGCCTTCTTTACTAAGAAGTTTATAAGTTTAATTAAAAATAGAAATGATACGTGGATTAACAGAAGAGCTGTATTTATTTATAAATAAGCAATGGACCTAGTTAATTGGTAAATAATTTATTTAGGGCTAGGTGATGTATTTATAGGAGAATTAAAATAAGTTGTCATCACTTTTAAAATCATAGCAATCACAACCATATACATTCCTATACATGTAATTAAAGACGTTATTGTTGGTTGTTTAAAATATATGTTACATAAATCATCGTAGATATTTGCCATTGTTTTATAGACATTTTTACCTTGCTCAATGATCTCTTCACCTTCTTCCTCGGTTAGAGAAATTTTATCAACTTGGCTCATCATATTGTTATAAACATCTAGCGAGCTCTTTCCATTAGGCAACTTTGCTGCTGCTTTGGAGAAATCATATTGATTAACTGAGATTTGATAATAACCTGGTATCCTATTACTTGGCTCAATATATTTAGTTTTAATAATATTTCCGCCATGCATAAAACCAGCAACGTGAAATAAAAAATGTGCTAATAAATTTTTAGGCGTTAATTTTTCTATATCTTTAAGATAATTTTTAGTGGCTAAAACTATGTTGCTTTCCTCAATAGTATCAATGTTTACACCTAACTGCTCTAAATCCTTTTGTATTGCTGTAGTACGCCATAGTTGATTAATATAAGATAAGGCAAAAAAAGGGCTAATTTCGGACTTACCTTCAGTTGATAAGTTTTGCAATTGGGTTTCTATAGTTTTTATGATAAAAAAATGCTGGATTAGCCGAGCTACATATGGGCCTTTCGGGATTTTTTTATCTTTAAAAAGGTACTGCGTTTTAAATCGATGATGTTCAGCTTTCTGATGTTCCTCAGTTAGTTTTCCTGGCTTTCCATCTTTGTATGTTGCATGTAATAAAGCTTTACTGAAAAACATCAAAAATTATCCTTTAACGTCATCTAATGGTCGCGTATCTTATACTAAATAGTATTTAAGGCTCAACGTTTTTTAATTTCTTCTGAAGAATAAATATATTTAGAGCGAGCTAATTAATTAATACTGATACCTTAATTTATAACTTGCTAAAATATAGCCAATTAGTATTTAAATAGGATGTAAGAATTATTCTCTACCTGTTAAGCTTATTTAATAGGCTTGTCTACTTTCGAGAGTGACACTGGTGGACAATGATATTCAGCAGTAAGTTTACCATCCATATCAATGGACTGTAGCTTAATTGGAAATTTCCATAAAGTATAGAGATGCTTTAATACTTCCTGGGTGGTTGCAGCAAGGGGAACATTATTACGTTGAACATGATGTAAGGTTAAAGAGCGATCACCTTCAGTATCGACTGAATAAATTTGAATATCGGGTTCTAAATAGCCTAAATTATATTGCCTAGATAGGGCTTCTCGAACAGATTGATAACCCAACTCATCATGAATGGCATTAACAACAATATCCGTATTTTCATCATCATCAATGATATGGAAAAGCTTTAATTCCCGAATTAGATGGGGAGATAAATATTGAGCAATAAAACTTTCATCTTTGAAATTACGCATAGCGGTATCTAAACCTGTTAGCCAATCAGTATTGGCTAAATAAGGAAACCAGTGCTTATCTTCTGCAGTAGGATTTTCACAGATACGCCTAATATCCTGCATCATATGATAGCCTAATGTGTAAGGGTTAATACCACTATAATAAGGACTGCTGAAAGGGGGTTGTCTGATGACATTTGTATGGTTTTGTAAAATCTCTAGCATAAACTCATCAGCAAGCAGGCCCTCATCGTAGAGCGCATTAATTAAAGTATAATGCCAAAAGCAAGCCCACCCCTCATTCATTACTTTAGTTTGCCCTTGTGGATAAAAGTATTGGGCAATCTTACGTACAATTCTAATAATTTCACGCTGCCAAGACTGTAATAAGGGTGCATTTTTTTCTAAAAAATAAAGTATGTTTTCTTGTGGCTCGAGCGGGAATCGCTTCTCTTCTTTAGAAGACTTCGCTTGTTTGCCTTGAGGAATTGTCCGCCATAACTCATTAACTTGTGATTGAAGGTAAATTTCTCTATTTTGTTGACGAATCTTCTCTTCTTGAATCGACAATGCTGGCGGATGCTTATAGCGATCTACGCCATAGTTCATTAAAGCATGGCAAGCATCAAGTACGCTTTCGACTTCATCGATACCATAGCGCTCTTCACATTCACTGATATAATTTCTGGCAAAAACTAAATAATCTATGATGGCATCTGCTGATGTCCACATTTTAAATAAGTAATTGTTTTTAAAAAAAGAATTATGGCCATAGCAAGCGTGTGCAATAACTAAAGCCTGCATTGCCATGGTATTTTCTTCCATTAAATAAGCAATACAAGGATTAGAATTAATCACTAATTCATAGGCCAAACCCATCTCGCCACGCTGATAACTCTTTTCTACACCAACAAAATGTTTCCCAAATGACCAATGATGATAACCAATAGGCATGCCGACAGAGGCGTAAGCGTCCATCATTTGCTCAGCTGTAATGATCTCAATTTGGTTTGGATAGGTATCTAGTTTAAAATCACGAGCAAGCCGGCTCATTTCTCGATCGTAAGCTTGAATTAGCTCAAAAGTCCAATCAGCACCAGTTGATAAAGGCTTTTTCTTCTTTCTCATACTGTCTTCCTCTTAAACAGCTCGCGAAACACAGGATAAATATCAGCAACATTATCAATATTCTCCATAGCAAAATTAGCATATTTTTCTCGGATCTGCTGATAAACTTCCCAGAGGCTTTGATGGTGCCTAGGCATAATTTCTATATAAGCAAAATATTGTAAAAGTGGCATTATTTTTTCTTGTAATAATTCTTGGCAGTAAGGTGAATCTGCATTCCAGTTATCGCCATCCGATGCTTGAGCTACATAAATATTCCATGAAGCAGCTGGATATCGGGCTTCAATAATGGTACTTAAAAGCTCCAATGCACTAGAAACGACAGTACCACCTGTTTCCCGTGAGTAAAAAAATTCATCTTCACTCACTTCTTTGGCTGACGTATGATGGCGAATAAAAACCAAGTCAATTTTTTCATAATTTTTCGTTAAAAAAAGATATAAGAGAATAAAAAAACGTTTAGCAATGTCTTTTTTAGCCTCATCCATTGAACCAGAAACATCCATAATACAAAACATTACAGCTTGTGTTGTTGGAGTAGGGATGCGAATTCGATTATTGTAACGCAAATCAATAGTATCTATAAAAGGAACAGCTTTTATTTTCTTTTTGTAAAATTCAATATCTCGTTGTAAACGTAAAAGTTCTAAACGATCCGGTTTTGACTGAGCTTCTAAGCGTTTTAATTCCTCTTGGGCTTGACGCAACTTTCTTTTATAAGGTGCCGCAAGCGCCATACGCCGACTGGTGGCTTGGCGCATAGAACGCACAATATTAATATTAGTGGGTACCCCACTGGTCGTTACGCCTGCTCGGACAACTTTAAAATTCCTAATTTTGGCTAAATCTTTCTTGATTAAATCAGGTAATTCTAAATCTTCAAAATATAGTTCTAAAAATTCTTCTCTAGATAGCTGAAACACAAATTCATCTTCGCCTTCACCATCTTTACTTGCCTGGCTTCCTCCTGACCCATGCCCACCTTGATTCGGGCGCTTTATTCGATCACCTGCAATAAATTGATCATTGCCTGGTAAAACTCGTTCAACCTGGCCACCATGACCATTCCTAAAGGTTGGTTCTGAAATATCTCTTGCAGGAATACTAATTTGCTCACCTTGATCAATCTCAGTAATACTACGTCGGCCTACAGCGTCTGACACGGCACGTTTAATTTGATTTTTATAACGCCTTAAAAAGCGCTGCCTATTGACAGTGCTTTTTTTGCCGGCATTTTCTCGGCGGTCAATAAATTGTGACATGACTTAGTATTTCTCCTCACCCGATTCTCTCGTTTAAGGCAAGTAATCTTATGATTACTTATCTGTTATTGCGATTTTCTTACACGCAAATACCATTCACAAAGTAGTCGTACTTGCTTGCGGGTGTAACCTTTCTCTATCATACGTGCTATAAATTCTTCATGTTTCTTCTTATCATCTTCAGATGCTTTCGCATTAAAAGAGATAACTGGTAACAAATCTTCTGTATTGGTAAACATTTTTTTCTCAATGACAGTTCTAAGTTTCTCATAACTGTTCCACATTGGATTTTTACCATGATAATTAGCACGGGCGCGAAGCACAAAATTTACAACTTCATTACGAAAGTCTTTTGGATTGGAGATTCCAGCCGGTTTTTCAATTTTTTCTAATTCAGCATTTAATGCGCTGCGATCAAAAATTTCGCCTGTATCGGGATCGCGATAATCTTGATCTTGAATCCAAAAATCAGCATACGTGATATATCTGTCAAAAATATTTTGGCCATATTCAGAGTAAGATTCTAAATAAGCAGTTTGAATCTCTTTACCAATGAATTCAACGTATTTTGGCGATAAATACTCTTTAATGAAGGTTAAATACTTCTCATGTAATTCTTGTGGAAATTGCTCTTGTTCAATTTGTCTCTCAAGTACATAGAGTAAATGTACTGGGTTAGCTGCGACCTCACTATGATCAAAGTTAAAGACTTTTGATAAAATTTTGAAAGCAAATCGGGTAGAAATACCACTCATGCCTTCATCTACTCCGGCAAAATCACGGTATTCTTGATAAGATTTTGCTTTAGGGTCGGTATCTTTTAAGCTTTCGCCATTATAAACACGCATTTTTGAATAAATACTTGAATTTTGAGGCTCTTTTAGACGAGTTAAAACAGAAAATTGTGCCAACATATCCAAAGTTCCTGGCGCACAATGAGCATTTACTAAGGAGCTGTTATCAATAAGTTTTTCATAAATTTTTATTTCTTCTGAAATGCGTAAGCAATAAGGGACTTTGACGATATTGATTCGGTCTATAAAAGCCTCATTGTTTTTATTATTACGAAATGCCTGCCATTCAGACTCATTAGAGTGCGCAAGAATAATGCCTTCAAAAGGAATAGCAGATAAGCCTTCAGTGGCATTGTAATTGCCTTCTTGAGTTGCTGTAAGCAGAGGATGTAATACTTTAATAGGCGCTTTAAACATTTCCACAAATTCAAGTAAACCACGGTTTGCGCGACATAATCCACCAGAATAGCTATAAGCGTCTGGATCGTCTTGCGAAAATTCTTCTAATTTGCGGATATCCACTTTACCTACTAAAGATGAAATATCTTGGTTGTTATCATCGCCTGGCTCAGTTTTTGCAATAGCAATTTGCTTTAATCGGGAAGGTTTAAGTTTTACAACTTTAAATTGATTAATATCACCATTGTATTCATGTAATCGTTTTACCGCCCAAGGAGACATGACATAACGTAAATAACGCCTTGGGATGCCAAAGCGCTCCTCTAAAAGCTCAGCATCTTCTTCTGGATTAAATAAGGATAAGGGAGTATCAAACACAGGTGAGCCTTTAATGGCATAAAAAGGTACTTTCTGCATTAAGTCTTTTAATTTTTCTGCTAAGGAAGATTTCCCCCCTCCAACAGGGCCAAGTAGATAAAGCACTTGTTTGGTTTCTTCTAATCCTTGAGCAGCATGCTTTAAAAAGCCTACAATCTGTTCAATAGGCTCTTCCATGCCAAAAAATTCTCTGAAAACCGGGTATCGATGAATCACTTTATTAGAAAAAAGTCGAGATAAAACAGGATCATGGCGAGTATCAATCACGTCGGGCTCACCTATAGCCATTAATAATCGCTCTGCAGGATTAGCATAGGCAGAAGGATCTTGACGGCATAGCTCTAAGTATTCGCTTAAGCTCAGCTCTTCTTCCTTGTTATCAACAAAGCGTTTAGTGTAGCTGGTTAGAAAATCATGCGTATTCATTTTGCTATCCTCTATGACGTTTCCTTGGAGGAAAACGCTAATTCTTCTTTTATTAATTCAGTGGTAAATTTGTTAAACTAGTTATAATTTAGTATAGAACTAATTAACCAAAAAGTTTAAAAAATTACACAGAATCAAATCATTATTTATTAGCATCCAATTTTATTTTCTGTAACCGGAGTATTCATCATGCCAGACACCACTGTTTTTTTGAAGGACTATACACCACCAAATTTTACAGTAGAAAATATCTACTTAAATTTTGATCTCCATGATGATTATGTATTAGTCGAAAATAAAATGTCGCTTAAGCGAGTGCATCCAGGATTACTACATCTATATGGTGATGAATTAGAATTAGTCAGTATCGCTTTAAATAATGAGCCGCTCACTGAGAAGGATTATAGCTATAAAAATGATGATTTGCTGCTTAATGATTGTCCTCGCGAGTTTACACTAACGATTGTAACCCGTATTTATCCACAAAAAAATTCTAAACTTTCAGGCCTTTATCGATCAAATCAATTATTTTGTACTCAATGTGAAGCAGAAGGATTTCGCCGCATAACATTTTATCCTGACCGACCTGATGTTCTTTCAACTTTTACCACCCGTATTACGGCTGATAAAGAAAAGTATCCAATTTTGCTTTCCAATGGCAATTTAATAGAAGCAAGTGAAGCAGAAAATGGCCGACACTGGGTTGTTTGGCAGGATCCTTTTAAAAAACCTTCTTATTTATTTGCTTTGGTTGCGGGTAATTTGGCTTGTATATCTGACGAATTTACAACTTGTTCAGGTAAAAAAGTTGATTTAAGAATTTATGTTGAACCTGGAAATGAAGATAAATGCGCTCATGCTATGGCTTCTTTACATAAGTGTATGCGCTGGGATGAGGAAGTCTATGGTCGCGAATATGACTTATCAATCTTTATGATTGTGGCGGTTAGCGATTTTAATATGGGTGCTATGGAGAATAAAGGGCTCAATATCTTTAATTCTAAATATATTTTAGCCAGACCAGATACCGCAACAGATCAAGATTTTGCTGACGTCGAAGGGGTGGTCGCTCATGAATACTTCCATAATTGGACCGGAAATCGAGTAACTTGTCGAGATTGGTTCCAATTAAGCTTAAAAGAAGGTTTGACTGTATTTCGTGATCAGGAATTTTCACGTGACATGAACTCCCGTGATGTCAATCGTATTTTAGATGTAAAAGTACTAAGAACAACTCAATTCCCTGAAGACGCAGGCGCAATGGCGCATCCTGTTAGACCCCAATCTTATCAAGAAATTAATAACTTCTATACATCGACTGTTTATAACAAGGGTGCCGAAGTTATTCGGATGCAGCATACTTTGCTAGGTAAAGAGGGATTTCGCCGTGGTATGGACTTGTATTTTAATCGCCATGATGGGCAAGCGGTAACTATCGATGATTTTGTAGCAGCCATGGAAGATGCTAATAATGTCGATTTTACGCAATTTAAACGTTGGTATAGCCAAGCGGGTACGCCTACTGTTGAAGTAACAAGCGCCCATGCGGATAATACATTAACTCTTACCTTAACTCAAAGTTGTCCTCCAACCGCAGAATGCCTTGAAAAACAACCTTTTCATATTCCAATCCGAATTGCTTTATTCGATCAAAATGGTAAATCATTTTCGTTAGAGCGAGATTTATTAGAATTACGTGAGCGACAACAAACTTTTACATTTAAAAATATTACAACCAAGCCTGTGATTTCTCTATTACGGGAATTTTCAGCACCAATTAAGATACAAAGAGAGCTTAGTCAGGATGAGTTATTAGCTTTATTGCGTTTTGAAACGGATGGATTTGCTAAATGGGATGCCGCTCAATGTTTAGCACTCTCTTGTCTTGCAAATTTTTGCAAAACGTCAAACGATCAGTGGCAAATTCCAACTCAGTTAACTGCTGCTTTTGCACACGTTTTACAAGATGAATCATTAGATCTTTCATTACGTGCTGAATTAATAATGCCACCTGATTTTGAAGAAGTTGCTACGTTTGTCGAAATTGCCGATGTCGGCGTAATTGAAGCAGCGCGTGATTTTTATCGCGCTGCATTAGGAATGTCACTTTATAAGCATGCACAGGATGTGTATGGCTTATTATGGTCACGCGAAGAGCATGCTATGAATGCTAAAGCTTATGGGCAAAGAAAACTTCGTAATGCTTGCCTATGGCTCATGATGAAAGCTAATGAACAAGCTACGTTAAATACATGTCAAAAGCAATTTGCCGAGTCCCGTACTATGTCTGATCAAGTGGCAAGTTTTGCTCTATTAAATAATTGTTCAATTGATAAGGTACAAGAGAAGGCAGTAGCGGAATTCTATGCGCAGTGGGCCCATGATGAATTAGTATTAGATAAGTGGTTTGCAGTACAAGCAACAAGCGAATTACCCAATACTTTAACTAAAGTAAAAGAATTATTAGGTCATCGTGCTTTTTCCTTTACAAATCCAAATAAGGTAAGAGCGGTAATAGGGGCATTTATACAGGTTAATCCAAGGCATTTTCATGCGCTAGACGGTAGTGGTTATGAATTCCTAGCCGATATGTTAATTAAACTTGATGCTATTAATCCCCAAGTTACAGCTCGCCTAGCAACGCCTTTTACTCGCTGGCGCCGCTATGATGAAAAAAGGCAATTACTTATGTATGAACAGTTAAAACGCTTAGAAACACATCCTTTATCGCGAGATTTAAGTGAAATTGTTTCAAAAAGCCTAGAGGTCTAAAGATTTATGAAGCTATAGTTCAAAAGAGGCCAATTCTTGTATGATCTGACCCTGTTCATCGGCAAGGCCAATAGCAATAGCACTAATCGAAGCTTTTATAGAAGCAGGATAACATTGATTAAATTGAGCTATGGCGTGTTCTAAACGTTGATTTAGTTTGCGCTCTTTTTTTCCTGAATAAGTTTTATTAGGTGTTAAAAAAGTAAAATGAGGTGCATAATTGGTAAAAACATTAGGACTCCCATATTGCTTAAAACTACTTAATTTTTGTGGATTATGGGCTGCCCAACTTGGCACACTCGCTAGATGATCCCGTAAGTGATTGACGGAACGGACAACGGTATCACTTAAGTGTTGTAAGTATGGCTGCGGCTTAATTTGCAGCATGACATAGCCACTAGGCGTCACTATTAATTGTTGAGCTGTAATAGTGAAAGCATGAAATTGTTGGGTTAATTTTTTAATATATTGGGTAAGTGGTTTTACATTTTTAGCAGGATACTGAGTTAAATAAAGCGTAATATGTAAAGGATGATTGTCAAAAATAGGTTTTAAATTATAATCTGCTAAATATTTATCATGATTGAGCATTTGCTTAAAATGATTGCCATAATCTTGAACGTTATTTTTAGGTGATAGTTTTAAGTAAATATTAATTAAAGGTGATGCAGTAGCGCTCGCCCAAATAGAAGTTACATTCAGTATTAAAATGAGTAAGGTTAAATAAAGGCATAAAATATGATTAGTCGTTGTGCTGTTGTAGGCAATCCCATTGCGCATAGCTTATCTCCTATTATTCATCAAAATTTCGCTAAACAAGCGGGAAAAAAATTAATTTATGAAAAAATCCTAGGCAATGATACGAATTTTGAAGAGCAAGTTATAGACTTTTTTCAATCTGGTGGTACGGGGTTAAATATTACACTGCCTTTCAAGGAGCGTGCCTTTAAAATGGCCAATCAGGTGACTTCTCGTTGTTTAAAGGCAAAAGCAGCTAACACATTATGGATGCATGCAAATCAGCTATGGGCAGATAATACAGATGGTATAGGTCTTACAAAAGATTTAGAGCATTATATTGATATAGCTGATAAGGATATTCTTCTTTTAGGCGCTGGAGGTGCTGCGCGAGGTGTTATTGGGCCTTTATTAGAAGCTTCAGTTAAGAGTTTAACTGTTATAAATCGGACAGAAGAGAAACTTCTAGCTGTTGCTAATGATTTTCCTTCTATAAAATTAGCCAAGCCTGGTGAACTGTCGGGAGCATTTGATGTGATTATTAATGCAACCTCG
Organism: Legionella pelazae; assembly: GCF_052527395.1. NCBI lineage: Bacteria > Pseudomonadati > Pseudomonadota > Gammaproteobacteria > Legionellales > Legionellaceae > Legionella > Legionella pelazae. The sequence continues at coordinate 48,493 of NZ_JBNVZS010000003.1, forward strand.
GCAAGCTTAAGTGAGAATAAATTTAACTTCTTACCTGCAAATATCCTAGCTAACAAACCTTTTTGCTATGATTTAGCTTATAATCGGGAAAAAAACACACCGTTTATTACTTTTACCAAAGAATGTGGGTGTAAAGCGTATGATGGTTTAGGCATGTTAGTTGAACAAGCAGCAGAAGCGTTTTTAATTTGGCATAAATTTAAACCTAATACAGCAGACGTGTTAAGTAGTTTAAAAAAATTAGCTGAGATTAAGAATTGAGAATATTATTTATTCGAAAAATTCTAAGACAACATCGCGGGCTAACATAGTATCGTCAAAACCTAATTGAAATAATTCGCGAGTAAATTCTTTCTCGAATAATAAAAAACTCAGCAAGTCACCTGAGTGACTTTTAGCGCCTAATAGGTTGAGCAGAAATCGGAGTAATCCTGGCATATTCTTATAGTGGGCTTGTGCAATTGGTGCTATTGCCGCACTAGGTCTTAAATGGATTGTTTGAATAGGACGCCAAGGAGAGCGACGTTTTTTCCATAATGACAATAAGCGGGCGATTTCATTCATTCGATTTACCATTTCAATATCGCGGTCTAAATTATCCATGAATAAACTATTTAACATGCCACCTAAAATGCGGGCAAAGCCAATGTTTCCATTCTGCGCACCTTCATAGAAAAAAGAAGTGGGTAGTTGCCGGGTGCCTAAAATTAAAATTTTATCAACTTTAAAGCGTATAGCACCACGTAAAGGCGCTACTAGTCCCATGCTACCATCTCCATAGTGAGAACTATCAATTTTTGCTGCAGGAAAAAACAAAGGCAAGGCACTTGAAGCTAAAATATGCTCCATTTGCAGATCGGCGCGAAGGCTTACATGTCTTGGATAATTCCAATCTTCAAATTGAGAAGAGGCGTGTTGATAAAAAGAAATAGTTTGTTGCGTTTCATAACAGTGGCTAAGTACTTCCATGGTCGTTAAGTAATTATTTTTAATATTTTCATTTAATTGCTGGAAGTTAATGGTTTTATTAATAAATTCACGTAGTGGCGAAGTATCTAGTAAGTAACCGGATTGGCTACGTCTTATAAGCATAGGGATTAAATTTCGTAGAACTGATTTACTCACTTCATAATTACTTGCATTAAAAATCTGCTGGCAATAAATATTACACCAGAGCGTTTCAAGTTTTTCAGTGGCTGCCGGAAAATCAAGTGCGTTTTCAGCTAAGATGGCTGCGTTTAAACAACCTACACTGACGCCACTAACCATATCAAAAGGAATTTTCTTCACGTTAAGGATAGTACTAATAGCTCTAAGAACGCCAGCTTGATAAGCACCTCGAGCGCCGCCACCTGCTAAGTAAAGTGCCTTTTTCGTCATTAATTATTTTTTTTATTTAAAAATGACAATATAGCTCTCTTCTCCCCTAAGTAGCAAGTGTGAGTGAGTTTAATTTTAGATACCAATTTTTATTGGAGGTTAAAAGAATAAAACAGAAAAATTAAATTTCCGCACTCTATTATTTGGTTGTATAATAAACAATAAGGTTAAAATTTTAATATATAAAACAGCTTATTTAAGCTACTTAAAGATGGGCTTTAAGCCGTTAATTAAGAGAAACGTGAATTATTATGTCTACTGAAAGATTTTATAAAGCCGATTCAAAATTTGAATACGATAAGACACTTACTGAATTAGAGACTATGAGTGAGCCTGTTAATTTTAAACCTCACCCTATTCCTAGAAAATCTAAAATTTTAGATTTATTCAAATTAATACCGGGCTTAGGCGATATCTTAGATCAAATAAGTGAAACAGGTGATAATGTTAGCACGTTAGTTCAATTGAAAGAGAGTCTTTCTCCTGCTGTTAATGCTGCACAATCATCTTTTCATGGTTTAAAGTTAGGATTAGCCATTATCAACTTTATAAGAATTCCATTTATTTTTCTGACTGCTGCTCTACTTGGCCAAAAGATTCCTCTGACTTTATCGAAAGCAGGTCAATGGGCTTATGCTGGTGCAATTTTAGTTTTAGCTGCTCTATTAATTGCTCTCCCCGCAGCTTGGCCTATCGTAGGTTTAATTACTGCGGGTTTTGTACTAGGAAGCGCTATTTTTACTTTGGGCCGTACTTTATATCAACGCCATCAAATTAAAAAAGAATTAACATCCACTATAAAAGAGATTAATCAGGAAACATGTGAGTTAGAAAAATTGCGGCTAAAAGCTCGCGTACTTAAAGAAAAGTTAAAGCAAGCAAAGGATGAAGAAGGGCATGACTTACTACATTCTTTTAAAGATTTAAAGAAAGAATATGATAAGCGCTATGAGTCATTGCAAGTTCTGTATGATAAAAAAGAAATTTATACCTATAAGTTAGCTAAGCGCAACAATATAGCTGTATTAGACAAGTCTGTGTCAGTCATTTTAGCAGCAGGCGCATTAAGTGGCCTTATTGTGACTCTTTTCTTTCCGCCTGTAGGCCTTGCAATCGCAGCAGCTTGTGCGGCAGTAGGTGCTATTTATCTAGTAAGCCGAGTATTAATACCTTTCTTAGCCCCTAAATTAGGTTTAAGTGCTAAAAAAACGGCTCAAGTCAATATTTCTAATGACAATATTAAAGATAAGAATAAATTAGGAGAAGAGTTAAACGATATTAATGCAATTGAGCTCCAAGAAATAAAGCTAAAAAAGGATCATTTAATGCCAGCTTCTATACCAATGAATAGTCATACTGATGTGGAATTAGAAGAAATGGGGGGAAGCGCAAGGGAGCATTCACCTCTCTCAAAACATAACTTCGAAAATTCAGAGACCCTAATTGACGTAACGCTTGGCGTTACGCCTGAACAACTTGCCCACAATCATTTTAATCAAGATTCTGATGAATTAGATAATTCTAGTTTAACGCCACACGCAGATATTAAGGAAGTCAATCAAAACAGTATGCAAGAGACCCCCATACCTTTGAAGTTGCAAGAAGAAGACGAAGATGGCGGAGAAAGTGAAAGGGATAAAGAAATTCCACCTCCCTTAGGTTCTGGCTAATTTGTTGCAATCTCCTTTAAAGTAATATAGGTTAGCTTTAATAAAGCTAGTAAAGGCAAGGGACGACATGCGACTTTTTAATAATCAACCGCGCGCTTTTAGTATGATTTTTATGCTAGAAGTTTGGGAACGTTTTGGTTTTTATACTGTTCAAGGCATTCTTACTTTATATTTTATTCGCGCTTTGGGTTTTGATGAAGTGCAAGCCTATTATACTTTTGGCGCTTTTTCCGCTTTAGTCTATGGGATGATTGCTTTTGGTGGTTATTTAGGTGATAAAGTCTTAGGAACTAAACGTACTATTGTTTTAGGTTTAATCGTTCTTGCTCTAGGGTATTTATTACTTGCTATTACCGATACCAAACATGTGTTTCTGGCATTAGGTCTTATTTGCGTAGGGAATGGTTTATTTAAAGCGAATCCCTCTAGCCTTCTTGCTAAATGTTATGAAGAAAATGATCCTAGATTACATAGCGGTTTTACTTTGTATTATATGGCGATTAATTTAGGCTCTACATTTGCATTATTTATGGGGCCTGCTATTGCTGATCAGTTTGGCTACTCCTATGCTTATTTCCTTAGCTTTATTGGTCTAATTTTAGGAATAGTAAATTATGCTTTCCAGCGCCAGCATGTCAGAAATATCAATACCCCTGCTGATCAAAAAAATATTAGCCTTTGGCATGGAGTTTTAACTGTAGTTGGCATTATTGCTGCAACTTTCTTTTCTGCTTACTTATTACAACATATTATGCTTGCTAAGCAACTAGTTTGGCTTGTTACGATTGCTATTACGGCAGTCTATTTCTTCTACATGTATCGTGAAGAGCGGCAATCTGTTATGCGTATGCTTGTTGCCTTAGTTTTAATGATTGAAGCTGTCGTTTTCTTTACTCTCTATCAGCAAATGCCAACGTCATTAAATCTATTCGCTGTTAATAATGTTACACCTACCTTATTAGGTATTTCTTTAGATCCACAAAGCTTTCAAGCTCTAAATCCAATCTGGATTATAGTGATGAGCCCTGTTTTAGCTTTTATATATAATAGGCTCAATAAACATGGTATTTCATTTTCTATCCCTTATAAATTTGCAGCAGGGATGATGTGTTGCGGATTAAGTTTTAGCTTATTATATTTCGCTCGCTTTATGCATGATGATTCAGGTATGGTTTCATCATGGTGGCTAATTAGTAGTTATTTTTTTCAAAGTACGGGTGAATTATTAGTTTCTGCTTTAGGTGTAGCTATGGTTGCAGAGTTAGTCCCTAGACATATTGCTGGCTTTGTTATGGGTATGTGGTTTTTAACCTCCTCTATAGCGGGTTTTGTTGGTGCCACAGTAGCATCAATGACTGCCCTACCAGAACATATTAAACCTGGTGTGGAATCTTTGTTAGTTTATACTGATGTTTTTGCTTACATTGGTTTGGCTACTTTGGCTATTGGTATCGTCATGTGGTTAGTTTCGTCGCGGTTAACCCATTATATTAAAGAGGCGCCAACTTTAACTTTATCTGCGGCTATCTAGAAAATTTAACAAATATTGCTCTTTGCAAAAACTTGTTGAACTAACCAGGCTAGAATTGCTATTTTAGCGTGGTTACTTTTCTTATCTAATAGTCCTGTTAATTGCTTTAATGCTACCTATAAATTAATTTATAATAAATTTGTAAAATTTATTACATAAAAGTAAAATAATTAATTTTAGTTATAATTTTGATCAATTTGATATTAAATGAAGCACATCGACTTGTGTTCTTAATATTTAGTTAAGGAATCATCACTAAAATACGCCTAGTCGGAACATTTTGCTAAGAGCTCTTCTTAGTTAGGAAAAGGTGATGAGAAGTCTAGTTGCGTTAAGCGATCATGCTCTAAGTTATTTAGATCAATTAAATTTAAATATCAATTTTCCCACACTTAAAGATAATTCTGTAGCAACTTATGAATTACTTCAATGGCTTAGTCGGAAACAGGAAGTAGACGCAAGACAGAAACTTTTATTAGAATCCTTTTATGTAGCAATTCTTAAAGATTTGAATAAAGGGTTGAGCAATACAAAAAAGAGTAAGTCCAATAAAAATACGTCTTGGACAGCAAAAGCAAAATTTATTTTATTAGCTATTGCTGGTACGATTTTCTTTGGCTGTGAAGGTTTTGACGGCGTTAATGCCATATTAGGGGCAACATCTTTACCAGCAATGGCAAGCTTTGCAATTGGCATTGTTTTTTCTTTACTTTCCATTGCAGTCTTTTACGCTTTTGACTTATTAGAAGTTTCAAAAAACCTTGGTGTTGATTTTAAAAGCGCACCTAAACTAATCGACAATTATCTTAAAAAAGTACAATACATTAAATCTATTCGCGCTAACTTACGAAATAACATCCAGTATAAAAAAACTTGTGATGAGATTGATGCCGATCTGCAACTTATTCAACTATTAATTCAATTGTACAATGAGTTAGATAACGAGCGAAAAGCTCTTACACAAGCACTAGAGAGGCCTGCGCTTAAAGCAACCAAAGTAGCTGCTGCTATTATTACAGGAATTATCTTTTTTAGCGGTGGTTTTTTTGCTGGACAAACAGTGGCTTTGGCTATAGCTGGATTATTTACAGCCGGTGTCGCTGCAACTTTCTGGCCTATTCTTGTTGCAAGTGTATTTGTAGGTTTAATGGCTTTTGCTGTTTATTGGTTTGTAGAACGTCCAGGTGTTGAAAATTTAATTAGTAAATGGTTTGGTTTGGATAAAGAAAAAATAGATGAATTATGTAATCCTAAACTGGTTGAAAAAGATAAAACAAAACTAAACCAGGTCGAAGCAATGCTTCTAGAAAGAAGAGAAGAGTTAGAGAAATTTCAAAAGACACAACAGGCACTTAAGGTTTTAGAAACTCAGTACATTGAATTAGAAAGAAATTTCGTCGATATTCAGAACCAGAAAAAGCCTATTGAGTTTAAAGAAGAAAAGGGCGATTATGATTTAACTGATAGTCTTGAGTTAAGCTCTCTCTATCCAGAAAATTTAGATTTAGTTCCGGCTGACCACTTAATTTTGCCAGAACCATTAACTCAAGGAGACTCCGATTTAGAGTCTAAATTAGAGCAACCAGCGCTTTATTCTGACGGTGCGCCACGGTACACGTTATTTGATACATCCAATTCATTACCTAAAGACCAAACAAATCTTTTATCTCAAGTAAAATTTGCTAGACATAATGAAACTAGAGTTTTTGATGCAGGGCTTAGTAATTAAAGATTTAAAACGGATTTAATAAAAGGCACGGTAATCTTTCTTTGTGCAGCAAGGGACGCTTCATCAAGTTGGTCAAGTATTTTATAAAGAGAATGCATATTACGAGTACAGCGGTTTATTAAAAATAGAGCGACGCTATTAGATAAATAGATGCCGCGTTGTTGCGCATGCTGTTGTAAAGTATTGATTTTTAACTCGTCAGATAACTCTTGTACCTGAATGACGAGCCCCCAACCTAAACGGGAACGTAAGTCAGGCAATTGTAATCCTAAGTGGACGGGTGATTTTTTGCCAGCTATCAACAGAATTGTTTGCTCATTTTCTCGTATCCGGTTATATAAATGAAAAAGAGCCTCTTCCCAAAGCTTATTTGCTACAATAGCATCTATATCATCAATAGCAATAAGCCTTTGCTCATCCATTCCTTCAATACTAACTGGTCCCCACTCCTTGAGTAAGTTTAAAGGTAAGTAGGCAGATTCTTGTGCTATAGCATGGCAGCATGCTTGTAAGAGATGAGATTTTCCACAACCATTATCTCCCCAAAGATAAAGGAAGCGTTCACCTCGGCCGGCTACGAGATCAGCAATTTGCTGTTGTAAAAATAAATTATTACCCCAGCAAAAGTTATTAAGAGTTGCTTGATAACTTAACTGAATAGTTAATGCCAGTTGAGAGTTTATTTGCATATTAAGTATGCTTTTCTGCCCCATGTCCAAACGTAATCAAAATAAGTTATGGCAGTTGTTACTGCAGTTAATATAATTAAACTATTAAAAACTTGTGTAGGTATAAATTTAACAAAAGCCAACTCAAATAAACATAAGGTTACTAAGATAAGCTGTAGCATTGTATTAAATTTACTTAGAAGTGTAGGTTGAAAATGTATTTTTGTAGGTACAAATAAATGCCAAGCTATAACGCCTAATGAAATTGTTAAATCGCGAAGAAAAACTAAAATAACTAACCACCAAGGTAAAGAGCCAATTAAGGCAAGAGACATAAAACTACTAGCAATTAATAACTTATCTGCTAGAGGATCTAAAAAAGAGCCCCAAAGGCTTTGCCAATTATAATGCCTGGCTAACCAACCATCTAAGTTATCAGTAAGACCAGCTATTACATATACATAAAATGCAGCCGCATAATAACGAGAATATAAAAGAAGTAGAAAAGGTGCTATTAGTATTAAGCGAAAAATAGTAAGCGCATTTGGTATATATTTTAGCATCATGTGTCTGAATACATTTATTTAAAATTTCACTTTCTATAATTTACATTTTTGTAAACCATAGAAAGTAAGCTAAAATGCTTTATCTAACGTCTGTATTTAACAATATTCGCTAGAAATTATTTAAGTGTATACAATACTGTCGAGGCTGTCACCTGATTGCATTGATATAGGTTAGCTTAGAGTAAGCGATCTTTCCTTCAAGTAATTAATACTGCTTTTAATTGAGCAGGCCGATAATACCAAATAAGTAAGGCCAGAATACTAATACATGAAATTAAAATCATAAAGGGTTTAACGCTTTCAATAGCTATCAAGCTGCTTAATAGACTAAATAAGGCAGAAATATTAAATTGACAGAATAAGGAGAAAGCCAAAGCGATAGCCATACGCTTAGGAAAAGGCCGAACGGAAGCTGCCGTTGCTGAAGCCACAATAAATCCTGTGCCAAAATAATAAATCATCATTGGAAAAACAAAGGTTATTTCAACTTTATAATTGTAGGAATAAAGAAACCACATTAGGCAAGCGGTAGCTATAAAGAGACGAATACCTATGCTGACAAGAAAGTCACTACGCCAATATTTTATTAGAAAGCCACACATTAAAGTCCCTATGACATACAAGATAGACATAATTGTTTTTATATTACTAAAGGTGGTAATACTGTAATGTGCATTTTTAATTAAAATGAAAGGTGCACTCGTATTAAAAGCAGATTCTCCAGCCATCATTAATGCAGAAATTAAAAGATAACTTACAAAAAGCCTATTTTTAAAAATTAGCAACATACTGTTTAGTAAAGTAATTCTATCTAAATTTTGCGGCTTAGTTTCACTGATTCCACGACAGTAAATAAATAATACAGCACTGTAAATTGCCATAACGGCAAATGCAATTGGCCAATCATAATAAGTATTAATAAAACCACCTATCAGAGGTATAAAACAAATAAGTATGCCACTTAAAGAGAAGAAAAAAGAAAATTTTTTGATTGCTTGTTGTTCATTTTGAGTGTCATTTATCATGGCTCGCCCCATAAGGACTGTAGCACCAACACCTACACCTTGCAGAAAGCGGCCAATTAACAGTAGATAAATATTATTGCTTAAGACTGTAAATAGATTTGCCAGGGAGAATATTAACAGTCCTAAGATAAAGACAGGCTTTCTTCCTATACTTTCTGAAATACTACCCCAGGGAATAATACTTATTGCTTTGCCTAGCAAAAAGATACTAATGGTAAGTTGAGCAAGCCGAGCGCTGATATGAAAATCTGTTGCTAGTTTAGGTAGAGCGGGTATGATTAATTGGACACTAAAATTACCTAAAGTCCAGGCTAATAAAATAATGATGTAAGATCTTCTATTCATGTATTCCTTAATTCGCTGGATAAATTTTAGTGACTCAGTTAAGTCGCTGATAAGGTTTGCTGATTCGTATAACCAGCAGCTATAGACGAGGTATTAAAACATAGACTAATGAAAGCTATTAACGCATAAACGCTAGCCAATAAAATAAATAAGTAGGTTATAGCAATATAGCTACCTAGAAATCCGCCTAAGCCAATACCAATTAAATTGCCTATTTTTGCAAAAGTATTCGCCCACCCTATAGCGAGACCTTGATGTTGAAAGCGATCACTCATTAAACAGAATAAAGCGGGCAAAAGAGCTGCAAGAACAATTCCCCATAGAAGACGAATGAGTATTAGTAGAATGGTATAATGTGAAAAAAATGCATGACCTAGCATAATTAAAATGCCTAAAGAGCTATAAAATACTAAATAAGTTTTAATTTTTTTAGGTACCTCACGGCACTGATCAAATTGTTTACTACAGTAGTTTGAACTTAAAAAAAGCCCAATAGCAGGCATAGAATATAACAAGCCTAGGGTAATCGTATTATGAGTAATTGAGGCACTAATAGATAAGATAAAGATTGGCTCAGGAAGAAATTTAACAATTTGGGTAAGTGTAATTAGTAAACCTAAATTTATAAAGTGGAAAAAAGAATGAATTGAAAGGAATTGCTTTCTCTTCTGAATAGAAACAATAGCCTTTTCTGTAGTTGGTAATTTTTTATAAATCATAAATGTAGCAGTCAAACATAAAGCCATTGCTACAAGGAATAAACCCTTAAAATCAAGCAAGCTTAATAAGCTACCGCCGATAAGACCCGCCATACTCGTTGCTAGCGCTTTACTAAATTGTAAGTGCCCTAATTGTTGCGTTTTGCTACTGGTTATATTAAGCGATAGAACATACATTTGCATGGCCGCAATAAAGCCTGCAAAACCACCTTGAATAAATCGAATAATTAGTACAGCTGAAATGCTATTAGCAAATATCATTAATCCTTGGGTAATCACAAGTGTTAAAGCAGCTCGCATTAACATTTTTTTGTAACCAATACGATTAGCTAATATGCCCCATAAAGGGCCCATAAGGATATTAGCAATCATGGGAAGAGTGAATGCTAAAGCACTATAAAAGGCTGCTTTATCAAAAGGAATATTCTGATGCGCAATAAACAAAGGTAAAAAAGGATTACCCATCTCTAACGCAAGTAGCATAAGAAATTGAATGATAAAAAGCGTTCTCGCTAATGATTTAGTCATTAAATTGACTCAGTGGATTAGGTATTAAGATGGATTGATTATGTCTTTTACTAGGTGACAGACGCATAAGTAGAAGACTTTTATGTGGCCAAGCGGCTGTTAATAGACGTTCCCGGTGCCAAGCCAGGATTCCTGGCGTAATCTCTGCTGCCATTTGTTTTAACTCCCTTTTTATTGTATTAAATACAATTTTCCATAAACTTGTTTCAGTAAGATTACTGAAGCGACTGAGACAGTTAATCCAGTAAGCTAAGTTGCTCTGTAAATTGCCATGAATAAATTTGTTACAAGTATCAACTAAATTGTCTGTAATAATGGTTGAGTCTGGATGTAGCGTTGGGCTTTTAAAGTCTTGCAAATTAGTATTTTGGTAAACATAAATTCCTCCTAAATCACGAATAATAAGAGATTGAGGCTGATGATTTTCAAAAACAACAAGCGTATTTTGTTGATGTGCCTCAAGAGCAACACCATAACGTAATAGTAAATGTAATTGTCCCTTAAGGACACAACGACAATATTGGCTAAAATAATCTTCTATAGTAATACCACTAGCCTGAATTATTTCAAGTAGTAAAGGTTGATTAGAAAGAGGAGAGTTTACGAATAGCCCGGCAAGAGGGATAACTCGTTGATTATCTTTAATTAACTGTAATGGGCTTTCTCGTAAAATAAAAGCAAATTGCTTATATAAAGTAGAAGAAACATTGGAATCTTGTAAGTGGGCGCCTGCAATATCACGAGCAACAAAAAGTGTATCTTCATAGTATTGGTGTGATTTCAGTATCTGAGTTAACCACTTAGAGAAGATGGGACCATTTGTAACAGATGCTGGAGAAACTGTGCGAGTAGCTGAGGTTGTATGAACTGCCATAGCCAATTTTAAGTGATGTGAATATTGAGAAGCAGGTATCATTGTTCTTAATGACATCGAAGGTTGCGTTACTTGATGATGCGGAGTCAAAATAAGTTGCTTTTTATCGATTAAATCAGCCAGAGATGTCTGCAGTTGATTGCGCCATTGCCAAGGATGTACAGGAATGGGGTAAAAGTCATTAGGGTTTAGTTGTTGACATCGAAGCCTATTTTGCCAGAGAGCATAGTCTTTAGGGAAACAACTAGCCATTAACTCTAAGTAAGATTTATCGATAGAGGTTGCATATACTTTTTGCTGATGTAGTGCACACCAATGAAGACTAACTTCAGCATTAAACTCAGGTGAATATTGCAACACTTCGCGCCGACTTAGACCCATTTTAGCACGAAAATTAGGATGATAAGGATGTCCTATACAGCTCCACTGTTCAAGAAAAGGCAAGGTGTATTTGTTTTCTTGTTTGGTCAACCAAGACCAAAAGGAGCGTTCACCTTGCATTTGTTTAATTAATTCTGCCTGCCATCGTTTGCGATAAATGACAGCCATTGCTTCATTGGCGATTGACTCATTTAACTCCTTTTCTAATAATATCCATCGATAAAAACGACTCTCTGGCTTAAGCGTATTTAATCTTAACTGTAACTGTTCTATAAAATCAGAGACATGATAACTGTAGAGAGTTTTATCAATTAGCTCTTCCTTTATTGCAGCATATTGTAAACGAGCTAAGCATGATTTATGAGTATCATTGATGACTGCTTTTATCGCTTGTTGCGGCAGACCTATTCCTATTTCAAAAAGGAGAAAACGTAACTGATGACTTAATTCTTCAAATTGGTTATAAGCTAAAGCCATAATTGTCTCTTTAATGAAAATAATTCAATATAAATGATAATCATTCTCATTTGCAAGAAGAAATTAGCTTAAATTTGATAAATAAAGGAAAAAGATAAATTTAAGTACAAGCTTAAAGCTCTTTTGTGTCGCTAAATGAATATTATCGTAATAGCTTAAGGGGTATGTCAAAATCTTTGAATGGTTAATGGCAGGAGTGAGCTGCACTGCCATTGACTTAGGAGTAAACCAGACGATGTTGAATAAGTACGATTATCCAGTGCAGAGATTATGATAAAGTGGATATAGGCACGGCGAAACTTCAATAATTTCATTATTCCTCTCTATTGTATAAATATAGCTTATTGAAAGTGCCTGTTTGAGTGCTTGATGAATAGTCAAGGCAGCAACACCAGAATAGTCTGAATATTGCTGTAATAATTCAACTAATAGAAAGATGAGTGTTTTTTGTGGAAAGTTATCTTCTTTCTCTGAAGCATTTGGTATCTTACCTAGAATAAAATGTCGATTACCTAGTTTAATTTGTTCATTAAGCCAAATAAAGAATTCTGGTAGATAATCTAGTAATTCTGATCGTTCTTTATAAGATAAATTAGAGTCCTCCCATTTTAAATTGTCCTGATTCAGAACATTTATTTTTTTTATAAAAGGTTTATTTTCTAGTTCTGAATCCCTAAAAGCTTTTTGTAAAGCCATAACAATACTCCAATAATGTAAAACTAAATTGTTAAAAATGTTCCATCAGAATTATCTAAATAAATTTTCAATATTTTTCGAAATGTAATTTTCCCATTCTAAGTTATTAATTTTGCTAGCATAAATCTATAGCTTAAAATTGTTAGTTCTTAAAAAAACAACTTTAAGAAAAATTACTCTTAAGACTTATGGGCTCATCTGTTTTACCTTATTTAACTTAAAACTGTCCGATTTACTTCAAATATATGGCGAGCTCAATTCAAATAAGCTTTTAGTGATAATTCTGCTTTTGATTTTTATAGCCTTTTGCATATTTATTGCTATTCGATTTCAAATTATTTTCTAGATAAAACTAATTCATACAGTATTTTTTAATATATATGGAAAAAATACTAATAATTTTTTCCATATATGTCAATTAATACTGCTTTTTTTATAATTTACTTTAAACTTTTATATCTGTGGAAAAAATGGTATAGTAATTTGCATTTTTTAAAGAAGACTGGAAAGAACTAACTTTGAGCAAAGAGACAGACATCAACAAAATTGGAATAAATTTAAATCGAAATCTTTCTAAATTAATGGACGATAATCATATTTCTTTAAGTGTACTCCATAGAAATACAGGCATCGCTATTCCAACAATAAAAAGATTACAAACTGATCCAACAACGAACCCGACCATAACAACCCTATTGCCTATAGCAAACTTTTTTGGCATAACTATCAGCCATCTGATTAGTAATCAACTACCGACTGGAATCATAGGTTATGTAGAAAATAAAGATTACTGGATCAAAGTTCCACTTATTGAGTGGAATCAAATTATAGATTGGCTAAAACCAGAAAATCAGATCAAAGTAAATTCATATGTTTTAGTAGATATTGATGTTGGTAGAAATGATTTTGCATTAAAAGTAGAGGATAACGATTGGCCTACTATCTCTAAAGGTTCAATTTTGATTATAAATACAGAGCTTACTCCAGCACATAAAGACTATGCAATTGTATATAGAAAGGAACAACTCAAACCAATATTAAAACAAGTTCTGGTTGATGAAGAAAGAATATATTTACAATCTAACAATCCTCATTTTCAGCCTACCCTATTTGATGAAAGTTACCATTTTATAGGTGTATTGATGCAAATTAGAAAAGATACAAAAGTATAGAGGGAATTATAATGCTATCAAGAGAACCTAAAAAAATAAATCTGACATATATTATTCCATTGTCATTATTGTTCCTCACTATTTATCTTGCTGCAGACTCTGTAGCTTACAAGATGGTAGTTTTGGGGCCTTTATTAGTACCTGGGCCTCCTTGTATTTTCCCGCTTTCTTATACTGTGGCAGATATAATTGCAGAAATCTATGGTTACACACAAGCAAAGAGAATATTATTTTTAACTTTATTATTCCAATTTATATATGCCATTTTTGTTACAGCTATCCTTAAGCTTTCTTCTCCTGATTTTTGGGCAATGCAGGATGCTTATGATCAAGTATTTGGTAATCTTATGCGTTTTGTAGGTGCTGGATTTTTAGCTGTTTTAAGTAGTCACTTTATAAATATTTATGTCTTTTCTAAATGGAAAATTTTATTAAAGGGAAAATATTTTTGGATTAGAAGTATAGGGTCCTCTGCCCTCGGAGGTTTTGTCTTAGTGGCCATAATTATGATTTTTGGTTACTCAGGTACAATCGATTTTAATGCTGCAATTAAGATGTTTTTTTCAATATATATATTAGAATTACTATACGCATGTATTCTGGCATGGCCGGCTGGGTTAATTTCTGGATTTCTAAAAATTAAAGAGGGTCTGGATGTTTACGATACTCACACGAATTTTAACCCATTTAGTTTCAAATAAAAGAGGTAAATAATTATGCCGAATTACATTAAACTGCTAAATTTAGAAAGCCATCAAGAAGGGGGCTATTTTGGTTTATTTTATAAATCATCAGATAAAATAATTCCGTTTGATGAGAGATATCAAACAATAAAGTCTGATAATAAGACTCAAGGTTCTATAATTACAGAGCGTAATGCCGGTTCTTCAATTTATTTTTTATTAGAAAAAGAAGAATTCTCTGCCTGGCATCGTTTAAAATCTGATGAGATATGGCATTATTATGATGGTGGTAGCCCAATAGATATATACGTTATTGATCAAGATGGGCTGCTAAAGACCTACACACTTGGAAACCCAGGTATCGTAGCAGATGCTTCATTTCAAATTGTAATAAAAGCAGGTGAATGGTTTGCGGCAGAAGTCCGTGATAAAACATCTTTCGGTTTAGTAGGTTGTTCGGTCTCACCAGCATTTGAATATGAAGATTTTGAATTAGCGCAATCTCATAGAGAAGAGTTAATAGAATTATGTTCTACAATTCCTACTTACATAATCAATAAGTTTATTAATCCAAATATTAATAAATCAAATGATAATAGACAAGATCATAATGTTCCTTTTGCTCGAAATAGGTTAACTGCAAAAGAGTATATTCAGAAACTTAAACTAGAGCGCCATCAAGAAGGTGGATACTTCTGTGAAACGTACGCTTCAAGAGATATTGTAATGCCACAACATGTTAGATATAAGGACGAATCTACAGAAGTTTATAGGAAAGCATCTACTGCCATTTATTTTCTCTTAGACAAGCAAGAGTTTTCGGCTTGGCATTGTTTAAAATCTGATGAAATATGGCATTATTACGATGGTGGCAGTCCAATTGATATATATATTATTGATAATGAGGGTCAATTAGTTACACGTACTCTTGGTAATCCTCTTCTTACAGAAGGAGCTTCGTTTCAAGTAATTATTGAAGCAGGTTTATGGTTTGCAGCAGAAGTACGTGACAAAACATCTTTCGGTTTGATTGGTTGTATAGTTTCACCAGGGTTTGAATATAGTGATTTTTCTTTAGCTGAAAGAGATCAGCTTGCTGAAAAATATCCTGAACATACTTTTATTATAAATAAGCTAACTAGAGTTTCTCAGATTAAGCACTCTGAATTAGCCGCCCGTAAGACGCTTGGATTTTATGCTTCAACTAAAAATAATGAAGTTCCTAATTTTGTAGTTGATAACTCAAAAATAGGGTTTGAAATATAATTAAAATTACCCGCATATGCGGGTAAACTAACCCTCTAACGTCGTTTTCTTTAGTTCGAATTCAATAAGCTGAGCATCATCTTTGTCAAAATTATATATTTCATTTGATAATAAAGCTAAGTTATTGATAATTATGCTTCTTACTTTTGAACCAGGCTCAAGATATTCAATAGTATACTTAAATAATTTCGTTTCCCTGTCATATGTCCTCGCCACAATTCTTTTGCGTATGCGGCTCCTAACATCAGAAATATAACTCCGGATGATATCCTGATCACCTTTGCTGAAATTTGAGATCATAAAGGGATTATTAAGATCTTTTACAGATACTATAGGAAAGATATTTTTTCCAGATATTTGAATTCTAAAACATACCTCATCTTCTTTTTTATCACGCTCTTCTGAAATAAGTCGCAATACTGGTATTGAGGCATTAATTTTGGCGATAGCTTTATAGCTAACTCTTATCCAATTTATATATGAGTACACTTGGTTAAACATATGATTTCGCATAAACTACATCCTTTTACTGATTTTTGCATTTTACTGCTTATATATCGATAAAACAATGTCTACTCCAGCAATTCCCACTAAGTTAAATTAAGCATTGCCAAAGGCTGCACTAGACAAAAAAAATAGAATGGGTTTTTAGAGTATCATCCTATTTTTAAAAGCAAATTGATACTGCTTGAATTAAAACCAATTTTCGCTTAGCAATAGTAGGTAAGCGCTTTAGCAAAAAAGGCACGCCCTGAGCTAACTACTGTTTATCCAGCCTTGCTCAGAGGTGATCTGGATGAAGGTTCTCCAATAAAAGTGT
Source organism: Legionella pelazae (assembly GCF_052527395.1). Lineage (NCBI taxonomy): Bacteria > Pseudomonadati > Pseudomonadota > Gammaproteobacteria > Legionellales > Legionellaceae > Legionella > Legionella pelazae. The sequence continues at coordinate 65,023 of NZ_JBNVZS010000003.1, forward strand.
GCAACGCTTGGCAACTGCTCCATACTCCTATTGCATAAAAAGAACGTACTCCTTCAGAGAGCGTACTTAATCGTCCTGCATGTTGTCTGGCTTTTGCTAAGTTTTACAGCAAAGCTGCTGTATTTGGTCAATTAAAAAGCCAACATCATCAACATAGTTATCACAGAACAAAGATTTTGTAATCATACCCATAATTGTGCTCGAAGCTGCACCCTAATTCTTCAGGGTATTAAAGGTTTCATTCTCGATACAACACCGAGAGCGGCCTGCTCGCATAATGTAATAGGCATTTTTTGAGGTGATAATACTCAATCCGACCACCGTGATGGTACTTTTCACAGCAGTTCTCACAATAAATTTTTTCTGAGGAGTACTGACCTGTACCGTAATTAAAGTAGGCTTTATTATTTTGTCTTAAAAAATTAATTTTAATGAGCTTAGCTGTTAATCAGTCTTTTGCCGATAGATAATTGCAGTATTGCCAATTAGTTGAATAAGCTCTGCATTTAATTGCTGGCAAAGTTCGGTAGCCATTTTCTGCCGATCCTCTTTCTCAGCGCCATTAATTTTGACTTTAATTAATTCGTGAGCGTTTAAAGCAACATCTGTTTCTGCAACAATAGCTGTAGTTAAACCCTTAGCACCCAATAAAACGACCGGTCTTAAATGATGGGCTCTAGCTTTAAGAGTTTGTTTAAATGTACTATCCACAACGAAATCTCATTTAAATGTTAAATTATTGCACGTTTTGCTGGGAAACGGTAGTAAATTTGAGTATTATAATAATAAGTTAATATGTTCTGTTCCGTATGCCTCGTTCTAAAAGCAGTAATCGTTGGTTAAAGGAGCACTTTGATGATGTTTTTGTCAAAAAGGCACAGGCAGAAGGCTATCGTAGTCGTGCTGTTTATAAATTAAAAGAAATTGATGAAAGAGAAAATATTATTAAGCCAGGAATGACTATTGTAGATTTAGGTGCAGCGCCAGGCAGCTGGACCCAATTTGTTACACAAAAATTAAATGGAAATGGAACAATTGTTGCTTTAGATTTATTGCCTATGGCTGAATTACCAGGTGTCAATTTTATTCAAGGTGATTTTCGAGAAGAAAATGTCTTTCAGCAATTAATAAATTTGGTACCCAAAAGAGGTTTAGACTTGCTTTTATCAGATATGGCCCCAAATATGAGTGGATCAAGGATAGTTGATATTCCAAGAGCAATGTATTTAGCAGAGTTAGCTTTTGATTTTGGGGATATAATGCTTAAGCCAGGTGGTGCTATGCTAATAAAGATTTTTCATGGTGCTGGGTTTGATAACCTTATTAAATTAGCCCGCCAACAGTTTAGTAAGGTAGTTATTCGTAAACCTATAGCGTCTCGCTCACGCTCGCATGAAACCTATATGCTGGCGAAGGGCTATAATTTATAGTAACTTTATTGCTTAGCGTAGAAATTCGCACATATCGAGGTTAATGTTTTGAACGACATGGTAAAAAATTTATTTTTGTGGCTTGTTATAGCTATCGTGCTAGTGTCTGTGTTTAGTAACTTTGGACCTCGCCATGGCACAACAGAAAAAATTCCTTACAGCCAGTTCTTAACAGAAATTGATCAGGGCATGATCAATTCTGTCACTGTTGAAGATAATAAAGTTATTCGAGGAACGACAAAAAATAACCAGCGTTTTGTGACCTACATCCCTATGCAGGATAATGCTTTATTAGGTCAGTTACTACAAAATAAGGTTGAAGTAAGTGGGCAAGAAAAACCTCAGGAAAGTTTCTTGCTCCATTTATTTGTAAATTGGTTTCCAATGCTCCTGCTTATCGGTGTCTGGATCTTTTTCATGCGACAAATGCAAGGTGGCGGTGGCCGTGGTGCTATGTCTTTTGGCCGTTCGCGGGCGCGTTTATTAGGCGAAGATCAAGTTAAAGTTACTTTCGCTGATGTAGCAGGTGTCGATGAAGCAAAAGAAGAAGTTAAAGAGCTAGTTGATTTTCTACGCGATCCAAGCAAATTTCAAAATTTAGGTGGCCGTATTCCACGAGGCGTATTGTTAGTAGGACCGCCAGGTACAGGTAAAACACTTTTAGCTAAGGCCGTGGCGGGTGAAGCAAAAGTTCCTTTCTTTACAATCTCGGGTTCAGACTTTGTGGAAATGTTTGTCGGTGTAGGTGCCTCGCGTGTTCGTGATATGTTTGAACAAGCAAAAAAACAAGCGCCTTGTATTATCTTTATTGACGAAATTGACGCGGTAGGAAGACATCGTGGCGCCGGCTTGGGTGGCGGTCATGATGAGCGAGAGCAAACCCTTAATCAGTTGCTTGTAGAAATGGATGGCTTTGAGGGTAATGATGGAGTCATTGTCGTCGCTGCGACAAATAGGCCAGATGTGCTCGATCCTGCTCTTTTACGTCCAGGCCGTTTTGACCGTCAAGTCGTTGTACCACTACCTGATATACGTGGTCGAGAGCAAATTCTTAAAGTTCATTTAGGTAAAGTGCCTGTTGATAAACAAGTTGAGGTATTACCTATTGCGCGTGGAACGCCAGGATTTTCAGGCGCGGATTTAGCTAATTTGGTCAATGAAGCAGCCTTATTTGCAGCACGGGCCAATAAACGTAAAGTTGGTATGCAAGAACTTGATAAAGCTAAAGATAAAATCATGATGGGTGCTGAGCGTCGCTCAATGGTTATGGATGAAAATGAGAAAAAACTAACAGCCTACCATGAAGCAGGTCATGCTATTGTCGGTTTATCTGTTCCAGAACATGATCCTGTTTATAAAGTGACTATTATTCCTCGAGGACGTGCGCTGGGCGTTACAATGTTCCTACCTGAGCAAGATCGTTATAGTCATAGTAAACGACGTTTAGAGAGTCAATTATCTAGTTTATTTGGTGGTCGTATTGCAGAAGAGCTCATTTTTGGCGCTGAAAATGTTACTACAGGCGCATCAAATGATATTATGCGTTCTACAGAAATTGCTCGTAAGATGGTAACCAGTTGGGGATTATCAGACTTAGGCCCATTAACCTTTGGTGAAGAAGAAGGTGAAGTATTCCTAGGTCGTAGTGTGAGCCATAACAAAGAGATTTCTGATAAAACTGCCCAGTTGATTGATGAAGAAGTTAATAACATTATTACCAGAAATTACCAGCGTGCCAAAGACATTCTGGTGGCTAAAATGGATATCCTACATTTAATGGCAGAAGCTCTCATTAAATATGAAACAATTGATACTAAACAAATTAATGAAATTATGTTAGGTAAACCACCTTCTCCTCCTGATGATTGGGAATCATTAAAGTCTTTTGATTCAGATAATACACCTAAATCTGATACTAAAGTCATTAATGGCAAACCTGTAGATCGTCCAGCTGAGGAACATTAGTTTTTTCTTTTAAAAATTTTCTCCGCCATTAGGCTAGGCGGAGATTTACCTTAATTAAGAAGTTGTGAGAGTTTTTAGTTATAAATCCTAATACTTTTTTAAACTTCTTTTATATTAATTAGCTTTTATCTTTTAAGTCCTGTTTCCAAATGAAGGTTATAAATGAATAATCAGCAATTTCGTAGCTGGCGTCAGCAATTAAATTTAAAAACTAACCAATATCAATCTCCTTTGATTATGGGCATCATTAATGTAACACCAGACTCATTTTCTGATGGCGGACGCTATTTAAATTTGGACCAGGCCCTAGCGCATGCACAGCGACTACTTGCTGAAGGCGCTGATATTTTGGATATTGGAGGTGAATCATCAAGACCTGGCGCAAAACCGATTAGTGTTGATGAAGAAATAGCTCGCGTAGTTCCACTTATTAAACAACTACGGCGTGAAACGGATTGTTGTATTTCTGTAGATACAACAAAGGCTGCTGTGATGCGTGCAGCTGTAGAAGCTGGCGCTGATCTAGTTAATGATATAACGGCCTTAAGGGATAAAGACGCACTTGATTTACTAGCTAAATTACAAGTTCCTGTATGTTTAATGCATATGAAAGGAATACCACAAACTATGCAAGCCTTACCGATAAGCTACAAAGATATTACTGCTGAAATTAACCTATTTTTTCAAAAACAAATTGAGAATTGTCTAAAAGCAGGAATTCAACGCAACAATATCATAATTGATCCTGGTTTTGGCTTTGGTAAAACTGTCGAGCATAACTTACACCTCATTAAGGATTTAACCCAATTTAAGCAGCATAATTTGCCTTTAATGTTAGGTGTATCGAGGAAAAGTACAATAGGATCTATTCTAAATAAAAAAGTTGATGAGCGATTAATTGGCGGCATTACACTAAATATAGTTGCTAGTTTAAAGGGGGTAGATATAATCAGGACGCATGATGTAGTAGAAACAAAACAGTCATTAGTTATGTTAGATGCTATTATGCAGGTTAATAACAATTTAAAAGGTAATAGGGAATGAGCCAACGTAAATATTTTGGTACTGATGGTATTCGTGGGCAAGTAGGGATATCAAATATTAATCCTGAATTTGTATTAAAATTGGGCTGGGCTGTAGGACGTATACTTTCGAATGGTTACCGCAATAAAATCATTATTGGTAAAGATACGCGTATTTCAGGTTATATGCTGGAGTCAGCTTTAGAAGCAGGTTTATCAGCTGCAGGAGTAGATGTTAACTTATTAGGCCCTATGCCTACGCCAGCTGTAGCTTATTTAACTCAAACTTTACGAGCTGACGCTGGTATTGTTATTAGCGCGTCACATAATTTATATGAAGATAATGGCATTAAATTTTTCTCAGCTGATGGCAGCAAATTACCTGATCATATTGAGCATGCCATTGAAGAAGAAATAGATAAGCCATTAGAAATCGTACGTTCTGACAAATTAGGTAAAGCAAAGCGTATTAGTGATGCGCCAGGGCGCTACATTGAATTTTGTAAATCTTCAATATCATCGCTAACTCGTTTAACTGGAATTAAGCTCGTAGTTGATTGTGCTAATGGCGCCACTTATCATATTGCACCTAATGTTTTTAATGAATTAGGGGCAGAGGTCATTGCTATTTGTAACGAGCCTGATGGTCTTAATATTAATCATCAATGTGGTTCAACCGCGCCAGCTGAGCTAAGAAAACAAGTTTTACACTATGGCGCTGATTTAGGCGTTGCTCTCGATGGCGATGGTGATAGAGTCATTTTGATAGATGCTGCAGGAAACCTTATTGATGGTGATCAAATTTTATATATCCTAGCTCGTGATAGACAACAACGAGGCATACTACAAGGCGGTGTAGTCGGTACACTAATGAGTAATTATGGCCTGGAAAAAGCTATATCAGCTTTAGATATTCCTTTTAAGCGAGTTAATGTTGGTGACCGTTATGTCTTGGAGACACTTAGAGAATTAAACTGGAAGATTGGCGGCGAATCTTCAGGACATATTGTCTGTTTGGATAAAACGACGACAGGGGACGGTATTATTGCTGCATTACAAGTTTTAGCTTGTATGATTATGCATGGCAAAACATTAGAAGAACTCACGCAGGGAATTGAATTATATCCGCAAGTGCTATTAAACATTAAAACACCTAATGCGTTAGTTTTAGCGAAAAACCCGCAAGTGATTGATTTAGTAGATACATTAACTAAGAAATTGAATCAAAAAGGCCGAGTGCTTTTGCGACCTTCTGGCACAGAGCCATTACTAAGAGTAATGGTTGAAGGCGAAGATAAGGAGCTCGTAAATACTTATGCTGAGCAGTTAAGGGATAATATTATGCAAATTGATCTAGATTATTAATGGTAATTTTGCGTTTGTTCTAAACAGGATGCTAAAGTGAACAACATTCATAGTGTAAAATTCAATGATTGACGCATGCTTAATCTTTAAGGTATATTTGCGACCGTTTATTATGGAGTATAAATGAGGAAGAAAATTGTAGCTGGTAATTGGAAAATGAATGGCCAGTTAGCGTCAATTGAATCGTTACTACGTGACTTACTAGAGTTATTACCAAATCCATCAGCTACAGAATGTGTTGTTATGCCACCGGCTATTTATTTACCTGTAATAAGTAGTACTTTAAATAAAAGTAATATTAAATGGGGTGCACAAAATGTATATCCCAAAGACTCAGGAGCCTATACAGGTGAGTTATCTGGGCCAATGTTGAAAGATTATAATTGTAAGTATGTTTTAGTAGGACATTCTGAACGGCGAGTCTTGTTTGACGAAGGTGAAAAATTTATTGCAGATAAATTCCACCATGTTAAAGATCATGGTATGATACCGGTCTTGTGTGTGGGAGAAACGCTAAAAGAGCGTGACGAGGGTAAAACAGAACAAGTCTTAGCTGCCCAGTTACAAGCAATAGCAATGAATAATACACATGCTTTTAGCAGCTGTGTTGTCGCGTATGAACCTGTTTGGGCTATAGGTACAGGCCATACTGCTTCTCCTGAACAAGTTCAGATGGCACATACGACTATCAGGTCCATTATTGCTGAATTTAGCGAGGATGATGCAAATACAGTTCCTCTTTTATATGGAGGAAGTGTCAATGAAAAAAATGCAAAAGCATTGTTCGCAATGCCTGATGTTGATGGTGGATTGATCGGCGGTGCATCCCTTAATGCACAGCAGTTTGTGGAAATTATTAAATGTATCAGCTAATTTTAATGATTCACGTATTAGTAGCAATTGCTTTAATTGGCCTTGTACTCATACAACATGGTAAGGGCGCCGATATAGGCGCAGCTTTTGGCTCAGGAGCATCAAATACTGTTTTTGGAAGCCAAGGAACTGGTAGCTTTTTGTTTAAATTAACAGGTGGATTAGCGCTGATTTTTTTCATAACAAGTTTGACTTTATCCTACCTTGTTTCAACGCAATATCAAAAAGCATCGCAACAAGCAATACCTCAACAAACCAGTGTACCGGAAACTAAAATTCCTGTACCGGTTGATAGCAGCAAAGGAAAACAATAATTACTTGCCGAAGTGGTGGAATTGGTAGACACGCCGTCTTGAGGGGGCGGTAGCGCAAGCTGTGCCGGTTCGAGTCCGGCCTTCGGCACCAATCTTAAGCGAAATGAAACTATGCTATCACAATATTTGCCAGTACTTGTTTTTATTGTTATCGCCATAGGTTTAGGCGTAGCTTTATTTTCAGCTGGTGCTCTGCTTTCTAAGCATGCGCCAGATCCAGCTAAGAATGCCCCTTATGAATGTGGATTTAATGCTTTTGAAAGTTCTCATATTCCTTTCGATGTAAGATTCTATTTAGTTGCTATACTATTTATTATATTTGACTTAGAAACAGCTTTCTTCTTTCCATGGGCTTTAGTTTTAAGAAAGATTGGATGGTTCGGTTTTTCGGCAATGATGATTTTCCTAGGCTTATTAGTAATAGGCTTTATATATGAATGGAAGCGGGGCGCTCTTGAATGGGAGTAGACACCTTTCGAAATCGTTTCTTTGGCTTTATACTTAGTTAACTGTGTTTGCATCCTCTTTTAATTGCTTATAAACTGCAGCATTTATGCTGAGGCATAGTTTAAAACTAAATGAGCTGGCTTCGAAACCCATATTTTAGAGTGAGCATAGTTACGAAATAAGATTTTTCTAGAGGCTTCTATGGCAGTTGCAGAATTGCAAAAAAAAGGCTTTATCACTACCTCAATTGACCAATTAGTGGGATGGGCGCGTAGTGGTTCAATGTGGCCGATGACATTTGGTTTAGCGTGTTGTGCTGTTGAAATGATGCACGTGGGCGCTTCTCGCTATGATTTAGATCGCTTCGGTATAATTTTTAGGCCTAGTCCTAGGCAATCTGACGTGATGATCGTAGCAGGAACGCTTTGTAATAAAATGGCACCCGCATTACGTAAAGTCTATGATCAGATGCCAGAGCCCAGGTGGGTTATCTCTATGGGCTCTTGTGCTAATGGCGGTGGCTATTATCATTATTCCTATTCAGTTGTCCGGGGTTGTGATCGGATTGTACCTGTAGATGTATATGTGCCTGGCTGTCCACCTACAGCTGAAGCACTCTTATATGGCATAATCCAGCTTCAGAACAAAATTAAGCATAAATCTGTGATTGAAGTTTAGATTAGGACAGTAAAATCAGATGACAAAATTAGCAGTTTTAACGGAAAGTATTAAAAACGAATTAAATGGCAAAATAGCTTTAATTTCTACTGAGTTTGATGAAATTACACTAGAAGCAGAGGTAGCTAACCTCAAATTTGTATTAAATACCCTAAAGACTAATGAATTATTTGCTTGTGATCAGCTAATTGATCTCTGTGGTGTAGATTATCTGCACTATGGTTTATATGACTGGGAAACCCAAGAAGCAACAGAATATGGATTCTCACGTGGCGTTGAACGATTTGAATCGAGGGCTTATGTTATGGATAAACCTCGATTTGCAGTCGTTTATCATTTATTGTCTACAACACTTAATCATCGTATTCGGGTTAAAACATTTGTAGAGGAACAACATTTAATTGTTCCCTCAGTACATGACTTATGGAAAGTTGCTAATTGGTTTGAGCGCGAGGCCTATGACTTATATGGTATTTTGTTTGAAAATCATCCTGACTTAAGACGTATTCTTACGGATTATGGATTTATTGGTTATCCCTTTAGAAAAGATTTTCCACTCAGTGGCCATGTTGAAATGCGTTATGATGCTGCTACACAAAAAGTGATTTATGAGCCAGTCGATTTAGAGCCTCGAGTCCTTGTTCCTAAAGTAATACGTAATGATAATCGCTATTTTGATGTGAAAGGGGTGGTTAATGATTGAACTTAAAAATTACACACTCAATTTTGGGCCACAACATCCTGCTGCGCATGGCGTTCTACGTTTAGTATTAGAACTCGAAGGGGAAACCATAGTAAGAGCTGATCCCCATATAGGTTTACTACACCGTGCTACTGAAAAACTGGCAGAGACCAAACCCTATCTCCAAAATGTTGGTTATATGGATCGCCTTGACTATGTGTCCATGATGTGTAATGAACATGGCTATATTTTGGCCATTGAGAAATTACTAGGTATTGAGCCCCCAATTCGAGCCAAATATATCCGCACGATGTTTGATGAAGTAACTCGAATATTAAATCACTTACTATGGATGGGCGCCAATGCGCTTGATATTGGCGCAATGACCGTTTTTCTATACTGTTTTCGTGAGCGAGAAGATTTATTTGACTGCTACGAAGCGGTTTCAGGTGCACGTATGCATGCCAAATATTATCGTCCTGGCGGCGTTGCCCGTGATTTACCTGATAGCATGCCAAAATACAAACCTTCTCGTTGGCATAGTGATCGGGAAGTAGATAAAATGAATCAGGATAGAGAAGGCAGTTTATTAGACTTTTTATGGGCTTTCACAGAACGTTTTCCTAAACGGGTAGATGAATATGAAACGTTACTAACTGATAATCGTATTTGGAAACAACGCACAGTTGATATAGGTATTGTTTCGCCTGAAAATGCATTGCAATGGGGATTTACAGGTCCTATGTTACGTGGCTCTGGCATTGCTTGGGATCTACGTAAGAAGCAGCCCTATGCTGCTTATGACCAGATGGAATTTGATATTCCAGTAGGAAAGACAGGCGATTGTTATGATAGGTATTTAGTTCGCGTAGAAGAAATGCGTCAGTCCAATCGTATTATTCGTCAATGTATAGAATGGTTAAGAGCAAATCCAGGGCCTGTAAGAGTTAATGATCATAAGATAACACCGCCCAACCGGGCTGAAATGAAGCATGATATGGAAGCTTTAATTCATCATTTTAAACTTTTTACAGAAGGCTTTTGTTTGCCGCGTGGTGAAGTTTATGCAGCCGTAGAAGCGCCTAAAGGTGAATTTGGTATCTATTTAGTGTCAGATGGTGCAAATAAGCCCTATAGAATAAAGATTCGTGCGCCTGGTTTTGCTCATTTATCAAGTTATGATGAAATGGTTAAAGGACATATGCTAGCAGATGGCGTGGCAATTTTGGCGAGTCAGGATATTGTATTTGGGGAGGTAGATCGGTAATTAGTAATTACTTGTCTACTTTAAAGTTAATTAAAATTAAAACGGCAAAACTAGCTTCTAGGCTAATAGTATATTTATCATTTAATAATAGAGCGATGATGTATAGTATTGACTTAATATGTAATCAGAGCTACTACATTCTTGAAATATAATTATAAAGAATTGAATTAAGTTTTAGCGCTAGGTTTTGTTCAATATTAAAGAAACTGAAAATTAACTGTAATGCTTAATATTGGCTAATAGTCAAATGCTAGGTTAAATATTTTTAAGGTTAAAATATGTCTCAGAATTCAGCAAAACTACTTTGTCAATTTTTAACTCCTGAGCGAATAGCAGAAATTGATAGTTGGATAGCAAAATACCCGCCTGATGAAAAGCAATCTGCGGTTATGAGTGCCTTGCATATTGTACAAGACCAGTACGGTTACTTGACACCCGAGTTAATGGATGCTGTTGCTGATTATTTAGATATGCCTGCGATTGCTGTATATGAGGTATCTACTTTTTATTCGATGTATGAACATAAACCAACAGCTCGAAATATAGTTAATGTCTGCACCAATATTTCATGCCAACTAAGAGGTTCGGCAGAAGTGGTTGACCATTTACAACAGAAGCTTGGGATAAAATTAGGCCAAGTTACAGCTGATGGGCGTTTTACTATTCGTTCAGTTGAGTGTTTAGGTGCATGTATCAATGCGCCTATGATGCAAGTGAACAAGGATTATCACGAAAACTTGACCAAAGAGAAAATTGATCAGGTTTTAGAACAATATTCGTGAGTGAGGTCGTAGCGATGATTCAACTAAATCAAGTGTGTTACCGAACGCTTCATCTTAAAGAGCCGTGGACATTAAAGTCTTACGAAAGTTTAGAAGGATATAGTTCATGGCGACGTATTTTAGCTGAACAAACGCCGCCTCAACAAATTATTGATGAATTAAAAACCTCCGCTTTACGAGGCCGAGGTGGTGCAGGGTTCCCAACAGGGCTTAAATGGAGCTTTATGAATCGCAACTCACCTGTACAAAAGTACGTGGTTTGTAATTCAGATGAAGGTGAACCTGGTACTTGCAAAGACAGAGATATTCTTATTTATAATCCGCATCAATTAATAGAAGGTATGGCTATTGCTGGTTATGTCATGGGAGCAACCGTTGGTTATAATTATATTCGCGGCGAATTTTGGCTACCATTCCAGCATTGTGAACGAGCTCTAAAAGAAGCCTATGACGCAGGTTTATTAGGTAAAAATATTCTTGGTAGTGGAATTGATTTTGATTTGTATAACCATTTAGGCGCTGGTGCTTATATATGTGGTGAAGAAACTGCTTTATTAAATTCACTGGAAGGTCGTAAAGGAATGCCTCGCTTCAAACCACCTTTTCCTGCTAACTACGGATTATATGGCAAACCTACAACAATTAATAATACGGAAACCTTTGCTTCTGTGCCGGTTATTTTAGAAAGAGGCGGTGACTGGTTTTTAAAACTGGGTAAGCCTAATAATGGTGGTACTAAGTGCTTTAGTGTGAGTGGCCATGTCAATAAGCCAGGGAATTTTGAAATTCCACTCGGTACCCCTTTTAAAACACTATTAGAATTAGCTGGCGGCATGCTTAATGGTAATCGTATTAAAGCTGTCATCCCTGGGGGAACATCAATGAAAGTATTGCCAGGGGATGTTATGATGCAGCTTGATATGGATTATGACAGTATTCAAAAAGCAGGTTCAGGATTAGGTTCAGGGGCAGTGATTGTTATGGATGAAACAACATGTATGGTTGATGCCCTTTATCGGATTTCTGAGTTTTATATGGATGAATCCTGTGGTCAATGTACGCCTTGTCGTGAGGGTACAGGTTGGATGGTGCGCTTAATTCATCGTATCCGACATGGTCATGGTGAACCTGGAGATATTGAGAAATTAGTTAATGTTGCTGATAAGATTGAAGGCCGTACGATTTGTGCACTAGGAGAAGCAGCAGCTTGGCCTGTGCAGAGCTTTGTGAAACATTTCTATCATGAATTTGATTATTTCATCAAGCATAAACGCTCAATGATTGCGGCATAATTGATAAGGTTTAAAAATGGCTACTATTGAAATTGACGGAAAAACGCTAGAAGCGGAAAACGGTAAAATGATTATAGAGGTTGCCGATGACGCAGGCATTTATATTCCTCGTTTTTGCTACCATAAAAAGTTATCAATAGCGGCAAATTGTCGGATGTGTTTAGTTGAAGTAGAAAATGGCCGCAAACCTGTCCCAGCTTGTGCTACACCCATTACTGATGGTATGAAGGTGTTTACAAAATCAGAAGAGGCGGTTCGCTCTCAACAAGCCGTTATGGAGTTTTTATTAATTAATCACCCACTAGACTGCCCCATTTGTGATCAAGGCGGCGAGTGTGAATTACAAGATATTTCATTGGGCTTTGGCTATTCAAATTCTGAATACGAGGAAACTAAGCGAGCCGTTGTAGATGACAATTTGGGAACCTTAATTGCAACTGAAATGACTCGCTGTATTCATTGTACTCGATGTGTACGATTTGGTACTGAAATAGCAGGTGTTCGTGAGCTTGGTGCTTTAGGACGTGGTGAAAAGATGCAAATTGGCACGTTCATAGACCATAGCATGACCTCAGAAGTATCGGCTAATGTTATTGAACTATGTCCTGTAGGAGCCTTAACGTCTAAACCCTATCGTTTCAAGGCTCGACCTTGGGAGCTTATACAACATGACAGTGTTGCGCCGCATGATTGCTTAGGGTCAAACGTTCATTTGCATGTAAGAAGTAATGACCAGCTAATGCGAGCTGTTCCACGTGAAAATGAACAGATTAATGAAATGTGGCTTTCAGATAGAGATCGCTTTAGTTACTTAGGTTTAATTGGGCCAGGTCGCGCAGCAAATCCTTTAATTAAAAAGGATGGACAATGGGTAGAAGTTGATTGGCCAACTGCCTTAAAATTTACGGCTGAAGGGATTAGTCGTATTATAAAGCAATACGGCGCAGAACAGTTTGCTGCTTTTGCTTCGCCTTCTTCAACGTTAGAGGAATTTTATTTATTACAAAAGTTGATGCGTAATTTAGGTGTTAACAACCTTGATCATCGGATTCACCAAACGGATTTTAGTGATCAGGATAATTTACCTGTCGTAGTAAATAATACCTTAACGTATGCTGAGTTGGAAAAACAAGCGCATATTCTTTTAATAGGTTGTAATATTAACCGAGAAGTGCCTTTAGCTAGTACGCGTATTCGTAAAGCTTATCGAGATGGTGCAAAAATTTATGCAATTAATTCAGTTGATTACGATTACCACTTTGTCGTAGATACTAAAGAAATCGTCTCTCCCTTAGAAATACCTCAGCAAATTGCTCAAGTGTTACTGGCAATTTCACCTGATATTTCGCAATTTTCAAAAGAAGTACAGCGATTATTGATTGGACTTAATCCTAGTGAAAATTCACGAGCAATAGGGGATGGTCTAAAGCAATCACAGTCTGTGATTGTTTTAGGAGCAATTGCTGAGAATCATCCACATGCAGCATTAATAAGAACGCTAGTCTATGCTATAGAGCAATTAACTGATGTGAAGGTAATTCGTTTTACAACAGGTGCAAATACTGCAGGCGCTCAACTGGCAGGCATGCTGCCACACCGTGGGGCTGCAGGTAAAATAATAGATAATCCTGGCTTGGATATTCAAACAGCGTTGGATAATAAACTTAAAGGTTATTTTTTGCTTGGTCTTGAACCTGGTTTTGATTTCGCTAATCCTTATGGGGCTCGTCAATCCATGTTGGGCGCTGAATTTGTAGTGATGCTCTCAGCGTTTAGTCATGATTCTATGAAAGATTATGCAAATGTCATATTGCCTATAGCACCCTATGCTGAGACATCAGGGACTTACATTAATATTGATAATATTTGGCAATCAGTTAAAGGTGTATGTAAACCATTTGCACAAGCCAGACCTGCTTGGAAAGTACTTAGAGTTTTAGGAAATTTATTAGATTGTGAAGGTTTTGAATATACTTCTTCAGAAGAAGTACTAAATGAAATTAAAACACACGTAAATATGATGAGTGAGATAAAATATCAACCTTATTACCCTGAGTCTTTGCCTGTGTTAAATCAGCAGTTAGTTCGAATTGGAGAATGGCCACTTTATCGCAGTGATTATATTGTTCGTAATGCAGAAGCGTTACAGCACTGTGCTGCTGCTGATCCTGTTTGTATTAGAATTCACCCAGAAACCGCTAACCGCTTGAAGTTAGATAATGTTGCTACTGTTTCTCAAGGAGATATTGAGATAACATTGCCACTTGAACGCGACGAACGGATAGCTTTAGATGCAGTCTGGGTCGTAAATGCAGTACCAGAAACGTTAGATTTAGGGCATTCATTTGCAGCAATCACCATTAAGCGCTAAATAGGTAAGAACATGCTTCATGATATTAGCATTTTGATTTGGATTATTATTAAAATCCTAGTTATTGTAGTTCCATTATTGCTCGTTGTAGCCTATTTAACTTTTGCAGAGCGTAAAGTTATTGGTTACATACAAGCGCGTGTGGGCCCTAATCGTGTTGGACTAAAAGGATTATTACAACCCTTTGCTGATTTAATTAAACTGATACACAAAGAAATTGTAGTTCCTAATAAGTCTAATAAATATTTATTTGTTATTGCGCCTTTATTTGCATTAGCGCCGGCGCTTGCTGGGTGGGCTGTGATACCTTTTAGCCAAGGACTTGTTTTATCCAATATAAACGCTGGCGTCTTACTTATCTTTACCCTAAGCTCTTTGGCAGTTTACGGGGTATTAATTGCTGGTTGGGCATCTAATTCTAAATATGCAATGTTTGGCTCTCTACGAAGTGCAGCACAAACTGTTTCCTACGAAATAGCTATGGGATTTGCTTTTGTAGGCGTATTACTTGCTGCTGGTAGTATGAATTTAACTGATATTGTTCTCTCTCAAAAAGGTGGAATTTGGCATTGGTGGTTTGTGCCTTTGTTTCCTCTGTTTGTTATCTTTTGGATTGCAGCTCTCGCAGAGACTAACCGTGCGCCGTTTGATTTAGCAGAGGGAGAGTCAGAAATTGTAGCGGGTTTCCATGTTGAATATTCTGGTATGGGCTTTATGATTTTTTTCTTAGCAGAATATGCAAGTATGGTATTAATCTCAACAGTAATCTCGCTTCTATTCCTAGGCGGTTGGTTGTCACCTTTTGAAGGTATTCCAATTTTAGGCGATATTTTCTATGTGGTTCCAGGTTTTGTGTGGTTGTTGATAAAAATTTCATTTTTTCTTTTTGTTTATCTATGGGTACGTGCCACACTTCCTCGCTATCGATATGATCAATTAATGCGTTTGGGCTGGAAAGTTTTAATTCCTGTAACTATTGTATGGGTTATTGTTACTGCTTTAATGGTATTGGCACAGCTAAAACCGTGGTTTAATTAGTAACTGAGTAAATTAATGAAAAACATATACCGAGTCATAAAATATTATATTCGTAGCTTTCTACTCCTAGATATATTGGCGGGTTTAAAACTAACAGGAAAATACTTTTTTAAGAAAAAAGTAACTATCCAATTTCCCGAAGAAGCGACGCCAATTTCTCCCCGTTTTCGTGGGCATATGTTAGCGCTAAGACGCTATCCAAATGGTGAAGAGCGTTGTATAGCTTGCAAATTATGTGAAGCTGTTTGTCCTGCCTTGGCCATTACGATTGAGTCTGAAGAACGGGCAGATGGTTCAAGACGTACAACGCGCTATGATATTGATGCCTTTAAATGTATTTATTGTGGTTTGTGTGAAGAGTCGTGTCCTGTCGATTCAATCGTGTTAACACCTATACAGCATTACCATATTAGTGAGCGTGGCCAAAATATTATGACAAAAGAAAAGCTCTTGGCCATTGGTGATTTGATGGAAAAAAGACTCGCTTCCGATCGGGAAGCTGATAAAGAATGGCGATAATGGGGTAATGATGGGAAATTTATTAGTTCAAGTAATTTTTTACGTCTTTGCAGCGCTTGCTTTGTTCTCTGCAATCATGGTCATTACACAAAATAATCCTGTTCGTTGTGTTTTGTTTCTCGTTTTAACATTTTTTGCAAGTTCAGTACTGTGGATTTTATTAGAGGCAGAATTCTTAGCGTTAATTTTAGTATTAGTTTATGTAGGCGCGGTTATGACCCTATTTTTGTTCGTCGTTATGATGTTAAACATTGATACAGAGTCGCTAAAGTCACACTTTGCTAGGTACTTGCCATTTGGCATGATTTTAGTTGCGCTACTTGTTGGGTTATTGCTAATTGTTTTACCGGATACATGGTACACGCAAGCTGTCGCGCCATTTGTACCTGCCGCTCAGCCTATTGATTTACATAATATAGCAGATGTAAGCGCGCTGGCGAAAAGATTGTCAAATACAGAACAGATAGGCATGGTTCTTTATACTGATTATGTCTTAGCGTTTGAGTTAGCAGCAGTTCTCTTACTGGTTGCTATTATTTCAGCTATAACATTAGCGCACCGTGGTATTATACGTTCGAAAAGACAAGATATTAAAAAACAAATTATGACTCGACCTGAGGATAGGGTTAGACTTGTTTCGCTAAAATCTGAAAAATAAGTAGCAGGAAAACTCATGATACCAGTTAATCATTACCTAATCTTAGCTGCCCTTTTATTTGGCCTAAGTTTAGTTGGCATTATGCTAAATCGAAAGAATATTATTCTTCTTCTTGTTTGCATTGAATTAATGCTCTTAGCAGTCAATACAAATTTTATTGCTTTTTCCCATTATTATAATGGAATAGCAGGTCAAGTTTTCGTTTTCTTTATTTTAACCGTTGCTGCTGCTGAGGCCGCAATTGGCTTAGCTATTGTTGTGTTGCTTTATAGAAATCGAGGCAACATTGATATCGATAAAATGAATCATTTAAAAGGTTAATAACGTGCATATTCAACAACTATGTCTTTTACTTGTTCTTGCTCCGCTTATTGGCTCAATGGTTGCTGGGTTTTTTCGTAATCAAATTGGGCGTGTTGGTGCTCACACCGTAACCATTGCTGGTGTTGGTATTTCATTTATTTTATCTATTATCGTAGCTACGGCTATTTTTACTGGTCAAGCTGATGACTTGAACGCCAATCTTTATACATGGGCGAGTGGTGGCGCTTTTTTTCCTTATGTTTTTCATATTGGTTTTCTTATTGATCCTCTCACGTCTGTGATGCTAGTAGTCGTTACATTTGTATCCTTGCTTGTGCATATCTACAGTATTGGCTATATGGCTGATGATGACGGCTATCAACGCTTTTTTAGCTATATCTCGCTATTTACTTTTATGATGTTAATGTTAGTAACAGCTAACAATTTTCTTCAACTGTTCTTTGGATGGGAAGGCGTAGGTTTAGTTTCTTATCTGCTTATTGGTTTCTGGTATACAAAAGAGTCAGCTATAGAAGGTAATTTAAAGGCTTTCTTAGTTAATCGGGTTGGTGACTTTGGCTTTGTGTTAGGTATAGGATTAATTCTTGCCTATACAGGCAGTTTAGATTATGAAACCGTTTTTAGAAGTGCTAAGTTTTTAGCTGGCCAATCTATTCAGCTTTATAGTGGTTATAGTTGGTCATTACTTACAGTAATCTGTATCCTACTGTTTATTGGTGCAATGGGTAAATCAGCACAAGTACCGTTGCATGTTTGGTTGCCTGAATCGATGGAAGGCCCTACGCCTATTTCTGCGCTCATTCACGCTGCTACCATGGTTACTGCTGGCGTGTTTATGATTGCTCGTATTTCGCCCATGATTGAATTTTCAAATACTGCGCTAAGTGTTGTTTTAATTATTGGTGCTACTGGTGCTCTTTTTACCGGTATTCTTGCCATTGTTATGAATGACATTAAGCGCGTTGTTGCTTATTCAACTTTATCCCAATTAGGTTATATGATGGTTGCTATGGGCGCCTCAGCCTATAGTGCTGGTATATTTCATCTGTTAACTCATGCTTGCTTTAAGGCATTATTATTCTTAGGCGCAGGCTCAGTTATTATCGGCATGCACCATGAGCAAGACATGCGTAAGATGGGTGGCTTGTGGCGAAAAATGCCAATTACTTATGTGACTTTTATTATAGGCAGCCTTGCTTTATGTGCTATTCCCCCTTTTGCAGGGTTTTATTCTAAAGATACGATTATTGAAGCAGCTAAATTGGCCACTGTCCCAGGCGCGCGCTATGCTTATTTTTGCGTTACTCTAGGCGCTATGGTTACAGCACTTTATACTTTTCGTGCTTTGTTTATGACATTTCATGGTCAGCCGCGTATGGATGATCATACATGGTCACACCTGAGTGAATCACCAGCTGTTGTATGGATACCTTTAGTTCTTCTGGCTATCCCTTCAGTGATTATTGGTTATATATTGTATATGCCCATACTGTTTAATAGACCCTCACTCTTAGACAAATCATTATTTGTTTTACCAGAGCACAATGTATTAGCTGAGTTAGCGCATGAAGTAACATCGCCCTTAATGAGTGCAATTCATTCTCCGCTAACACTTACTTTTTGGGTCACTTTAGCTGGTATTTTCCTAGCATGGCTTTGTTATATTGCTTTTCCAAATACGCCTGCGGTCTTGGCAAAGAAATTCTCAGGAGTTTATAAGCTGCTTTTAAATAAATATGGCTTTGATACATTCAACGATAGAGTTTTTGTACGTGGCTCTAGGGCGCTAGGACGCCTATTTTATCGAGGTGGCGATCAAACTTTAATTGACGGTTTCTTTGTTAATGGGACTGGTCGTATGGTACGCTGGGTCGCTGGAAAAGGACGTGCGCTGCAAAGTGGGTATCTATATCATTACGCTACTGTCATGGTATTGGGTCTGTTTGTCTTTTTATGCTGGTTGTTACTTGGCTAATAGAAGGTGAGGAAATGCATTATTTGCTTAATTTATTAATCTGGTTACCTATTATTGGCGGAATATTTGTATTTTTGACTGGTGATGATAAAAACCCAAATAATTCTCGCTTTTTAGCATTATTTACTATTTTGCTAACCTTAATTCTTTGTATTCCTTTAATAATTGGGTTTGATCCTAATTTAGCTGGTATGCAATATGTAGAAGAATTACCTTGGTTGCCTGCTTTTGGTATTAATTATACCCTCGGTATTGATGGCTTATCATTGATAATGATTGTACTTAGCGTTTTTACTAATTTAATTGTTGTTTTAGCAACGTGGGACAGCATTCATAAACGCGTAGGTCAGTATTTAGCTGCGTTTTTGATTATGCAAGGCTTCTTAGTCGGTGTATTTTCAGCGACAGACTCAATTGTATTTTATATCTTCTTTGAAGCAACCCTTATACCCATGTATCTTATTATTGGTATTTGGGGTTCTGATAATCGAGTTTATGCTGCAATAAAATTTTTCCTCTTTACCTTCTTAGGTTCAGTTTTAATGCTAGCTTCTTTTATTTATCTTGGATTTCAAGCAGGTTCTTTTAAAATTGAAATGCTTTATGCTGCTAACTTGACTATGACAGCACAATTATTAATTTTTATCGCCTTTTTTCTCGGCTTTGCAATTAAGATACCAATGTTTCCTGTTCATACTTGGCTTCCTGATGCACATACTGAGGCCCCAGCGGGTGGATCAATTGTGTTAGCAGCGATTTTGCTTAAGTTAGGTGGGTATGGATTTATTCGTTTCGCGCTTCCTATTGTACCTGACGCTTGTCGTTATTTTGCGCCAGTCATGATCGCTTTATCTTTAATAGCAGTTGTCTATATTGCGCTAATTGCAATTATTCAAAAAGATATGAAGCGGTTAATTGCTTATTCTTCTATTTCACACATGGGATTCGTAACGCTAGGATGTTTTGCTATCTATGCAATTGCCAGCCATTCCGGTTTAGCCAATGCAGGTTTAATCCTTGAGGGCGCTATTGTTGTAATGATTTCGCATGCCTTTGTTTCAAGCGCGATGTTTGCAGGTGTTGGGTATCTCTATGACCGTATGCATACTAGACAGTTGAAGGATTTTGGTGGAATTGTAAATACAATGCCAATTTTTGCTTCATTTTTCATGCTTTTTGCTATGGCTAATGCGGGATTACCAGGAACTTCGGGCTTTGTAGGTGAATTTATGA
Source organism: Legionella pelazae (assembly GCF_052527395.1). Lineage (NCBI taxonomy): Bacteria > Pseudomonadati > Pseudomonadota > Gammaproteobacteria > Legionellales > Legionellaceae > Legionella > Legionella pelazae. Next base: position 85,258 of record NZ_JBNVZS010000003.1, read on the forward strand.
TTATTCTTGGGAGCATCAAAGCTAATTTTTGGATTGCTTTCTGGGCTGCAACAACCCTAATTACTGGCGCAGCTTATACCTTATGGATGTACAAACGAGTGATATTTGGCAGAGTGGCAAATGAGAAAGTTGCTGCTTTAAAAGATTTATCTGGTTTTGAGTTAAGTGCTTATGTGTTACTGGCATTGATGGTTCTAGCAATGGGCATTTATCCAAAGCCGATACTTAATTACGTGCACCAATCTGTCAGTTACACACTGGCCCAAGCTGATAAATCTAAATTATAATGGCAGGTTAATTACATGATTTCACTACTCGATAACCTTAATTTTGCTTTCCCCGAAATAATAATTTTAATCACTGCATCGATTGCTTTGTTAGCTGATTTATTTTTTAGGCACCATTATAAAAATATCACTTTATCAATTAGCTTAATTGGGCTCGCTTTAGCTGCACTAACTAGCTTTATGTTGCTTGGAAACTTTAAAATTCTTATTTTAAATGGTTTATTTATTAGTGATGATGTTGCCCAGTTGATGAAAATTTTTATCGCAATTAGTGCATTTATCTGTTTTGTTTATTCAAGTGCTTATATTGATGAGCGCCAAATGCCAGCAGGTGACTACTATATTCTTGGCTTATTTTCGACTTTAGGAATGATGGTACTTGTTTCAGCTCATTCACTATTGACTATCTATTTAGGGTTAGAATTATTATCTTTACCTCTTTATGCTATGACAGCTATAAGAAGAACAGATAGCGATGCTGCTGAGGCTGCTTTAAAATATTTTATTATGGGCGCGATAGCTTCTGGCATGCTACTTTATGGGTTTTCTCTCCTCTATGGTGCTACTGGCAAATTAGATCTACTTGATATTGCTAATGCTATCGCCGTTAATTGGAATCAGCAACATATGCTTATTTCCTTTGCCTTAGTATTTATTATTGTAGGAGTAGGCTTTAAGCTAGCTGCTGTACCTTTTCATATGTGGGCACCCGATGTCTATCAAGGGGCGCCCACTTCAGTAACTCTGTTTATTAGTTCTGCACCTAAAATTGCTGCGTTAGGGATGGCCTTAAGGCTACTTACTATTGGTTTAGTTAATGTGGCTCCCCAATGGCAACAAGTGATTTTAGTTATGGCCCTTTTATCTACAGCAATAGGTAATTTTATCGCTGTGAGTCAAACTAATATTAAGCGACTTCTTGCTTATTCAGCCATTGCGCATGTTGGTTACACATTATTTGGCATATTGGCTGGCAGTGCGGCAGGTTATGCTGCAGCAACCTATTATATTCTTGTGTATTCTTTAATGACGATTGCTGCTTTTGGGTTTATTGTCTTACTTTCAAAAAACGGCTTTGAAATTGAAGAAGTAAATGATTTACGAGGACTAAATAAGCGTAATCCATGGCTAGCATTTATGATGTTAATTGTGATGTTTTCAATGGCTGGCGTTCCGCCAACGGTAGGTTTTTTTACAAAATTACTTGTTTTAAAAGCGTTAATTGACGTCGGTATGACGTGGGTGGCCGTATTAGGGTTAATTTTTGCTGTAGTAGGTGCTTACTATTATATTCGGATTGTGAAATTCATGTATTTTGATGAGCCTGCTGAAACATCCGAGGTATTTTTCTCAAGATCATCTACTTTTATCTATTCCCTAAACTGTTTGTCTCTTTTATTTTTAGGTATATTTCCTTCCGGCTTAATCAATGCTTGTATCAATGCCTTTACAGTATAGGAAATAATAGACTTCTTCGGAAACTCTACTACAGAGGCGCATTGCTTCGTCAATACGGTGCTCGAATCCTCATGTACTCATGTTGTACACTCCGGTTCTGCGCGCCGTGTCTTCTCGCACTGCACTCTCTGTAGCGAGTTTCCGAAGAAGTCTAATAAAAAAAACTTGCTATATTTTGGATGCATGCTTATAATTGCCTCAGTTGATGCGGGGTGGAGCAGCCTGGTAGCTCGTCGGGCTCATAACCCGAAGGTCGTAGGTTCAAATCCTGCCCCCGCTACCACTATTGAAAGCCCCATTTATGGGGTTTTTTATTATGTATAAGTTAGCTCGACGTATAGAGGTTAAACAGATTCTACCTAATTTGCTTAGTTAGGATTTAAGCTTTGCGTTATTAATGTGACCGGCTACTAAATAAAATTTAAAGATATATTTAATAATTAAAATTAGTCGGTAGTCATCTTCCTTGCATTTTGACATGAATTTTATTGAATTATTGATATTCAAGTGATGCAAGCCGATAACTATTCATAATGAATAACTTTTAATATTGGATATTTTTACACCCACAGAGAAAATTTTACTATTAGCAAATTAGAGTATTAAAGATAGGTTGTTTGCCTGACTAAGGATTACTAAGTAAAGTTAATCTGGAATTAAGCCTTAGGTAGTTTATTCAAATACTTTGTAAATTGAGTATGTTATGATTAGAAAGGATATTCAAGATTTAATAGAGCCTTTAGTAAATCAATTAGGCTACATATTATGGGGCTGCGAATATTTATCACAAGGCAAATATTCGTTGTTAAGAATCTATATTGATAAGAAAAATGGCGTTAATATAGAGGATTGTGAACGAGTAAGTAAGCAGGTAAGTGCACTTTTAGATATCGAAGATCCAATTCAAGGACATTACAATTTAGAAATTTCATCACCTGGCATTCCGCGCCCTTTATTTGATAAAGAACATTATCAACAATATATAGGTTATGATATAAAGTTGAAACTTCATAAACCTATCAAAGGTAAACGTACGGTAACAGGGACAATCCAGTCTGTAAATGAAGATACGTTTATCTTAAACGCGGACGGTGAAGAATATGAAGTGCAGTTTTCCCAAATTATAAAAGCAAATTTGATAGGCGAGTGAGGCCAAGAATGAGTAAAGAAGTGCTATTAATTGCTGAGGCATTATCCAATGAGAAAGGGGTAAGCAAAGAGGTAGTATTGCAAGCTATTCAGTCCGCGTTAGAATCGGCAACCCGCAAATTATCAGTAGCTGATATTAATGTTCGTGTTAAATTAGATCCCCGAACCGGTGATTATGAGACATTTCGTTATTGGGAAGTTGTTCCGGACGATGAACTTGAATCGACAGAGGGTCAGATTTCATTAAGTGAAGCTAAAGAGCGCTCACCATCTATTCAAGTCGGCGATACATTAGAAGAGCCAATGCCCTCTATTGAATTTGGTAGAATTGCTGCTCAAACTGCGCGACAAGTTATTACTCAAAAAGTACGAGAAGCTGAAAGGCAACAAGTTGTTGATCAATTTAGAAGTAAATTAGGACAGCTCGTTTATGGTACAGTTAAAAAAGTTACTCGGGACAATATCATTATTGATCTAGGTGGTAAAGCAGAAGCATTTTTACCACGGCAAGAAATGCTCCCTAATGAAATGTTTAGAACAAATGATAGAGTTCGGGCCTATTTATATGATATTACTCCGCAAGCTAGGGGCCCACAGCTCTATGTTAGCCGGGTTCGTAATGAGATGCTTGTTGAGTTGTTTAGAATTGAAGTACCAGAGATTGGTGAAAATATTATTGAAGTTAAGGCAGCTGCTCGTGAGCCTGGTGTACGAGCTAAAATTGCTGTTAAGACGAATGATGGACGAATTGATCCTGTGGGCGCTTGTGTAGGCATGCGTGGTGCTCGAGTACAAGCGGTATCAAGTGAATTAGGTGGTGAGCGAGTTGATATTGTTCTGTGGGATGATAATCCTGCTCAATTAGTGATTAATGCAATGGCGCCTGCAGAGATTTCCTCGATTGTTGTGGATGAAGATACTCATACGATGGATTTAGCCGTACAGAAAGAGCAACTATCACAAGCTATTGGCCGTAACGGTCAGAATGTAAGATTAGCTAGTCAGCTTACGGGCTGGACGCTTAATGTCATGACAGTCGAAGAATTTAATAATAAAAATCAAGAAGAAACATCAAAAAGTATTAATTTATTTACCTCAGCACTAGATATTGACGAAGAATTAGCTACGCTATTAGTGACTCATGGCTTTTCTTCTCTTGAAGAAATTGCTTACGTACCGAAAGAAGAACTCTTAGCTATCGAAGAATTTGATGAGGAAATTGTTGATGAGTTAAGAAATCGTGCTAATGATACTTTATTAACGCAAGCATTAACATCTGGAAATAATACATCAGATTCCTCAAGTAGTGATTTACTGACTTTAGAAGGAATGACAGAGGATATTGCTTCTAGTTTACGCTCAAAAGGAATTAATACAATCGAAGAGCTAGCTGAGCTTTCTGTAGATGAATTATTAGATGTCCCAGGAATGACTGAGGAAAAGGCCGGTGCTTTAATTATGAAAGCTCGGGAGCCTTGGTTCCTTTAAAAGGATAGAAATTGTACTAACATAAAGACTGAAAAACCTGTATGGAATTTAAAAGGTTTGAAGTTAAAAAGAAAGATTAGATATTTAACTACGAGTTAAATATCTAATCTTAACTTTGATAAATTTAGGCTGCGTCATAAGAAATTTATATAATTAAATTGCTTTTAAAATGACAGCTTAAAATTAAACTAAAATAAATCGAGGATCTTATCTTTAAATTTGCAGTTAGTTATTAAGGTTTTAAAGCATGTTGTTCATTACTTATTCTATAATGCAACAACAGGCAAAAAATATGAACATAAGCGATGAAATAATTGCTGAACGAGGATCATGAATATGGCGGATGTAACGGTTAAACAATTGGCTCAAGTTGTGGGAATTCCAGTTGAGCGTTTATTGAACCAGTTGCAGGAAGCGGGTTTATCATTTACTGATGACGTTCAAACAGTAAATGAAGACCAAAAGCGAATCTTGCTAAATTATTTAAAAAGCAGTGGTAAACGTGATATACGTACTACACCGGAGCGCTTTACTTTGCAACGCAAAAGCTTAACACAGATACCTGTAGGTAATGATATTCACAAATCTAAAACAGTAAATGTTGAATTTAGAAAAAAGAAAACGTATGTAAAACGCTCAGCGTTACCAGAGCAACCTACAAAAGAGCAACTCAGCGCTAATGAAGGTATACAACAAGAGCAAGCTACAGATTCCATGCTAGAAGATAATTTAACGGCTCCGCCTACTGAGGCTGAAGCAGAAAATATAGGTGAAGTTGCTTCAACTACATCTTCTGAAGCAGCTGAAGCCCCTGATACCAATATAGCTGAAGAAGAAGCGCCTAGCGTTGAAGAACAACAATTAGCCAGTGATGAGGAGCAAGACACTGAAACTACTTCTAATAAGATGGATGAAACAAGTACAGAAGAGTTAGAGCTAGAAGATGATTTGGCTCTTAAATTATTTGTAAAAGATCCAGCGTTGGTCACTACAAAGACGGAAATAGAAAAAGCGTCTAAGAAAAAGCACTTTGACTATGAAGAAAGTGATAAACCTGAGAAAAAAGGTAAAAAGAAAAATAAATATCAACCGCCTCAAATTGAGGATGAACATGGACAGGTTCGCTTTAAGCGAAATAAAGCGAAAAAACGTAAAGGTAGTGAAAAATCCGAAAAATATCGTGAAGCAGAAGAAGCCTTAACGCATGGTTTTGCTATGCCTACTGCACCTGTAATTCGTGATGTGGTTATCCCTGAAACAATTACTGTCGCTGAGTTAGCTAAACGGATGTCGGTTAAAGCAGCGGAAGTTATCAAAGTTATGATGGGCCTTGGTGCTATGGCAACAATTAACCAAGTGATTGATCAAGATACAGCTGTTATTGTTGTTGAGGAAATGGGACATCGGCCAAAAGTGCTTAAAGAAGATGCTATTGAACAGGATTTAGGTAATACTTTAACACAAGGTAGTAACCAAGAGCCTCGTGCACCAGTAGTTACTATTATGGGCCACGTAGACCATGGTAAAACTTCATTACTTGATTACATTCGCCGCACTCGAGTTGCTGCTGGTGAAGCAGGTGGTATTACTCAACATATTGGTGCATACCATGTAAGCACGCCTAAAGGAAATATTACTTTCTTAGATACCCCCGGCCACGCTGCATTTACTGCAATGCGCGCCCGCGGAGCACAGGCAACTGATATTGTTATTTTGATAGTCGCTGGTGATGATGGTGTAAAACCTCAAACTATTGAGGCAGTGCAACATGCTAAAGCTGCGAAAGTTCCTATGATTGTTGCCATTAATAAAATGGACAAGCCTGATGTCGATCCTGAGCGAGTAATGAATGAACTGTCCAACTATGAGGTTATTCCTGAATCATGGGGCGGTGATACAATGTTTGTCAATATTTCTGCAAAAACAGGTATGGGTATTGATGAGCTTCTCGATTCTGTATTACTGCAAGCAGAAGTATTAGAATTAAAAGCGCATACAGATGGCGCTGCTCGAGGTGTTGTCATTGAATCAAGGCTTGATAAGGGACGAGGGCCTGTTGCGACTGTATTAGTGCAAAATGGCACGCTCCATAAAGGTGATATATTATTAGCTGGTTTTCAATATGGCCGTGTCAAAGCGTTGATTAGCGATAATGGTTCGCAAATTGACAGCGCTGGTCCATCAATTCCGGTAGAGGTACTAGGTTTATCTGCTATTCCTCATGCTGGTGATGAGGCCGTTGTCGTTACTGATGAGAAGAAAGCTAGAGAAGTTGCTTTGTTCCGCCAAGGAAAATTCCGAGATGTAAAATTGGCACGCCGACAAAAGTCAAGTATTGAAGGTATTTTTGAGAATATGGCTATGGCTGAGACTAAGGTGCTTGGTATTGTACTCAAAGCCGACGTACAGGGATCAGTTGAAGCTATTGCTGATGCTTTAGTTAAGTTATCTAATGAAGAAGTAAAGGTACAAATTGTTGCAAGCGGCGTTGGCGGTATTACTGAGTCTGATGTACATCTTGCTATTGCCTCCAATGCTATTCTTATAGGCTTTAATGTTCGTGCAGATAGTGGTGCTAAACGACTTGCTGAGCAAGAGTCTGTTTCTCTCCATTATTATAGTGTTATTTACGACATTGTTGATCAAGTCAAGGGTGCACTATCAGGAATGCTCGCACCTCAATTTAAAGAAGAAATTATTGGCATTGCCGAAGTACGGGATGTCTTCCGCTCACCTAAATTAGGTGCTATTGCAGGCTGTATGGTTACAGAGGGTACAATAAAAAGAAACAACCCTATCCGCGTATTACGTGATAATGTTGTTATTTATGAAGGTACGTTAGAATCTCTAAGACGCTTTAAAGATGACGTTATTGAAGTGCGCCAAGGTTTTGAATGTGGTATAGGTGTTAAAAATTATAACGACGTTAAAGTGGGTGATTTAATTGAAGTATTTGAGACAGTAGAAATCAAGCGAGATTTATGAGTAATAACTTTAAGCGCACCGATCGCATAGCAGAAATGATTCAGCGCAAGCTATCACAGATTATTCAGCAAGAGATTAAAGATCCGCGCATGCCCGCTTTTGTTACTATTTCAGCAGTAAAAGTCTCTGCTGATTTAGGACATGCAAAAGTTTATTTCACTGTTTTAAACAGTGATATCGAACAAACAGCGCAAATTTTAAATACTGCAGCTAGTTATTTAAGAACAGCCCTAGCACGTACGATAAATTTACGCACTGTCCCTCAGTTGCATTTTGTCTATGACGAATCAATAGAATATGGCCGGCGCCTAAGTAAGCTTATTGATGATGTCAATTTGCCCCGCCAAGATCATGAGCCTGAATGAAGCTAAGAGGCCAGTAGACGGAATATTGCTTTTAAATAAACCGCAAGGAATTACTTCTAATATTGCTTTGCAAAAAGCAAAACACCTCTTTAAAGCAACGAAAGCAGGTCATACGGGCAGCTTAGATCCGCTCGCTACTGGTATGTTACCTATTTGTTTTGGCGAAGCGACTAAATTTAGTCAGTATTTATTAAGTGATAATAAAGTCTATATAGCCACAGGTTTATTAGGTGCTAAAACAGATACAAGCGATGCTGAGGGGAAAATCATCGCAGCTGTTGATACTTATATAGTTCAAAAGCAAGCATTAGAGAAAATTATTAACCAATTTGTTGGTGCAACGCTGCAAGTACCTTCTATGTATTCAGCACTGAAATTTAAAGGGCAACCGCTTTATAAGTTTGCACGTGCTGGAATAACTATAGAGCGAGAAGCAAGACCAATAAATATATTCTCAATTGAGTTGCTTGCTTTCGATGGCCAATATTTTACTATTAAAGTGCATTGCGGTAAGGGTACTTATATCCGCAATTTAGTTGAGGATATTGGAGAAAAATTAGGTGTATATGCTCATTTAACTCAGCTGCATAGAGTTTATATCGATCATTTTAAAGATAAGCCTATGTATGAATTGAGCGACTTAACTTTCCTTGATTCTGACTCATTAGCAAACTGCCTAATCCCCTGTGAATATGCAGTTAAGTATTTGCCAGTTCTTACTATTGATGATTACCAAGAATTACACTTACGACAGGGAAAAGTGCTCACGAACATAGATACTAATATAGAGAATGGCTGTGTGCGTTTGCACAATCATCAGGCACAGTTTATAGGATTAGGTGAATTAAGTGACACTAAAACGCTTAAAGTGAAGCGTTTATTAGCTAAAAATTTAAATAGCCTTAATTAATACCTTGTGTTTTAAACAATAATTAAGCAAATAAATTGTTAGTTATTTACATAAACTGGTTAATTTATAAGCTTCTTTGTAAATTATCTCATTTCAGGACTGAGCAAAATATTAACTATAATTATAGTTTAGTACTTGTGTCCTAGCAGAGGCCTTGCTAGAATACACAACTTTATTGAAATATACTTAGCTTATATTTGGGAGTAAGCCTATGTCGCTAGCTAGCGCACAAAAAGCAGAAGTTGTAAAACAGTATCAACGCGCTGACCAAGATACTGGTTCACCAGAAGTTCAAGTTGCACTCATGTCTGAGCGTATTAAATATTTAACAGAACACTTTAAGGTAAATCGAAAAGATTTTCATTCACGTCGGGGTTTACAAGCACTTGTTAATAAAAGACGTAAGCTTTTAAAATATTTAAAGAGTAAAGATCAAGCACGGTACCAGGATCTTATTCAAAGTCTTGGACTGCGTGATTCTTATTAAAAGTCTATCTTACTTAGGGATAAGACATCTGCTGTTTACATCATAAAAGGCGCAGTTATTCTGCGCCTTTTTTTTAATTTCTAATGAGGTAAGTTACGTGAGTAGAAAAATTGTTAAAGAGATAAGATTTGGTGAACATAGTTTGTCTCTAGAAACGGGTGAAATAGCACGTCAAGCTGATGGCGCTATATTTGCAAGTATGGGTGGCACTCAAGTTTTGGTGACTGTGGTAGGAAATAAAGAAAGTGCTGGCGATAGCAGTTTTTTCCCTCTTACAGTGAATTACCAAGAAAAAACCTATGCTGCAGGAAAAATTCCTGGCGGATTTAATAAGCGAGAAGGCCGCCCATCAGAGTCAGAGACATTAATTTCTCGTTTAATGGATCGCCCCCTGCGCCCTCTATTTCCAGATGGCTTTTACAATGAAGTACAAATTATTGCTACAGTCATGTCATTAAATCCAGAAGTTCCAGCAGATATCATAGCTATGATTGGTGCTTCTGCGGCACTTGCTATATCAGGTATTCCTTTTCAAGGACCAATAGGTGCTGCGCGGGTAGGTTATAAGGATGGTATTTATTTACTTAATCCAAGCTATAAAATGATTCAGCAATCTGACTTAGATTTAGTAGTTGCAGGAACTAATGATGCTATTTTAATGGTTGAGTCAGAAGCTCGCGAATTAAGCGAAGAAATCATGCTCGGTGCTGTTTTATTTGGTCATGAAATGATTCAAGGGGTTATTCAAGGAATTAAAGAACTAGCGGCTGAGGTGAATAGAACGCCTTGGAATTGGGTACCTCCGACTAGCAATGAGGAATTAAGAAATCGTATCGAAGAGCTTGCCACAGAGGCTATTACTCAGGCTTATTTAGTTAAAGATAAGCAGGAAAGACGACAGCAATTATCAGATATTAAACAGCAAATTATCGATACAATTGTTACCGAGCAACCCGATATTGATCAAGCAAATATTACTGATTTTATTAGTGATTTAGAGAAAAAATTGGTTAGGAAGCAAATTTTAGATGGCGAACCGCGTATCGATGGTAGGGATAACCAAACCGTTAGGCCAATTGCTATTCGCACTAAGTTTTTAGAACGAGCACATGGTTCAGTTATTTTTACCCGGGGTGAAACTCAAGCCATTGTCGCTGCTACACTAGGTAACGAGCGAGATGCACAAATTTTAGACGGTTTAATCGGTGAAAGTAAAGAGCGATTCATGCTGCATTATAATTTTCCTCCTTATTCAGTCGGTGAAACTGGTATGGTAGGAAGTCCTAAGCGTAGAGAAATTGGTCATGGACGTCTTGCTAAACGAAGCTTAATGGCTGTTTTACCGCAACCTAATGAATTTCCATATGTTTTACGTGTTGTTTCAGAGATTACAGAGTCCAATGGCTCAAGCTCAATGGCTACTGTTTGTGGTACAAGTTTAGCATTAATGGATGCTGGCGTTCCATTAAAAGCACCTGTAGCTGGTGTTGCTATGGGGCTTATTAAAGAAGGTGAGCGCTTTGCAGTCTTAACAGATATTTTAGGTGATGAGGATCATTTGGGCGATATGGATTTTAAAGTAGCAGGTACTGAGAAAGGTATTACTGCTCTACAAATGGATATCAAAATCAAAGGTATTACCAAAGAAATCATGCAACAAGCATTAGATCAAGCGTTAGCAGGGCGAATTCATATTTTAGGTGTTATGAATAATGCACTTTCTGAACATCGTGAAGAGCTTTCTAAACATGCTCCACGTATTACTACTATGAAAGTAGCAGAGGATAAAATTCGCACTGTTATTGGAAAAGGTGGTACGACAATCAAAGGTTTAATTGAATCAACAGGTGTTTCTATTGATATAGATGATTCGGGTACAATTCAATTATTTTCACCTGATGCTGAAGCTTTAGAGGACGCTCAACGGCAAATCAAAGCATTAGTTGCTGAGGTTGAAGTTGGTCAAACGTATAAAGGCAAAGTGAGCAAAATTGTAGACTTTGGCGCTTTTATTAATTTGTTACCTGGAAAAGATGGTCTATTGCATATTTCACAAATTTGCAGTGATAGAAATCAAAAAGTTGAGTCAGTACTTAGCGAAGGTCAAGAAATTGAGGTCTATGTTGCAGGTATTGACAAGCAAAATCGCATTAAACTTGAATGGAAAGATAAGCCACAAGCTGTTGCGACAAGCCAACCAGAACCAGCTTTGTCGGAAGACCAAGGACAGACGCCTTTAAATTCAGATGCGATAAATAATCAAGAAGATAAAACATCTAATTTAGATGGGCAAAGTAATGTTACAGAGCCAGAGGAATTGTTCTCTCCGAAAGAAGATTAGTTGAGTATGCACTGCTTCTACGGCAGTGCATCATTTTTTGTTAAGATGGTAGTCGGTAAGCCTAACTAGAAAGTTAAGTTAGCTTTCAAGTGAATTTTGTTAGTTGATTAATTTTAAAAATTCACCGCGGCTGATTGAATGTTCACGCATCTCACCTAACATGACTGAAGTGACCATTGCTGAGTTTTGTTTTTCAACTCCACGCATCATCATACATAAATGCTTAGCCTCGATTACGACGGCAACACCTCGCGCATTAGTGATATCTTCAATACAGTGGGCAATTTCAGAAGTTAATCGTTCTTGGATCTGCAAGCGCCTTGCGTAGTAATCAACAATTCTTGCAAATTTAGATAACCCTAAGACTTTACCATGTGGAATATAACCTATATGACATTTGCCAATAAAAGGTAATAAATGGTGTTCACACATCGAATATAACTCAATATCTTTTACGATAACCATTTCGCTCATATCAGAAATAAAGAGTGCATTATTAATGATATCTTCTAGCTTTTCATGATATCCCTTCGTTAGGTAATGCATGGCATTCGCTGCGCGCGTAGGTGTATCGATTAAGCCTTCTCGACTTGGATCTTCACCAATTTGTTCTAAAATTTGTCTGTATAAATCATCCATGGAAAAAACCCTATCCTGGAGGCCACATCATTTGCCGACCGCCAAGTAAATGTAAATGAATATGGTAAACTGCCTGTCCACCACCAGCGTTAACATTAAAGATTAATCTATATCCGCTGTCACTAAGTTGTTGAGCTTTCGCTATATCCTTCGCTTTTAGAATCATCTGCCCTAATAATTGCTCATCAGCATGTTCTACATCATTAATTGTCGTAATATGTTTTCTAGGAATAATTAAAATATGTGTAGGCGCTTGGGGATGAATATCATGAAAAGCAACCATATTTTTATCTTCATAAACAGTGTTTGCTTTAATTTCACCTTGGGCAATTTTACAAAACAAGCAATCCATAAGTATCCAGGGCCAATAAGTAAAAGGGCATTATACCCTTAGAAAGAGAAGAAGAAAAAGTATTTAAATTAACGTGAGATCGACATAAAAGGAACGAAGTCCTTTTGTGTTGCCAAACGAACATTATCCCGTAAAATGTGCAACACTTGTGCGGGCTCCCAAGCAAAATAAACAAATTCGACATATTAAATTATAGTCATAGAAAGCCTTTATAAGTTAATTCTTTTACTGATTAATTTAAATTAATTATTCAAAAATAAATGTAAGAATTTTTGCCTTTTAAATGAGTTTTGCGCATAATACGCTATTTTTGAAATTCGGATGAAGTAAAGTGAGCTTAATAAATATTACTAGTGGTCGTAATGTACCGCATGAGATTAATGTTATCATTGAAATCCCTATGTATGGCGCGCCAGTTAAATATGAAGTTGATAAAAAAAGTGGCGCTTTATTTGTTGATCGCTTTATGAGTACAGCTATGTTCTATCCTGTGAACTATGGCTATATTCCTAGTACTTTATCACGAGATGGTGACCCTGTTGATGTACTAGTAGTCGCACCTGTCCCTCTATTAAATGGCTCTGCCATTGCTTGTCGAGTAGTTGGTATGTTGAAAATGACCGATGAAGCCGGCGAAGACACAAAGCTATTAGCAGTACCTACTAATAAGCTAACTAAAATTTATGCTAACGTCGAAACTTATGAAGACTTACCGCAACATCTACTACAATCCATTGAACATTTCTTTAAGCACTACAAAGATTTAGAGGAAGGTAAATGGGTTCAAGTAGATGGTTGGGATGGTATTGATGCAGCCCATAAAGAAGTTATGGAAAGTATTGAGCGCTTTGCAAAAGATAGCGTTTAGAAGCTTTTATTTTTGGGTTAAATTCGTATTTATTAATGTGGGGCTATTGCCCCGCTTTAGTACTTTTATGGTGGCGACTATATAATTTATCAATTTGCTGATCACTTTGTAAAATACGCTCAAGTTCAATATGTGAATGGCGTAAATGGCGGATTAACTCATGTTCTTTTTCAAAGAAATCAAAAGATTCATGTAGCGATTTCTCATCAAATTTAGCAAAAAGCTTTGCTTTACGGCGGATACTCTCTGGGCTATGCCCTAAGTCAATCATGATATCACGAGCCATAATTAATGAAGAATCAAATGTTTCACGTTTAAAATAATCTACGCCTTCTTTGTAAATATCATAGGCATGGCGTCTATTACGGGCGCGTGCGTAAATCTTTAAATTAGGGAAATACTGTTTAGCTAATCTTATGATTTTGAGAGAAACTTCTATATCACCTACAGCCACAATAAGTATTTTGGCCCGATTTGCGCCCGCATGGCGTAAAATATCAAGCCGAGTCGCATCACCAAAATAACCTTGAAAACCATATTTGCGTAGCAATTCAATTTGCTCAGGATCCTTTTCTAAAATAGTTACGTTTGTATCTTGAGCACGTAAGAAACGACCAATAATCTGACCAAAACGCCCGTAGCCAGCCAAAATTATAGGATTTTTTTCTTCAATTTCATCAAATTTTCTATTAGGAATTTTACTTAGGTACTTTGGAATAACAAAACGACTATAAATTAACATAAGCACCGGTGTAAATGCCATTGAAAGGGCAACTATCAAGTTAAACAGATGTGCAGTTTCAGTTGATATAACTCTCAATTTACCCGCATATTGAAAAAGGACAAATGCAAATTCGCCTACTTGTGATAAAGCAAGCGCAAATCCGATTCGCTGCGCTCCAATCAAGCCAAATAAATGACCTAAAAGAATTAATATGCAAGCTTTTATAGTAATAATAATAAGGACCGTAATTATAATGGTTAATGGATTCTCTTTAAAAAGGCTAAAATCCATACCCATGCCTACAGAAATAAAAAATAAACCTAATAGCAAACCTTTAAAAGGCTCAATATCCATTTCTAAGGTGTGCTTATATTGCGAATTTGCTAAAACAACACCGGCAATAAAAGCACCTAGTGCAGGTGAGGCACCTATAGTTTGCATAAGTAAAGTAATACCCGTAACTATCGCTAGAGAGGTCGCTGTAAAAACTTCTCGCAAGTTAGTTTTAGCAATAATAAAAAATAAACGATGAGATAAGTAATGGCCCATCAATATAATGGCGCTAATCACACCAATAACAAAGAGAGCATGGAGCCATCTAGGAGAGACTATAAATTCATTTGGAAATTGAGAAAGGTGAGATAAGCTGACAGGAGCAAGCAGCGGTAAAATAATTAAAATAGGAATAACAGCAATATCTTGAAATAATAAGACAGCAAAAGATGTTTCACCTTCTACTGTCCGTAATAAATTTTTTTCTTCAAGCATTTGTAAAACGAGTGCGGTAGACGATAAGGCAAGCGCCATACCAACCGCTAGACTTTCTTGCCATTTATATTGTAATAAAATACCTATTAAGGTAAGCATTGTTGTTGTTAAAATAACTTGTAAACTGCCTAAACCAATAATAGCCCTTCTTAATCGCCAAAGCATTTCAGGTTCAAGTTCCAAGCCAATTAAAAAGAGCATCATAACAATACCAAACTCAGCAAAATGCATAATTTGCTCAGCATTACCTAACAGTTTAAAACCATAAGGGCCTATTAATACACCAATGACAAGATAGCCTAATACAGAACCTAGTTTAAACCGACTAGCAATAGGGACAATAATGGCAGCTGCAGCCAAAAAAATAAAAATATGCGTGAGAAAATTATTATTCATTAGCTTTTAAGGCCATTAGTTATCTAGAAAAGTATAATAGGGTTTTTAATTCCTCTAAGGTAACCTATTTCCTTAAAATTAAGCAATTTAATCGAATTAAAGCAAGAATAATGCATATACCTCTCACCAATGAAGATATTGGATTTTTACTATTTCTTTTTGTCTCTCTTTTACCTTAAAAAACTCGCAATAGAATAACTATTCCTCGTTTTTTAAAGTAAAAGACTGACAAAAATTAAGTGGTAAAAAAACCAATATCTTCATTAGTGAAAGGTATAGTACAATTTACAAATTTCTCTGAGTACAGTAAAGTTAGGAACTTTGTTTATTTTTTATTCTATTATTAAGGTTTTCTTAAGCTAATCCTCGTATAATAATTATTTGCCAGTTTTAAATAGCAAGAAGGAATGCAATGAGTAGTAACAAGCACGTGTTGAGTATTTTTAGTCTCACTATGATAACTGTAGGATCAGTTGATAGTATTCGTAATTTACCTGCTACAGCATTATTTGGTAGTCAATTGATTTTTTTCTTTTTTTTTGGCGCATTATTTTTTTTAATTCCTACAGCATTAGTTTCTGCAGAATTAGCTTCTGGATGGCCTCGGCAAGGTGGAATTTATATTTGGGTAAAAGAGGCTTTTGGTAAAAAAGCTGGTTTTTTAGCTATATGGTTACAGTGGATCGAGAACGTTATTTGGTATCCAACTATTTTATCTTTTGTCGCTGGTACAATTGGGTATTTAATTAACCCTTCACTCGTAACTAATTCATTATTTTTATGGTTGGTTATCACTATTTCTTTTTGGATTGTAACAGGTATTAATATTCGCGGAATGAAGTCAGCAGCTCTTTTTAGTAATATCTGCGCAATTACAGGTTTAATTATTCCAATGACATTAATTATTGCGCTGGGAATTCTTTGGTTAGGAGGTGGTAATCCTTCTCAAATTCAATTTAATCTACATAGTATTGTTCCACAGTGGCATGACCAATCCTTATGGGTTTCTTTGACAGCTATTATGATGTCTTTTTGTGGTATTGAAATCGCTACTGTACATGCAAATGATGTCCATAATCCACAATATGCCTTTCCGCGTGCTTTAGTGATTTCAGTGGCAATTATTTTAGTCACTCTAATTCTTGGATCGTTAGCAATTGCTGTAGTTTTGCCAAATCAAGATATTAATTTAGTTGCTGGTATTATGCAGGCTTTCGACGCCTTTTTTGCCCGTTATCATTTACTATGGATTATGCCTGTTATTGCGTTAATGTTGATTATGGGTGGCTTAGGAGGCGTAAGTAACTGGATAATAGCGCCAACAAAAGGTTTAATGGTTGCTGCAGCTGAAGGAAATCTACCTCAGGTATTTAGACGCTCTAATGCGTCTGGCGCGCCTATTGTTATTTTAATAACGCAAGCAGTAATTGTTACTGGATTATCAGCTCTCTTTCTCTTTATGCCAAGCGTGAATGGGTCATATTGGCTGTTAACTGCATTAGCTGCCCAATTATATATGTTAATGTATTTAATTATGTTTGCTGCTGCAATTAAATTACGGATAAGTTATCCTAAACAACAGCGCCTTTTTAAAATTCCTGGCGGTTTATTAGGATTGGTAACTGTTTCAGGAGTAGGGATTATTGGTGTATTAATTACTCTAATAGTTAGCTTCATGCCACCTGAAAATATTAATATTGGCAGTATTACTCGCTACGAACTAACGTTAATTTCTGGCTTAATTATAATGTGCTTGCCACCTTTTATTAGTGCGAAATTTTATCGAGGTGAAACTGATGCAAGAGAAAGTCTGGAAGTCGCTTAGGCAATGAGAACCTTTGTAAGCATTGAGAGTAATAATTAATTATGTCGATCGATTCCCTATTAGCTAGCCTTTTAACGCGTCTTCCTGAATTAGAATGGCAGCTAAGTAAATTTGGGCTGGCATTTTCTGCCAAATTATTTTCTCCAGGATTATTTCGCTGTTATCCTAAAGATGATATTCAAGCTTATAGTAAGGAAATTAAAGACGATATTAAGATTTTAAGTCAGCAAAAAAATAATCAAGTGGCCCATTATTTAGCTCGTCAGATTAATCAGAAGATCAATGTATTGGTTAGTTTTTGTCAGCAGCAGGCAAATCAAAAAATACTCGCAGCTGATACTGATTTCACTATAAATAAATTAACCACGCGTCAACAGTGGTTACAGAATCTAGAAGCGCAGATTATCCTGCTAAGAAATCAAAAAGAAGCGTTAATAAATCGACTCTCTCAATCTAGAGAATTAAGAGATGAAATAGTATTAAAGCTTAAAGCAGAATTAGGACAGCTACAAAAAAAATTAACTTTAGCTGAAGAAGCTTACACAAAAGCGCTTAATTAAACTCTGTTAGATACACTTAAATATTCTGCATTAGATTGAAAATGAATAGGGATAAAAAAATGCCAACTCAATTGAGTTGGCGTTAAGATATTTTAAATTGTACTCACTTAGGAGCAATTTAAATTAACAAGTTGATCACCATTATTAATTAATCCTAATTTAGCTCGGTTATCTAATTCAAAGTGAATACTATCACCTAGATGGACGATAACTGTCATTGAGTTACCTTCAGGAAGAATTAATCCATTGACCACAGCTCTCTTTTTTAAAGCAGTGACGGAAATTGGATTAGCTTCAGTGCCCTTGGCCCGAACTTTACAGTGGAGAGTGCGGGTACTAAACCAATTACCTTCTAGAGTACGTTCCTCATGAGGCATTAAATCATAGCCCTTCGATCGGCTAATGAGCTCCTCTTGTCCGGCAAATGCATTGGCTGCAAAAAGAACACTTGATCCTAATAGTAATGCGCTTATTTTTCTTATTTTCATATCACAACTCCTAATCTTTCTTATTTATATATACATCTAATCAATTTTGTTTTTGTTATCTTCTTAATAAATTGTAAAGTATAAAGCCTACGCCACCTGCAATTAATAATGAACTTAAAGGCTTTTCTTTAACAGCATTTATAATTTCATCTGAGTTAGCTTGCAAATAATCTTTTGCTTCGTTAACCATTTTTTTGCTCTCATTATAGAAATCGCTAGCTGATTCTTTTGCTTGATGATAGAAATCTTGAGATTTCTCTTTGCCTTGCTCAATTGCATCGTTTAGTTTTTTTTCACCTTGTTGATAAGCTGCTTCCGCCTTATGCTTACTATTTTCATATAAGTTATTAACTTTTTCTTTCTCATTTTCAAAAGCTGCTCTATTATTAGTCATTTCTATTTCCTTAGTTAACTTAAGTTAACACAGTAAAGTTTGTAAAATTTATCTTATCGACGAACAACAAGATTATTCTCAACTACCCTAACTCCTTCTATCTGGCTAGCTAATTGACCTGCTTTAATCTTCTGCTGGTATGTCTTAACAAAGCCACTTAAAAGTACAGTGCCTTTATCTGTTTCAACATGTATACGTGAAGCAGGTAAGCCTGTATTATTCATAAGAGCTGCTTTTACAGAAGTAGTGATTGCTGCATCAGAGCTATATTGATTAACACTTCTTTCACCGGACATAACTTGACAGCCTGATAGTATGACCAATGAACATCCCACTAGTATACTGGCAATATTTTTCTTCATAGTTACTCCTTTCGTTACAACAAGTTACTGAGTCAGGTTTATTCTCAAATAAAAGTGACAACTTTAAGTTACACCTTTGAGTCATACATGTCAAATAGTTTTAGTCAAAATTTAAAAAATATTGTTAATGAAATTTTTTCATGGTATAAGACATTTTTTGTCTTTATTTTGTCACTAATTAAGAGTAAGGATATTATGCTTATTGTCCCAGAACCAGCTACACAAAAGAAAATTGCGTTTCGTATTCGCATGAATGTTAAGACGCATGAAGAAATAATGGAATATTGTCAATGGGCGGGAATTACTTATAGAGATTTCTTTATTGAAGAGGCTTGTAAATATATTCTGGCTCATGATAAAAAATGGAATAACTATAAACAAAGTAAACAAAAAGTAGTTGACTTACAAAGTCAATCGATAAAAGAAGATGATAGTTTTGTGACGTTAACTATAGCAGAGCAGTGATGTAGTAAATCACATTGTATAAACTATGTTAGAGCTTGCCTTACAATAATTACCGCAAGCTCTATTTTATGATACGTTAATTTTCCTAACTTTCCCCCTTCTTAGAAAGCTAGCGCTCTTAACACTTAAGTTTAACAAAATAAAGTCAAGACTGTTTTTTATAATATTATTAAGGTAATATTAAGGGCCCTAAGTAGAATTTTTTTATCTTCTGTGGATATCTTTTTAAATAATCCTATTAAATTCTCTCCACTTATTATTTTTTATAACCCTATTCCTTATTAAATAAGGTTTTTTGCTTATCCTAATAAGGATAGAAGTCATTTGCTTCTTTATTAAATCTGTGGATAAGTTTGTGCATATATGATTAAACTCCTTTAGATTTAAAGAATTAGTTTGTAAAAATATCTAAATTTAATTTAGATACTTTTACAAACGCCTAAACTACATTAAAAAGTTCTTGAGGTTGGTCCGTTATATTTTCTTTAGTTAAGTTTGAAGAATTAAAAAATCTACTTTGGTAGGTAGAACAACTAGAAGTATAAGTAGAAGAATCTTGCTGGTGAGATTGCTTTTCGTTTTCGTTATCCTTAGTTATTTTCTTATTAGAAATAGTTTGGTTATTTATAGACCTATCTTCTGTAATTATGACTTTAGAATCTTGAAGCTTAATGTCTACTTCAGGACGATCAGCAGATGAAGTATTAGAAACTGGCTCGTTATCTATCGTTTGATTTAATTCAACTAGCTTGCGCATATCAGCATTTAATTTTTGGGTTTGCTGATTTAAATTTTTGGCTTGCTTGCACCAAAACGTTTTATCAATATTTAACTCTGCATTTCTTGCTGCTACATTGGCCATATATATAGCAACAATTGTCGCTGTAAGTATAATAGCAACCCCTAACCAAGGAACAATGCTAAAACTTGCCATTAATCCTAAACCCATTAATAAACCAGTTAATCCAGCAGATCCACCAGCAATAGTACCAAATGTACCAACAAAGGCTTGAAAAGCAGCTACGTTTATTTTTGTCTTCTCAATAGCTGAATAAGGGTTTTTGTTTAATTGATTGATCAAAAATTGCTTAACATATTTTTGTAGCACATGATTAAATAACTTTGGTTTTAATGGATTATAGAAATTATAGATTGCTTGAGAATTTAAATAACGCAAGAAATTAGCACATAACTTATCTTCATCTGTATTTCTTTGCTCAAATTCTTGAGCCTTCTTTTCTAGAAAGTCTGTTAAAGTTAATGTTGTATTTAACTTCTTATATTGATTTAGTAAGGCAAAGAACGCAATAAGATTACTTAATAAAGCGTTTTCGTACTTCTCTTTTTTTCTTTTTAGCTCTTCCTGTTGCTTTTTCAAGTCTTGGTATCCCAAATAGGCAAGAGGAACACTTATAAGTAAAAACATAGCACTACAAATACTCCCTAATATAAAAGCAAGAGTACTGCCTACACATAAATTCAAGGTCGCACTTAAAATACCAAATATAGGCCAGGCTACTCCGCTGGCAGATCCAATTCCCTCTAAAGCTGGTTTAATTATTGTCATTATTCTATCTCGCAGTAATTGCTTAGTATAGTTCAACAATTGTGAATAGAATTCAACCTGTATGAATTAAAAAAACCACCTTAGTAGATTAATCAGCAATTTTAAAAAGATTAAAAGGATTGATGTTAGCTTGAATTTTGTTTATTGCTTATAGGGTAGCTTAACAGACTAGCCTCTATTGAAACACATTCTAATAATTTGTGACATACATTGTCAAATTTAGTATGACAAAATCTGTGTTGTATAATTTTTAAAAATCTGGCAAAATTGTATTAGATAATTTTGTCACAAATAATTTCTATATTAACGGAGGCACATATGCTAATAACTCGCGAACCTATAGCTCAAAAGAAAATACAGTTCAGAATTAGAATGAGTGTACAAATTTATGAGCAAGTTATGCAATATTGTCAGTGGGCGGGTATTAATAAAAGAGACTTTT
Source organism: Legionella pelazae (assembly GCF_052527395.1). Classification (NCBI taxonomy): domain Bacteria; kingdom Pseudomonadati; phylum Pseudomonadota; class Gammaproteobacteria; order Legionellales; family Legionellaceae; genus Legionella; species Legionella pelazae. The sequence goes on from NZ_JBNVZS010000003.1 coordinate 106,578, forward strand.
TTATAGAAGAAGCATGTAAATATATTTTAAATAATGATACGGAATGGATTAAGTATAAGCAAAATAAAGATTTAACAGATTTAGCGTCTTTGTCAAATCAGGATATTTCCATCATGCCTTTGCAAGATAAAGTTTGCAGTAATGAGTCGAATCTATCAATGAATGAAATGGCTAAGGATAATTAATTATTTTTAGAAACCTTAGTTAAAAATTTGTTTTAATTAAACAAGGATTAGGGACATGAGGTCAATGATAATTAGAAGGAGAAACATATGTCTGTTACTATGAGTAAACCTATTATTATTGAAGATAATTTTAAATCGGTTCCACCTCATTTTAAAAATGTTCTTTTACCACCGATTTTTATAATTATACTAGCAACCTTAGGTGATTATTTTTATCAAAAATATATCTATTTTTTTGTTGATAAAACTGATTTGCCTATACTTAACATTATTGAGCAATTTAGTTTTTATTTTACTTTAGCTTTAAGTTTTTATTGGCTATTTACTCGTATTATAAATACTTTTACAAAATACTTGTTGTCTACGTCCTTTCTAACTACTCACCAAACAACGAGTATTTTATTACCATTTTTCTCTAGCGTATTAAAAACAATTGTTTTTTTAATTTTGTTTAATGCATTAATTCCTTATTTAGGACTGCCAAGTCAATTCTCGTACTTTTTAGATAAATTAAGTAGTTGCTTAATTATTTGCGCTATATCTTGGATTTTATTTAAGTTAGTTCATATTACTGAACAACTACTTTTACATCGTTATACCAGTAAAGATGATCATAATGCTCTGGCTAGAAAAATATATACACAAACGTTAATTTTAAAACGCATAGCGATGACAATTATTGCGATTTTAACAGCAGGTGCTATTTTGATGTTATTCGATAATGTGCGTGCATTAGGTGCTAGTGTATTAACTACTGCTGGGGTAATTGGTTTGGTATTAACATTTACCGCACAGCGCTCTTTAGCAAGTCTTTTTTCAAGTTTGGAAATTGCCTTAACGCAACCTATTAAGATAGGTGATGCTGTCGTTATTGAAAATGAGTTTGGTATTGTCGAAGAAATTAATTTTCGTAATGTAATTATTAAGTTATGGGATTGGCGACGCCTAGTTGTCCCAACTAATTACTTCCTTGAGCATTCTTTTCAAAATTGGAGTAGGGAAGAGAGTAATAATTTAATTGGCACAGTCTATTTGTATGTCGATTTTACTTTACCTGTTGATAAACTACGTGAAGAGTTAAAGCGTGTTTTAACTAATTCAGCTTTGTGGGATGGTAAAGTATGTAGCATTCAAGTAAGTGATGTACAAGATAGAGTGATGGAGTTGCGTATTTTATCAAGTGCACGTACTCCTAGCGATGCTTGGGACCTGCGTTGTGAAGTAAGAGAAAAATTAGTTGATTTTATAGTTCAAAATTATCCAACAAGTCTCCCCGTAACTCGTACCAGACAGATGGGTGAGAAAAAAATTACAGCTTAATATAATTAACATGCATGCGATCTAAAAGAGGTGAAGTCTCTTTTAGATCGCAACAAACGTTATTTGTTAAAATGTGCAGCTAAAAGCATCGATAGCCTGGGTGCAAGCCCGTAGAGGCAGAGCCTGAATTTCACTTCGTTTCACCGAAGCTACTTAATTGTTCTTTGCAATCCCTAATTATTTTTTCTTCATTTACGTAACAATACTCAGTAGGTAGGCGCAAGATGATCAATATAAAGAGATATTTTTATGTTAGGCTCACATGTACTTAAATCATCTTTTTAGATATTAAGAGTTCTTCTTTAAAACGATAAAAATAGGACGAATTTAGTTAAAGGGAAATGTCAATTCAATGACAATTTTTTAAATTATTTTCTAGGTATGCTAATTTTGTAATTACTTTAGCTTACTTTAAATGAACTATTTAGACAGCTTTTTGATGGTATCATTTAAATCTTCTACTTCACCTGAATAGTGATAATAAACTCGCTTATGGGTGCAGTCGATGATGCATAAAGGCTCTTTCGGTTGATTATCTAATTGTTTAAAGACCCAGTATAGGCCAACTTCGGTATCTTGTTGCACTAAATGTAAAAGATCTAACATTTTATCTTGTTCAATTTCAGCATAAGTACATACTAAACCTGCAACATTACTACTTATTTTATAGGCGAAATGTTTTTCTTTCATAATTAATTCCTATAGATTCATTAACTATCTTTCTCTTAATTAAAGCTTATTAAATAAATTTAATGATTACAAATAAAGTAACCCATTACTTTCAATTATAAGGTTTAGTTAGCTAAATAAGTGGAGAATTCCTAGTTATTAAAGAAACTTTCTAGATTAACAAACAAAACGCAAATTAAATTAGATAGGTTAATACCTTATGTGAGAACGTAAATTCGCCATAAAAGAATTTTTATGGCGAATTTAGATTAAATAAAGACAGCCTAACTATGCAATTGCGATAAAAAGCTTATGGCTTTTTATTAAATAAGTGTTTTAAAGCGAAGTCTTTGCCAATACATTCACCAATAGAATGACCCCATTTTCCTGCATTTTGTTGATTAATTGTTGCGGGAATTTGAGAATAAAGTTCTTTTTGGCATTTATCAACGCTTTCTGGTATTAAAGTAACACATTTATCGTAATTAATATTCATTTCAGTTAAACGCTTATTAAGTGCTTCATCTTGCATAAATCCTTTGCAAATTAAATCTGGTACGACAGCTTTTAATTTTGCTAACCATTCATCTTTAGTCATTTCTTGTGCAGAATTATTAGATTTATCAGAATTACTGGCATTAGACTCGCCACCAAAATGAGTAGTAGCAAAATCATTACCTATACATTCACCAATTGTTCTACCCCACTTTGATGCACTATCTTTATCCACAGTTGCCGGGAGATCTGAATAATATTTGTCTTTACATTTATCAAAGCTAGAAGGAATTAAGCTTACGCATTTATCATAATCAATATTTTCTGCTTTCATGCGTTTATTAAGTTCATCATTTTGCGTAAAGTTCTTACAAATAATACCTGGTACTACTTCTCGCAATTTAGAAAGCCATTCATCTTTACTTCTTGATTGATTATCTGTAGAAGCTGAGCCTGAAGAATTAGTAGTATTAGTCGTTGAACCAGCATTAGTATCTGTCGCTGCTGAAGCTATAGCAAACGAGGATAAAGAAAGGCTAGTTAAATAGAATAATGTATTTAATATATATTTTTTTAACATAATGATATCCCTTTCATAAAATGTTTATCTATTAAAGAATAGCCTTAAAATTATAGAATACATAATTACTTAGCTAAAAATCGTTTTGATAACATAATTGTCTATTAAACGCACATTTCCGATTTTTACTGCTATAAACCGGCGATTCTCATACTCTATAAAGTAGTCGACAATTAAATCATTTTCCTTTAATTGTTTTAAAATCTCATTGTAGGGTTTATCTTGATGAAATATAGTAGCAAAGCGTTCTGCTAATTTTCGCTCTTTAGCTGTAAGAAGATTGTTGCGAGAGCTGTAAGCAAGTTGGCTTGCTTCACGAATTGTTGGGCAAATATTTATATTAATTGGCATAAAAAAAGCACTAGCCATATCACGAATTAAACAATATTGCTGATAATCTTTTTCACCAAAATAGGCATTTTTGGGTCTGACTAAATTAAGTAGTTTCATAACTACCGTAAGCACGCCATTAAAGTGGCCAGGTCGATGGGCACCTTCCATGAGCTGGGAAAAGTCAGTCTCTGTGACTTTATATCTGTAGCCATCGGGATATATTGCTTGTTCTGTTGGAATAAGGCAGTAATCAACCCCGTTTTCTTGTAATAATTTAAGATCTAATTCTAGTGTACGTGGGTAATGAGTATAATCATCAGGCCGATTAAATTGGGTTGGATTAATAAAGATACTAACAACAGTCAGCTCATTTTCATGCTTACTAACTTCTATTAAAGAGCTATGGCCTTTATGTAAATTACCCATGGTTGGTACAAAACCTAAGCTTAAGGTAGAATCAAGCCTATTTCTAAAATTGATCCATTCATCTAAATTATCAAAAACTTGCATGAATTATCCTGGTAAAGAATTAAATGAATAAGGCTGCCTTTTTAGGCAGCCTTTACAAAGTGAGCTAATTAATAAGCATAGCTGTCCGTCGGAAAGGCAACTCGTTGAACATCCTGAATATAATTATTAATTGCTGCTAATAGAGTACTTTTGGCATCTGTAAACTGTTTTACAAACTTAGGTATAAAATCTTGTTGTAAACCTAACATATCATGCCAGACTAAGACTTGCCCATCAGTTACAGCACCTGCGCCTATCCCAATAGTAGGAATAGATAAGCTGTGAGTGATTTTCTCTGCTAATTCTTGAGGAATGCATTCAAGAACGAGTGCTGAACAGCCAGACGCTTCTAAATTTTTTGCTTGTTGTAATAATTGGGTTGCCTGCTCATGGTCTCGCCCTTGAATTTTATAACCACCATATTGGTAAATAGACTGCGGCATTAAACCTATATGGCCAAGTATAGGAATACCAGAAGAGACAAGATAAGCAATAGTACGGCAAGTATCCTCATCTCCACCTTCAATTTTAATTGCTTGGGCGCCAGCTTGTATGAGTTTTTTAACATTGACTATTGTTTCAGCTTGAGATAATCGATGGCACAGAAATGGTAAGTCGCTTACTATTAATTGCTGTGTAATCCCGCGAGCTACTGCTTGTGTATGTAAAACCATCATGTCGATAGTTGCCATCACCGTACTAGAATGACCATGGACGACCATAGCAACACTATCACCTACTAAAACACAATCTAATTTTGATTCAGCAATAATTTTAGCAGAAGGGTAGTCGTAACAAGTAAGCATCGTTATTTTCTCACCAGCCTGCTTTTTTTTAATAAATTCGCTAATATTCATCTATTTACTCCCTAAAGTGCAGAAGGAGTAAAGGCAACTAAAAATTAAAAGCATTGGTACCTGTCTCATGGATCAAGTCCTCCAGAAAATATTAATGAAAATTTCCTATGTTTTATATAAAACCAAAGGATTAAGTCGCTGCAGTTTGTCAGCGCAAAATAAGTTTAAAGGACGCGCAACAAATTGCAAGATAGGTTATTATTAATACTTTAGTAAGTTAGTTATGAATGAATTATGTTACCTATTGCAGATTTAACTACGCCTGGTGAGCATGCTTTTCTTTTTCAAGGCAAAGTTGGCAGATTAGAGGCCATATTAACGCTACCTACAGAAATAAATTTTAACCACTTAGCGCTATTGGGCCACCCTCACTCGCTGCAGGGCGGTACAATGAATAATAAAGTTGTAACAACAATGGCGCGGGCATTTAAAGAATTAGGTATTCCTTCTATTCGGTTTAATTTTCGTGGCGTTGGTCAATCAGAAGGTCATTATGATGCGGGCATAGGTGAAAGCGGGGATATGTTGATTTTACAACAACTTTGGCAGCAGCATCACCCTCATACCCAATTTATATTTGCTGGGTTTTCCTTTGGTTCCTTCGTAGCTTACAGAGCGGCAGCACAAAGTGATTCAGTTCTCTTAATTACCATAGCGCCACCTTTCCATCATTATAATTATACAGAATTTAAAGCACCAAACCCGTGGTTTATTTTACAAGGTGAAGAAGATGATATTTCACCATTAGACATGGTTCTTGCTTTTGCTAATCAAGCTAATCCTAAAATTCCTGTCATTCGCTTTGCAAAAACTGGGCATTTCTTTCACGGCAATTTACTTTTATTAAAATCTAAACTAATGGATATAGTGCGTATGCAGGTATTAAGCTTATGAGCTTACTTGAGCAGTACAATGCAGCTATTGATTGTGGCGATATCCAAGATAATCCTTCACAGCGGCAAGTTTTAATTCATCTAGATAGATTAATGACTGATTTTTCCAATCAGAAAAAAAGCTGGCTTAATTGGCTTAAGAAGCCTTCGTTAAAGGGTATTTATATTTATGGGCCGGTAGGCGTTGGTAAGACCTTCTTGATGGATCTTTTTTTTAACGCTATTCCGCTAGAAAAAAAATTACGTTTTCATTTTCATCACTTTATGCAGCAAGTAGATGCTCAACTACGGCAACTGCAAGGGATACCTAATCCCTTACAACGTATCGCAACGGACATTGCAAAAAAAGCACAATTACTTTGTTTTGATGAATTTATGGTAGACGATGTTGCTTATGCAATGATTTTAGCTGAACTTATGCAAGCTTTATTTGCTAGAGATGTCGTTTTAGTTGCTACATCAAACTTAGCGCCTGACGATTTATATCGTAACGGTGTACAGCGTGTCCGTTTTCTGCCAGCAATTACTGCCATCAAAAAGCATTGCGAAATTATTTACCTAAGTGGTAAGCAAGATTATCGTTTAAGTCGAGAATTAAATTTTGAAACTTATATTTACCCTCTGAATGAAGAAACAACCAATCTTTTAAATAGGCAGTTTAATTATATCGCACCTGCTGCACAAACTGAAGGTACTTTAATAGTCCAAAAGCGCGAAATTCCTTATATTAGACTAAGTGATCGAGTTGTTTGGTTTGATTTTAAAGTCATTTGTAATTTACCCCGTAGTCAATTGGACTACTTAGAAATAGCTGAACGCTTTGATACCGTCTTTGTAAGCGATATTCCTGTATTAGGTGAAAGTGATACCGTGTTTGCTATCTTACTAATTCATTTTATTGATGTGATGTATGATCAAGGTATTCGTTTAGTGTTATCAGCCGCAGCCCCTATTGATGAACTCTATATACAGGGTGAAATGAGACAGGCTTTTAAGAGAACACAAAGTCGCCTACATGAGATGCAATCAAAAGATTATATTCAACGTCATCCGCGACGAGCTATGTACTATTTAACTTCTTAAAAGAATCTATTTTTTGCTCAAAATGAGAATGATTATCGATATCATTTATGCTAAAATACAGCAGAAGGTTTAAATTTTGTAATTTATCTAAGAATAGAATGAAAAAAATTCGTATTAATGATTTACATAAAGGTGACCGTGTCCGTTTGGTAAATTTTGGTAATACCAATTTAATTTACCGACAGCGCTTATTATCTTTAGGTATAACGCGCGGCGTTGAAATAAAAATAATACGAGTTGCACCGCTCGGTTGCCCTTTACAAATAGAAATACGAGGAACATCACTTACGTTGCGTAAAGAAGAAGCTGCTGAATTAGAGTGGGAATCTGTATGACGCATATTTTATTATTAGGAAATCCCAATTGCGGTAAAACAACTTTATTTAATGCGCTGACTGGTGATCATCAGAAGGTCGGTAATTGGCCTGGCGTGACAGTAGAGAAAAAAACAGGGTTTTTTCAATTTGCTAATCAAACTGTAGAAATTACTGACTTACCAGGCGTTTACTCATTAAACTCTTCCTATACAGTAAGCCAAGATGAAAAGATTACAGCCCATTCCATTCTTACTATTCCTGCCGATATTATTGTTAATGTTATAGACGCTTGTCATTTAGAGCGGCATCTTTATTTAACAAGCCAACTCATTGAATTAGGTAAACCGATTATTATTGCACTTAACATGAGTGATATTGCTAAGCACAGAGGCATTTTTATTGATACAGCGCTTTTAGCAAAGCAATTAAATTGTCCTGTTATAGCTATACAAGCTCATAAAAAAATTGGTCTTATGGCGTTACAAGAAGCTATAGCCTCTCAAACAGTAAAACCTAGCAGCTTTAATCTAGATCTTCCCTTAGACTTGGAGAAGCGAATTGATAAAATTAATCAAAATTTAATTCAAAATCATCATTTATCTTCAGATTTAGCGCAATATTACACTTTACGAACTTTAGAGGGTGATCATTATTTAATAGAAACCATACTCGATATAGAAAATTTAGAGCTGTTTGAAAAAGGTCCAGATGACGATATTGTGATTGCTGATGCACGTTATCAAACAATTCATCAATTAGTAAATTTAGTCCAGAAAAAACACAGTGATTCCAGTGAGCATTTTACAGCAAAGTTAGACCGTATCATATTACATCGATTTTTTGCATTACCCATTTTTTTTGCTTTGATGTATTTGATGTTTCTATTTGCAATTAATATTGGTGGCGCTTTACAGGATTTTTTTGAAATTACTTCAAGCGCTCTTTTTATACAAGGGCCGGAGTGGTTATTAGTAAAACTTCATTCCCCTCAATGGTTAATTGCTTTGATTGCGCAGGGGATAGGCGTAGGTATTACGACAACCGTTGCATTTATTCCAGTTATTGGAGCGATGTTTTTCTTTTTAGCATTATTAGAGATATCAGGATATATGGCACGAGCTGCTTTTGTAGTTGATAAGATCATGCGTATGCTTGGGTTACCTGGAAAATCATTTGTGCCTATGATTGTTGGTTTTGGCTGTAATGTGCCAGCGATTATGGCTGCGCGAACTTTAGATTCAGACAGAGAGCGCCTATTAACTATTGTCATGAGCCCTTTTATGTCTTGTAGCGCTCGTTTAGCAATTTACTCGGTGTTTGTGGCAGCTTTTTTTCCTATAGGAGGACAAAATATTGTCTTTTGTCTTTATATGACGGGTATTTTATTGGCCGTGCTGACAGGCTTTATATTACGTAAAACTATTCTACAAGGTTATTCTTCGCCGTTAATTCTTGAACTACCAGCTTATCATCGACCGACCATAAGAAGATTATTAAAAGAAATGTTTTCTCGATTGCGCTATTTTATTATTCGTGCAGGACGATTAATTATTCCTGTTTGTGTAGTCTTAAGTGGGTTAAATGCACTAACAATTAATGGTAGCTTTAGTGATCAAGCAAATACACAATCCATACTATCTTTATTAGGCCAATGGCTTACGCCTCTGTTTTCACCCATGGGAATTGAGCCTAATAATTGGCCTGCAACAGTAGGTTTACTAACCGGTATGTTAGCAAAAGAAGTAGTTATTGGCTCTTTGAACTCACTTTATGCTCAGTTGGCACATCTCAATAGCGCTCATCTTTCTTTAACATTTAATTTATGGCAATCACTACAAGAAGCATTCTGGTCGATTCCACAGAATTTATCTGAATTAGGTCATGCTTTTGTAAACCCTATTTTGGCAAGTGCACCTGACAGCGAGATATCACAATCGGTATATGGTAAAATGGCGCAGCTTTTTGATGGTCAAGCAGGCGCATTTGCCTATTTACTGTTTGTGCTACTTTATATTCCTTGTGTATCTACCATGGCTGCAATTAAACAAGAAGCAAATCGAAAAATTATGTGGTTTTCTGTAAGCTGGTCGTTATTAATTGCTTATGCTTCGGCTGTCATTTTCTATCAAGTTGCTCGCTTTAGTGAACATCCAGCGTTTTCCTCGTTTTGGATTGCGCTAATGTTAATAAGTATCGGACTATTCATAGGTAAACTTCACTATCAACATTTTTCTTCGGGAAATAAGCATGCTCTTACAGATTCTTAATTATTTACGCCGTGAAGGGATAGCCAGTAATCAGCAACTAGCCCGTGAATTTGATTTAGACTTAATGGCTTTAGGGCCTATGCTTGATGTATGGCTAAAACGCGGTGTAATTGCTCTTTGTCAGAATGACGCTTCTTGTCAGAAAAGTTGCCTTAAAAGTTGTCGCAAGCAGACAGTAATCTATTATAAAATAATAAATTAAATACACGACTTCTTAATTTTTAAAAAAATTCGCTAAATTTACACTTTTTTTGCTATTTTTTAGTTATAGCGTTTCATGCTTAAGTATTAATTTTAGGCTAAGATACGGTTATACGTTAAAACGGGTAATGATAATGGCCAATGAAATAGACATCTCGGATCCAAATTTTGAGCAGCAGATGGAAGAGATGCGGCAACAGATTGTAGCTGATAACTATGACGATCCTGTTGTGCTTATTGAAAGAGTCTATCAACTTTGGTGGCATTGGGCTAATTTTGAGCTTTTCATTATTAATCCTGTTATTGAGCCTATTTCACCTGCTTTAATTATTGAGCCTGAGCTGATAGGGGATGGCAACGAATATGAATATGTTTACCCTATTTTAGATCGGGGCCACAGATTAAGTACATCTAAAGCACAAGACATGTATACAGCCGGTATGTCTATGTGTAAGTTGTATTTTACTATTGAAAAAATGATCTTTCTTCTAATTGAGCGCTTAAAATCGGGCGGAATTAGTGCTGAAACTGAAGTGCAAGTTGCTTTTGGCGGTCATGAAAAAGCTCAACGGAAGGCTTTTGAGTCAATTATCAATTTAAATTATAACGTTGTGGTAACAAATTTTGATCCTGGTACTTGGGGAGAACGTTATCTCAAGTTGGTTAAAACCTTAAATGACAAGGGTTATGGCTATCCAGCGGAATCACCTCGCCAACCCTATTTACAACATGCTAGTTCTGGCCCTAAAGTTTCGCGGTAATGTTTAAAGACCCTTTATGGCAAGCTCGCGTTATTTTAATGATTTTAACTTAATTTTTGTCCACTTAAAGAGAAAATATTGTGGGTTTTTGAATCTTATAAATCCATAACCTACTGCTGGCAGGGCTAAAAATAACCATAGAAAAGCTTGCAATAGAGTGATAGAGTCTCTACTAGTTATCAGTTGTAGTCGCCAAGTTTTTAGACCTATTGTTTGCCCACCAAATTTAAAGCATAAGAGATAATAGAAAATTATGATGGTTAATAGTAAAAATTGATACCATCGCGTACCAGCAGGAATAGATGATTGATGAAGGCAAATTATATAAACTGCTGTTGTAAAAATTAATAGGGCTAAGATAATTAATAAATCATAAAAACTAGCGAGAATAACTCTAAATACCATTTCTGTTTCCTATTCTACTCCGGCTTCTTGCACCAATACTACGCATTTACAGGATAATGTTCATTTAGCGACATAAAAGAGCTTTTGCTTCTTTTATGTCGAACTCATATTAATAACAATTATTTCTCTTTTTGCACATACACTTTGCGCTAAAAAAACAGAGTGGTATACTTCTAATTCTTGCTACGCCTTGAGGCGAGAAACAGCGATTCAATTTAAATACTGCCATTAGTTTACTTTATGACATGTGATGTAAGGCTGACATCTAGCCAGCGGTTAGTAATTAGTTTATTTAAAATAATGCAGGCTTATAAGCTTACAACATCTATAGTTAGGTAGTTAAGCTAAAGGTTGAGGTTAAAAAATTAAGATATTGACTAACCATTTTATTATTACTAAAGGATAAATTATAACGTGAATAAGAAGAGACCAGTAAACCTTGATTTAACCACAATAAAATTTCCGCCCATGGCCATTGCGTCTATTTTACATCGAATTTCAGGCCTTGCCTTGTTTTTGCTATTTCCTATTATCCTTTATTATCTTGATTTATCTTTAGCTAGTCCTACTTCATTTGTTACTTTGCAATCTATATTGGCGGGTGTGGTGGCAAAATTAATTCTTTGGGCCTTTGGTGCAGCTCTAATCTACCACTTACTAGCGGGCATTCGACATTTAGTTATGGATGCAGGTTATGGCGAGCACCTAAGCTCAGGCCGTAAAAGTGCTATTTTTGTGATTATAGCTGCAATTGTTTTAACTCTACTTCTAGGATTTTGGATATGGTAAGCAATGTCACTAGTTTAACAGGAGATGGCTTAAAAGATTGGTTAATTCAGCGAGCTACCGCCATCTATTTTGCACTTTACTGCCTTTTTTTATTTGGCTTTTTACTCTTTCATCCACATTTACAATATCAACAATGGCATACTTTATTTGCTAGCGTATTCTTTAAAACTGCAACTATTATGGCACTAGTGGCCTTGTCCCTGCATACTTGGATAGGCGTATGGACTGTTACGACTGACTATGTTAAATCCATGACCGTGCGCTTATTTTTGCAAATGATTGTTCTACTTTGGCTTAGTGCCCAATTTATTTGGGGTTTAATGATTGTATGGGGGCAATAATATGAATATGCCAATTGCAAGAAATAAATTTGATGCAGTTATTGTTGGCGCTGGTGGCGCTGGTATGCGTGCTGCTTTACAGCTTGCTAATTCGGGTTTAAAAGTGGCTTTACTCTCTAAAGTATTTCCAACCCGATCACATACTGTCTCTGCCCAAGGGGGTATTACATCTGCACTAGGAAATGCTCATCCAGATGATTGGCGATGGCATATGTATGATACTGTGAAAGGTGCTGATTATATTGGTGATCAGGATTGCATTGAATATTTATGTAAGACAGGTCCTGAAGCAGTTTATGAATTAGAGCATATGGGATTGCCATTTTCACGTAGGGATGATGGTACAATTTACCAACGGCAATTTGGTGGACAGTCGAAAAATTTTGGCGGAGAGCAGGCTGCACGAACTTGTGCAGCAGCTGATAGAACGGGGCATGCACTATTACATACTTTGTATCAACAGAACCTAAGGGCCAAAACGCATGTTTTTAGCGAATGGTATGCGCTCGATCTTGTTAAAGATGCTCATGGGCGAATTGCTGGTGTTACTGCTTTATCGATAGAGACAGGTGAACTTGTTTTTTATCAAACTCGAGTTTGTATTTTAGCGACGGGTGGAGCAGGGCGTATTTTTCAATCGACAACCAATGCCCATATTAATACCGGTGATGGTTTCGGTATGGCATTAAGAGCAGGAATTCCCTTACAAGATATGGAAATGTGGCAGTTTCACCCAACAGGTATTGCTGGCGCTGGAACGCTCGTTACCGAAGGTTGCCGCGGTGAAGGTGGCTATCTTATTAATAAGGATGGGGAACGTTTTATGGAACGTTATGCACCCCGTGTAAAAGATTTAGCTTCGCGAGATGTCGTTGCTCGCTCAATGGCATTAGAAATCCGTGCAGGTCGAGGCTTTGATCCTAACGGTATTGATCATGTTAAATTAAAATTAGATCATCTTGGTGCGGATTTGATTATGTCTCGCTTACCTGGTATTCGAGAATTATCTTTAAAATTTGCAGGCGTTGATCCTATTGTTGAACCGATCCCAGTTGTGCCCACTTGCCATTACAGTATGGGTGGGATTCCGACTAATATTCATGGGCAGGTTCTGATTCACCAAGATGGCAGTGATCAAATTGTTGAAGGATTATATGCTGTCGGTGAATGCGCTTGTGTTTCTGTACATGGCGCTAATCGTTTAGGCGGTAATTCTTTACTTGACCTGGTCGTTTTTGGCCGTGCTGCTGGTTTGCATGTTGAAGAATTATGGCATGCTAATGCGTTACCTGATATGGCTTATGTTTCTGATGATGATCTTGCGCCAGCATTAGAGCGTTATTTCCGTTGGGAGAATTCAACGGATGGAGAAAGCCCTGCTGCAATTCGAGATGCCATGCAGCGGGTTATGCAAGAAGATTTTGGCGTTTTCCGTACTGGTAAAGTGATGGAAGAGGGCTTGCATCGCTTACAAGCACTTCGAGAGCGCTTAAAACATGCTAAACTAAGTGACAAAAGTCACATCTTTAACACAGAACGTATTGCTGCCTTAGAATTAGATAACTTAATGGCCACAGCTTATGCTAGTGCCCATTCGGCACTGACTCGAACTGAGAGTCGAGGTGCTCATAGCCGTGAAGATTATCCTAAGCGAGATGACGCTAATTGGATAAAACATACATTGTACTTTGAGGAAGGGGAGCGTATTGACTATCGACCTGTAAATACAACACCTAAATACGTCGAGCCATTTGCGCCGAAAGAACGCGTTTATTAAGAGGGTATATTATGGCTGATCATAGAAAATTAACCTTATCCATTTATCGTTATAATCCAGAAGCTGAAGGTAATGAAAAGCCTTATATGCAGGATTATATATTGGAAGTTCCTGCCAAAAGTGATCCTATGCTCTTAACGCTGCTTGAGCGAATTAAGGCTGAGCAAGATGTTACTCTAGCTTATAGGCGCTCCTGTCGTGAAGGTGTTTGTGGCTCTGACGGTATGAATATTAATGGAACTAATGGCTTAGCTTGTATTACGACGCTCTCACAGCTTAATACAGATAAAATAGTCATTCGTCCCTTACCGGGTTTTCCAGTGATTCGCGATCTCGTTGTCGATATGACTCAATTTTATGAACAATATGAGCGTGTTGAGCCTTATTTACAAAATGACGATGTTATGCCAGCAAAAGAGCGCTTACAAACGCCTGCAGAGCGCTCCTTATTAGATGGTTTATATGAGTGTATTTTATGCGCTTGCTGTACAAGCTCATGCCCCTCCTATTGGTGGAATCCAGATAAATTTATCGGCCCTGCGGGGCTTTTACAAGCACGTCGATTTTTAGCTGATAGCCGTGATACTGCAACAGTACATCGCCTAGAGAAATTAAAAGATCCATTTAGTGTATTTCGTTGCCGCACTATTATGAATTGTGCAAATGTTTGCCCGAAGGGACTCAATCCGGCGCAAGCGATTAGTCATATTCGCCTGCAAATGTTGAATCAGGAAACATAAATAATTTTTTCTGAGTTGCTTTAAGTAGCAAGTGAACTCTTTGGAGACAAAAACATGAGTAGTAATCTGCAAAAACAATGGGCTTCTTCTTACTTATCGGGTGGCAATATGGCCTATGTCGATGCATTATATGAAGACTTTTTAGCAGATCCTAATTCTGTACCTACCGATTGGCGATTAGCTTTTGAAGCTTTACCTAAGGTTGATTCAGTAGCAAAAGAAATTTCTCATCGCAATATACGTAATTACTTTCTAGAAAATACAGATAAAAGATATTTTAATCAAGGTAGTGTCGCTTTCGAAGATAGTAAACAATTTCAAGTAGCTCAATTAATTAATGCTTACCGTTCTTATGGACACCATGCGGCTAAATTAGATCCGCTTGGTATGACAGAGCGAGTACATGTTCCTAGCTTGGAATTAAGTCATCATAATTTATCTGAAGCAGATTTAAATCATAATTTTTGTGCTGGCGATTATTTTCATTCAGGGCAACAAATGCCACTTAAAGATATTTTACAGGCATTAAAAGATACCTATTGCGGTAGTATAGGTATTGAATATATGCACATTTCAAACCTAGAAGAAACACAATGGCTACAAGAAAAATTAGAAACAGCACGTGGACGGCCTAATTTTGATATAGATAAAAAACAAGCGATACTTAATGATTTAATCGCAGCTGACGGCTTAGAGCGCTATTTAGGTACACGCTACGTTGGGCAGAAACGTTTCTCATTAGAAGGTGGTGATGCCTTTATTCCTATGATGAAGGAAATTATTCGCCAAGGTAGTCAAAAAAGTGTAAAAGAAATTGTTATTGGTATGGCTCATCGCGGCCGTTTAAACGTCTTGGTTAATGTGTTAGGTAAAGCGCCTGATCAACTTTTCCAGGAATTTGAAGGTAAAGTGATATCTGAAAGAACAGGTGATGTTAAATATCATATGGGTTTTTCCTCGGATATCCAAACTAAGAGGGGACCTATTATACATTTAGCACTAGCTTTTAATCCTTCACATTTAGAGATTATTGGCCCTGTAGTGGAAGGCTCTGCAAGAATAAGACTTGAGCGTCGTAATGATATAGTAGGAAAAAATACTGTAGTGCCGGTTATAGTACATGGTGATGCTGCTTTTGCTGGGCAAGGCGTTGTTATGGAAACATTTAACTTCTCCCAGGCAAGAGGGTATTCTACTGGTGGTACAGTTCATATCGTTATTAATAACCAAATTGGATTTACTACCAGTAACCCGTTAGATGCCCGCTCAACACTATATTGTACTGACGTTGCTAAAATGGTTCAAGCACCTGTACTGCATGTTAATGGTGATGATCCAGAGGCTGTCGTCTTTGCAATGCAGATTGCATTTGATTTTCGTATGAAATTTAAGCGTGATGTGGTTATCGATTTGGTGTGCTACCGCCGTCACGGGCATAATGAGGCTGATGAGCCTTCTATTACTCAGCCTACCATGTATAAAAAAGTTAAAAGCATGTGGCCGTTACGTGAAATTTATGCTGAGCAATTGATTAAAGAGGGTATAGTTACTCAAGAAAAAGTCAATGAGCTTATGGAAGCTTATCGGAATAAGCTTGATAAAGGTCAGCCTGTTATCAATGTTACTCGTGAAAACTATGAAGGTAAGATATCGATTGACTGGTCACCTTACTTAAATGCCAAATGGACAGATAAGGTAGATACCACAATTAGTGAACAAACTTTAACAACGCTTTCCCAACAACTACATGATTTACCTAAGGGCTTTGAAGTTCACCCTGTGGTCAAAAAATTGCTAAGTGAACGTGAGAAAATGTCGAGTGGGAATGTGCAAATGAATTGGGGCTATGCCGAAACCATGGCTTATGCAAGCCTCTTGCACGAAGGTCATTGGGTAAGATTATCTGGCCAGGATTCTGGCCGTGGTACTTTTGCTCACCGCCATGCGGTATTACATGATATGCAAACCGGTGAAGCTTATATTCCTTTAGAGAAGACAGCAACGAATGGGGCCCATTTTGTTGTTATTGATTCAGTGCTATCAGAAGAAGCGGTACTTGCTTTTGAATATGGGTATGCTGCATCAGCACCCGATTCTTTAGTTATTTGGGAAGCTCAATTTGGTGATTTTGCGAATGGGGCACAAGTTGTCATTGATCAGTTTATTAGCTCAGGTGAGCAAAAATGGGGCCGATTATGTGGTTTAGTGATGTTTTTACCACATGGTTATGAAGGGCAAGGTCCAGAACATTCATCTGCAAGACTTGAGCGCTATATGCAATTATGCGCCCAACATAATATGCAAGTATGTGTGCCCACAACGCCGGCGCAGATTTTTCATTTGCTACGTCGACAGGTATTACGTAAGTTTCGAAAGCCTTTAATTGTTATGACGCCTAAAAGCTTATTACGACACAAGTTAGCTGTATCACCAGTTAGTGATCTCTTAAATGGCCAATTCCACAATGTTATACCTGAAATTGATGAGCTTGATCCGCTGAAAGTAACAAGGATCGTATTATGCTGTGGAAAAGTCTACTATGATCTCTTACAAAAACGCCGAGATGAGCAATTAAATCATGTTGCTATCGTACGTATAGAACAATTATATCCTTTCCCTAGAAAGTCGTTGGGTAGCATACTAGCTAATTATCCTCTAGCAAAAGATATTGTATGGTGTCAGGAAGAGCCGCAAAACCAGGGCGTTTGGTTTGCATCTCAGCATAATATTAAGGACTGTTTACAAGTTGATCAGCATTTGCGCTATGCTGGCCGTGGCTTTGCAGCGTCACCCGCTGTTGGTAGTCCAATTTTACATGCCCAGCAGCAACGAGAATTGGTCAATCAAGCATTATTGGATTAACTTATCAAAATTATAATCTTAAGAAGGTCTAACCATGTCTATAGAAGTTAAAGTACCTAATTTGCCTGAGTCGGTTGCTGATGCAACTATTGCTACCTGGCATAAGAAAGTGGGCGATAAAGTAAGCCGAGATGAAAATCTTCTTGATTTAGAAACTGACAAAGTTGTCTTGGAAGTTCCTGCTCCGGCAGATGGCGTAATTAAAGAAATTCTCTTTAAAGAAGGAGATACTGTTACTTCAGGTGAATTATTAGCACGTATTGAAGAAGGTGAGAGTGTTAAGAATGCTCAAGCTGCACCAAAGAAATCGGATGAAAGTGTTAGTGTTAAATCTGCTGAGGCTGAAAGCAGTACAAGTGAAAAAGTAGCGGGTCCAGCTGTGCGTCGTTTGTTAACTGAAAATAATTTGCAGGCATCTGAAGTTCCTAGCTTAAGTAAAGATGGGCGGTTAACTAAAGAAGATGTTGAGGCATTTATTACCGCAAATCGAGGAAAATCGCAAGCGGCAACGCCCGAGGTAAAAACAGAAGCACAGCCAAGCATAAATACTCAGTCTGTATCTTCAGGCGCTCGTGAAGAACGTCGTGTTCCAATGACTAGGTTACGAGCTAAGATTGCAGAGCGCTTAGTTCAGGCGCAACATAATGCTGCCATGTTAACGACCTTTAATGAAGTTAATTTAAAAGCTGTGATGGATTTGCGAGCTCAGTATAAAGATTCTTTTGAGAAAAAGCATGGCGTTCGCTTAGGCTTTATGTCTTTCTTCACTAAGGCTGTTGTTGAAGCACTAAAGCGTTTTCCAGCCGTCAATGCTTCTATTGATGGTCATGATATCATTTATCATGGCTATTACGATATTGGTGTTGCGGTATCAACAGAAAGAGGTCTAGTTGTTCCTGTTATTAGAAATGCTGATCAATTATCAATGGCGGAAATTGAAAAAGAGATCCTTGATACAGCAACCCGCGCTCGTCAAGGTAAATTAGGCATGGAAGAAATGCAAGGTGGCACTTTTACTATTACTAATGGCGGTGTATTTGGTTCCTTATTAGCAACCCCGATTATTAATCCACCCCAAACAGGTATCTTAGGTATGCATAAAATTGAAGATAGACCTATCGTTGAAAAAGGTGAGATTGTTATTCGGCCAATGATGTATATTGCTCTGTCTTATGATCATCGTTTAATTGATGGTAGAGAGTCTGTTCAATTTCTTGTAAATGTAAAAGAATTATTAGAAGATCCTGCTCGTTTATTACTTAATGTTTAGTAAGATCTCGTTTTTCTGCCTATGCTTACTGCAGCATAGGCGCATCTCTTGCCTGATAAGTATCCACTCAAAGTAGACTATGTCCGTAGCTGCAAAACCATGTTAAAATTCTGCCACTTTTAATTTAAAGATGTTAGAAAGAGTGGGATAGTAAGAATGAATTTACATGAATATCAAGCTAAGCAATTATTTGCCAGTTATGGCTTACCTACACCTAAAGGGCATGTTGCTTATAATGTTGAAGATGCAATCCAAGCTGCATCACTACTTTCTACACCGAAATGGGTAGCTAAAGCGCAAGTACATGCAGGTGGGCGAGGTAAAGCGGGTGGAGTAAAATTGGTCGTTAATAAAGATGAATTAGCCACTTATGTTAAATCATTATTAGGTACTCGTTTAGTAACTTACCAAACAGATGCCAAAGGTCAACCCATTCATGCAGTTTTAATTGAGGAAACATGTGATATAGGCCGTGAGCTATACTTAGGCGCTGTCGTTGATCGAGCAAGTCAACGTGTGGTTATTATGGCTTCAACGGAAGGTGGTGTAGAAATTGAAAAAGTCGCTCATGAAACACCTGAAAAAATTTTCAAGATTATTGTTGATCCTCTCGTAGGTGTTATGCCTTATCAATGTCGTGATTTAGGATTCAAACTTGATTTAGATAACAATCAAATTAAACAATTTACTCAATTAATGATAGGACTTGGTAAGATGTTTGTTGAATGTGATCTAAGTTTACTTGAAATTAATCCACTTGTGGTCACTAAGACAGGTGAGATAATTTGCTTAGATGGTAAAGTCAATGTTGATAGCAATGCTTTATATCGGCAACCTAAATTAAAAAATATGCGTGATCCATCACAAGAAGATGAACGTGAAAATAGGGCAACCGATTGGGAGCTAAATTATATTCCACTCGATGGCGAAATTGGTTGTATGGTCAATGGCGCAGGGCTAGCCATGGCTACTATGGATGTCATTAAGTTACATGGTGGTGAGCCAGCTAATTTCTTAGATGTTGGCGGTGGCGCGACGAAAGAACGGGTCACTGAAGCATTTAAGATCATTTTATCTGACGAGAAGGTAAAAGGAATATTGGTTAATATTTTTGGTGGTATCGTCCGCTGTGATCTAATTGCTGATGGAATACTTGCTGCAGTTAAAGAAGTCGATGTAAAAATTCCAGTGGTTGTTCGCCTTGAAGGAAATAACGCCACACTTGGAGCAGAAATTTTAAATAAGAGTGACTTAAATGTCATTGCTGCTAATAGTTTAACTGACGCAGCGAAGAAAATTGTAGCGGCAGTTGCTAAGTAACATAAGTTCGACATAAAAGGGACGAAGTCTCTTTTGTGTCGCTAAACGAATGTTATCCCGTAAAATGCGTAGCATTTGTGCGGGATCAAGAATAAGCAAGTGTTTTTAGGCAAGGTTTAAAAACCTATTAAATAATTTGAGGCAAGCAATGAGTGTATTAGTAAATAAAGATACAAAAGTAATTTGTCAGGGCTTTACAGGCAAACAAGGTACATTCCACTCTGAACAAGCAATAGAGTATGGTACAAGAATGGTGGGTGGTGTAACGCCGGGCAAAGGTGGGCAGCAGCATCTTGGCCTACCCGTTTTTAATACAGTCCAAGAAGCTGTAGAAGAAACAGGCGCAGATGCATCGGTTATCTATGTTCCTGCTGCTTTCTGTAAGGATTCTATTTTAGAAGCTGCCGATGCAGGTATTAAATTAATTGTTTGCATCACCGAAGGTGTTCCTGTTTTAGATATGTTACAAGTTAAAGTTTATCTAGAAAATAATACAGATTCTCGCTTAATAGGCCCAAACTGCCCAGGTATCATAACCCCAGGTGAATGTAAGATAGGAATTATGCCCGGCTCAATTCATCTACCCGGTAAAGTTGGTATTGTTTCCCGCTCAGGCACATTGACTTATGAAGCTGTTAAACAAACCACAGACAAGGGTTTTGGCCAAAGTACATGTATTGGCATTGGCGGTGATCCTATTCCTGGCACAAGTTTTATTGATGCCCTAGCGTTGTTTGAGCAAGACCCTCAGACAGAAGCAATTGTTATGGTGGGTGAAATCGGCGGCTCTGCTGAAGAAGAGGCGGCAGAGTTCATTAAATCTAATGTCACAAAACCTGTTGTTTCTTATATTGCTGGTGTCACAGCGCCTCCGGGCAAGCGTATGGGCCATGCTGGCGCTATCATTTCTGGCGGTAAAGGAACTGCTGCTGAAAAATTTGCCGCCCTTGAGGCAGCTGGCGTTGTTACAGTACGATCGCCTGCTGACTTAGGTGACGCAATTGGTGAAGCAGCTGGCTGGAAGTAACCGTTTAGCCTTATTCGCCGAACCGCCGTATTTGGCGCATCTTGCGAGAAAAATCGGCAAAAAACTGCTCACATAGACAGCTATGCTGTGCTTTTTTTGCCAATTTTTCTCGCAACCTACTCTCAAATCCGACGGTTCACCAAATTTTAGTATTTCCCCCTGAACACTTACTTTAATCTTTTTTTAATTGCTTTTTGCGTAATAAGTCATCAAATAACTTTTTTTGTTCGTCAGATAATTCACTTCGACGTAGTTGCATCATTTCTTCAATTGGCCCTTGAACACAATCAGGCGTTAATCTATCAATAATTAATGTACCGTTAAGATGATCGATTTCATGTTGTAATACTCGTGCATAAAAGCCTTCTTCAATAGTTTCATGCTGGGCTCCAGTTTCATCAAAATAAGTTAATTTAATTGCCTTATAGCGCGGCACCTTCCCAGACTTACTAGCAACAGAATAACATGCTTCAAAGTCAGCAAATTTTTCATTATCCTTAAGGGGTGTATAAGCGGGATTAAATAATACATGTAAAGGGTAGGGCTTTACTTCATTACGTAATAAGGCTGCATTTGGAGGAATATAGATAGCAATGATGCGCTTTGAATGGTTTATTTGGGGAGCAGCTAAACCTAAACCTTCCAAAGCAAGCAATTTCTCTTTCATGGTATTAACCAATTCTAAAACTTCCGCTGTAAGCGGAAAATGTACAGGCTCAGCAGGGCTAGTTAACATTTTTTTATTGGTTCCCTGTTCAATGGTAATAATATCACTGGAAAAAGTCGACGTTGCCATAAATAATCCTAATAGTATTAAAAAAATGGAAAAATATATTTTAGTGCTCATTTTTATTCAAAAACAGAGTAATTTCTTATTGAGAAATTAAGTTGCCAAAGGTGGAACAGGGATACCTTCTGTAAGTTCTATGTCGCTTGGCGTTTCTTGTGCGCCAGAGTTAAAGTTAAACGGTAAATTATAGCGGTGTTGTTCGCGCGCTGACTCGGTAAAAAAGCCATAACGCGGCATATGTTTAGGTTTATCAGACACAGCGTCATTAATTTGTTCAAAGCATTTTAAAGACGTCGGTTTATAAAGATGCAACGCTTGTAGCAGCGAGAGAAAACAATTAACAAGCCAGTTAAAACTAATACGGTCAAATCTTCTGTAAGTTAGCATAGATGCTTTAAAAACGCCGGTATCAACATGTTTTTGAATTCTCATAAAGCGCTCTTCTACACTTTCATCTGACCGTATTTTCTGTGCAAGATCATGTAGAATATTAATTTGTTCTTTTTTAACGGTTATGGTTTTTTTATCTTCAAAAATAGACATTCCTCGCTCATAAGCATCGCTTGACTTTCTTAAATAAAGTTGAAAATCGGTAATGGCTGTTAAAACATAATCTAATCTTGCATATTTATCTAAATTCTCAGCTTTAAATTTTTGGGCGCGCTCAAGTAACTTGACTTTAATTGCAAGTTTAATATCTGTTTCGTTATAAACTTGTTTAATAAGCGCTGCTTGAAATTCTTTATTTAATAAGTCTTTTTTTAACGCATTATTATATTCGCCATTTAAATTAATTAAGTCTGTTTGTTGATTAATAATAATTTCTACTCTTTTCTTAATTTCCCTTTGAATATAATCTTGCTTAACTTTTTCATTTATCTTGGCTTGGTCAGCTGCTAACTTTTCTATATACTCTTCTTTCTTCTGGGCTGTTTCCGCAGTGGCCTTATAAGTAGAATAAATACCTTTATAATAACTAAAAACTGTTTTCATTATAGGTAGCTGTTTAACCATTACTTGCCAGAGACTGTCTGAATTAAGTTGCAGAATCTCAATATCAGTAAGTGATGACGAAAGATTATAGGCAAGTTGCTTTTGAGTCGTTAAATTTTTTGTTATTGCTCTATAATGATCAATAATTTGTTGCTTTAATTTTATAACTTGCTGGGCCTGTATATTTTCGTTATTTGGATTATTAGATATATTTCCTTGTTCACTCACACGCTGATCATGCAAAGCGTTCTCATCACTTAAAGTATTATAGGTATTAATTAACTTAATTAACTTAGCAAGGCGGCTTATATCAATGCAATCTTTGAGCTTATCTAAAAGGAGCTGATTATCCTTTAAAGTATTAGAATTGCTTTGCTCTTTAAGAAAGCGCTTAATGGCAAGGCTACCTGCTAAAATTTTATCTTTTGTAAAAGTAATTATATGTGGATGACTAGGCGGGATAGGGCCCGTAGTAAAATTATTATAGGCGTTTATAGACTGACATAGATCATTTAGGACGGCATAATTATTGTTGAAATCCTTCTCAGTAATTTTGCTATGTGCGTCAGTACCTACTTTTTTGCAAGCTTCTTTACGTTTTATAAAAGGCGTTACATCAGTAATTAGGTCAAAATAGTTATCTGACGTAAAGCCTAAAGGTTCAACAAGTCCTCTATAAAATTCATCTAATATTTCTTTCATGGGACCTGATAATAAGCCCGGTTTTAAACCTAGCCTATCTTCCCACTTATCTGTCTCAATAAGTATATTCGTGAAGTGAACAGTATTTATTTCTCTTATATTATCTACTACCGAGTGATGTGTCGTAGTAGTAAATTCAGCTAATTTTTGCTTTAACTCTTTAAACAACCCATACATGGTAGGCGTTTCTAACAAAAGTTTAAAATAAGAGTTAGATTTAGCAATAATACGCTCAATTTTAAGAGTAATTTCTTTAGTATGATTTTGAGTTTCTTTTAATTCTTCGGGAGAAATATTTTGCTGTTTAGAAAGTGCCTTGATATGCGCTGGTATAAGCATAAATGCTTGTAATGTATACCAAATGGAATTTTGTTTTATCTGACCTTTAACATCAGTGACGGATTCCGGATCAACACTATAAGCTTCAGTCTGAGTAAGAAATTCCTGCTGTATTTTACTTGCTTTTTCTAGAATATCTTGAGCAAGTAACCTTAAGTAAGGATCTTCATAAAGTCCCTTAGCTGCTTTATAAATTTCGTCAATATGATTATAAGCTTCAACTAAATGTTTAACATAGATACTTTGATAGCTTTTGTTATTTAACGCTTCAAGTTGTAAACAAATCTGCTCTAAATGATATAAACTGTTATATATTTGCTTAATACTTAGTGCTTGTTTACTTTGGGCCCATAATCCATCTTGAGTTTCTAGCTCTGGAAAAGGAATTCCAGATTTTGCAGTTTTAAGCTCTGTGCGTAGCGGGTCAGTAAATAATTCAGTTAAGTTAAAAATTGCCTGCCTAAATTCAGAGACAGCCTTAGAGTAATTAGTATGTTTAATTAAATAGTGCGCCCTATTACCATAAGTATAATTAGGATGTAATACTTTTCTCTTTGTTTCTACTTTAAATTTCTTACTAGAAAGCTCTTGATAAACCTTAATTCGTTTTGTACAAAATGCAATGGCAGCATTCAGCTTACTATTAAATAAATGATTAAGATAAAGGAAATTTTCTTTATTAACTCCTACCTTGGCTTTAGACGTTTTGCCTGCGGCACTAGTTAGATTTGAGTTAATTAACCTATCAAAATGACGTATATTAAATATCTTGTCCGTTAAAAATATTCTTAAAAGATAAGGTTGAAATTCTGCATACCAACGGCTAAGTTCTTTTTTATTTTCTTTATCAATTAAACTTTTGCCATCATTTAAAGCATTTAAAAATAGATCAAACTTTTCTTTAGCAGTAATGATTTTTGCTCTTTCTGTTTGATAATATTGTAATAAATCTAATGTCTGCTCAACTGTAAGTTCATCATGTTTTGTAATAACTGTTGCATTGCCTTCGGCCTGTAAGCCTAAGTCAATTTCTGAATTAGCCTCTAAATTAATCGCTGCTATTTCATTAAAGTTTAATAATTGTAATACAGGCTGCCTTTTTTTATTATTTTTTGTATTTAAGATTGTTTGAGAAGCTGGCTGGCTCGCTGTAGCTGTTTCCACAGGAGGCGCTCTTAATGGTGGCTCTGATTCTGATAAGAATATAACAGGTTTTGCAGAATTAATGTCCTTATCTGATAACTCAGTAGGATAAAGGGCTAAGTCAGCACGTACTTGAATACTACTTATTAAACGCTTATTAAATTCGATGTGAAATTTATAAGTAGCGATATCACTTTTTAGTGAATCGCAAAGTTTAGGTTTTAAATTGATAATTTTTTCTAAATGATCAGTGGTATGGCCCCGAAGCTGAAAATATATATTGCGTAATTGATCATAACGGCTTCCTGAAATAGTTTGTAGGCCACGTAAAATTTCATTATGTAAGTCTACATCAATTTTTTCAAAGTAAGGCTGAATATAAACATAATACTCGCTTAATTCCTTTTTAATCTCGTCAGGTAAATCAATCATTCGCCTAAATCCCTTATGGTTTTCTAGGATAGTAAAAAAGGCGTTCAATGCAACTTGGATTTCTTGGGTTTTAAATAATTGTTTCTCAGCAGAATTAATTCTTTGTTGGACTTTATCAATACGAAGATTAATAAATTTCTGATCTTCTAAAGTTAATAATTCTTTACCTTTAGTTGAAAAATCAACCGGCTTAGATGCATATTGAATTATTTTCTGATAAAAAGGTATAACAACCTGCATAAGTGGTGTTGATAATGCACCTGGTGTAAGCAGTGCTTCATCTTCAACTTTATCGACTAGCGCAAACAGTTCAACTAATAGATTATATTTTAAAGTGCTTAAATTATCGCGGATAACATCTTGAGTTGCTTCACTCATATGACCCATTTGTTCAAGCGTTGATAAGGCCAGCGTCGTAACATGCTGAATAATATGTAGATAACTAATTCCTTTAAAAGTAAACAGAAATGTATTACTTTGGGTATCATTAATAGCTTGTAATAACTTGATTGCATTATCTTCTAATTCATTAATTTTTTTCTTATCTAAAGTTGGCTCTAAGTCTGTAATTTGATTAGTGTATTTATGGATATATTCAGTAAGCTGCTGAATATATCTAGGAAGGACCGCGCTAAATTGAGCTAAAAAATTGTAATCTATATTACCTGTAGAGGGTTGCATTTGATCGACTGCAATACCAGCAATATTGCCAGCAGTATAGCTAATAGGGTAAGTTTCTACGATTTCAGCAATTTTTGTTGAGGCTTTATCACCATAATCTGTGGCATATTTTTGCACTTGGGCCAGTAACTTTAATATGAGTGCTATTTCTTGGCTAAATACCTGCTGAGTCTGTAAATCAAGATGAGTTAAAAGGTAACACGCCATATAGCCATGCTCTATCGTATGGTAATAAAGTGTACCAGTATCCGTTACTCGATTTTTACCATCGCGGAGATTAACGCTTTCTAAATCCTGAAAAGCTAGTTCTGCATGATAAAGTGCATTAATAACTTCTTTAAATTGCACGACTTGCCTTGGCTGGGAAGCAAAATCGGTAAAAGGGATAGGCGGATCATTTTCTTTATACTGATGGCCAGAGTGCTTAGTAATAGTAGATAATTGTGCAAGTGTTAAAGAATGAATAATTTCTTTATTAGCCTGGTTAGTTGCTTCTACAGAATCTAATTCAAAATTAGCTTTTAATGCTTCATAATCTTTCGGCGCGATAGATATTTCTTTTATTGATGGTGAAAGTTCGCGGTTAAAATAGTAAAGTTTGTTATCAGCAGTAAAAATATAAGCTTTATGAGTATATTGATCAAAATCGGTAACTTTAGGAATTGCGGGCATAAAAAATAAACGACAATGAGCGATATGCTCATGACCAGAATATTTACTAATTAAATCCAGCTGTTCCTGTGATAAAGCATTTGTAACTATTTTAGCTGTTTGTTCTTCGTTTAAAGATTTAATAGGTAATGTGTCTTTCAACGCATTATAATTTTCGCTTGAAATGGGAATTTCAATAAGAGGTTCTTGCTGCTCTCTATTAAAATAATAGAGTTTATTATCGTTAGTGAGAATATACGCTACGTTAATTTGGGGATTAATGCTTTCCTTTGTAGGAGTAGAAGGCATTAGCATTAAGCGACAACCAGTTATATCACTAAAAAATCCTTGTGCTTGACTAGCAAAGTGCTCACTTTCTAGAAAATCTATAATTTTTTCTCGTATAGTACGAAGAATAATAGAAATCTGGTGTTTTTTAAAAGATTCAATTATCTGTATATAGTACTCTAGCATTAGATAACCTAAATTTTGTTATTGGTATAAATCCCTAATCTAAAGTCTCCGTTAACTGTATAACTGTTAAGTTAAATCCTATCATCTAGTTTTAGAATGTACTCTTTATAAGAATTCCTATAGCCATTTAAGTTAATTTAATCTACTTTACCGGCACATAATTTAAGCTGATTTAATAAAATATTTTCATTTACTAAACGCATATAAAAGAAGCAAATTGTTAATTCGGGACAGTTTAATCGATTCTTAGAATAGGCACAAGACAATTTTTGCACAACTATTGGATGTAGTTATATCTTTTTGTTTATTTTTAAATCTTATAAATAGAAAATCCGATTTCAATTTGCTTGGTTATCTTTAAGTTTTCCCTTTATACTACAAGTAACGTTTTTCTAATTTGTGCAGAAAAAATGAATAATTGGCCAACTATAGCAGATATTCGTAGAGAGTATGGCAATTTAAGCTTAAATGAAAATAGCATTGCACAAAATCCCTTTGATTTATTTGTACATTGGTTTAATGAGATTCTTAAAGTTGAGAAAAGTGATCCTACTGCTATGGTTTTATCTACAGTAGATGAAAAGGGGCATCCTGACTCACGAGTTGTTCTATTAAAAGGATGCGAAAATGAAACATTTATTTTTTACACAAATTATCAAAGTAATAAAGCTCGCCAGCTAGAGCAAATGCCTTATGCTGCACTTAATTTTTACTGGCCGCAGATGGCGCGACAAGTTCGGATACGAGGTAAGGTAAAAAAAACCACGCCTCAGCAATCAGATGCTTATTTCGCCACCCGTCCGCTAGAGAGTAAATTAAGCGCTGTTGTTTCATCACAAAGTTATCCTGTTAAAAATAGACAAGAATTAGAAGAGAACTATAGGCGTTTAGAAATAGATTTTAAACATAGTCATATGATAAAACGACCAGATTATTGGGGAGGCTACTGTTTAATTCCTGACGAAATAGAATTTTGGCAAGGACGTGATAAAAGGTTGCATGATCGTCTACAATATTATAAAAAAAATGATCAATGGCTTTATCAGCGTTTAGCGCCCTAAAGTATTAGATTTAGCATAATTGTCAAAAAATTGTAAAATTACTAGTCGTGTGAATTCTTGAAATGGAATAGGCGTAAAATAGAACCTAGAAGTAAGTAGTAAAGTAAATAATTAAGCTTTAGCTTTAAATTTAGGCACTAATTACTTAGAGAATTGAACGCTTAAGAGGATATCGACATGGAAAATTTAAATTCTTTGCTACCATATATAAAGTTGCGTTTTAATATTGACCATCCAGATTTAGAAGAATGTTATGCTTACGGATATGAATGTGCTAAAGCTGAAATTCCTGAAGAAGAGAATCCATTTTCAGTCGGTACAGTTGAATATGAGCAATGGCAAGAGGGTTGGTGGGCTGGATTCTATGGTGAGGAGCCGCTCTTTAGTTTTGGCGAAAGCAATATTAAAGAGGAAAATAAAGGGGAATCCATTGCAGTAGGACGTGCAGCTAATGATCAAACTTATCATCCCTTATATACCGGTTTTATAACAAGTCTACTTAGATTAAGTGGCGCCTTAGCAGCAACAGCCGTAGTCGGCTATCAAGTCCTTGATTTAGTTGCTTAATATGAGTAATTATTTTATTGCTGCGCTTTCTGCGCAGCAGACTTAAATTGTTCTATTTAAATATTTTTAAAACCATGCTTCGCATTCTTGCAATCTCAGCAGGATTAAATTCCTTATAAATAGTGCTGCCAACATTTAAACAAACAGTTACATGTTCGCCTATTCCTTTTAATAGATCAACGCCTGAAAGCCTAAGTATACTAACTGCATGACTTATATCTTTTGCCCATGCGTCAAAATGATGCATTTCAGTAAAGACAGGTAAAAAATAATGATTCTTCTCTTCAAGATAGAGCACTTCTGGCTTATCTGGCGCTGAATTTTTATCAATAGGTATAATAAAGTTAGCTTTAATAAATTCAAGATAAGCTTTATTGGCCTCATGTGGGCTGCCAGATAAGGCCAGCGCTTGCTTAATCGCTTCTTCTAAAGGATTCATTTATAATAGGCTCATTAATTATAAAATTGGCATTTTAACGACTAAAAGCTCAATTAAAAATAATTATCTCATAAACATTAAAGTATTAACTAAAGCCGGATTACTATATTTGTATACTTCAGAATGATTATTTTATTAAATAAATAAATTAAATTAGATTAATAAGTTGTAATATATCTTTGTACTTATATGGTTGAATAGGTTGAAATATGCCTTGCTCGCAGTATAATGTAGCACTAACATTGCAGTTTTTTTGATCAGTATGTTATTTTAAAAAGTATTTCAACGTTGGAAGTAGGCATATGTTTGTTAAGTAACCGAAAAGGAGTTTTCCTCTAAGCAAGAGTAATACCGTTTAATTACTAACCAAAATACCTTTATGAACTTAAGATATTAGAGCTTTCTAATATGATAACTTGATAATTATTAATATAGTGAAATTATGAATAGGATAGCAGTGTCTCTAGATACAAAAACAAACCGTATAGGCCAATTGGGCTTTGCCTGGATTGTTTGGGGTTTGGCAGCCGCCTTTTATTTTTCTGATTATCTTGCCCGCGTAGCGCCAGGTGTAATGCATCGAAGTTTACAAATTGACTTTGGTATCAATGAAGTCGGTTTTGGTATTTTAACTGCATCCTTTTATGTTCCCTATATTATTATGCAAATTCCCGTAGGGTTGACAGTAGACAGATTAAGTATTCGAGGCATACTAACTGTTATGTCATTAATTACGGCTCTAGGTTGTGGCGTTTTTGGTTTAGCTGATGGGCTATTAATGGCGTCTGTTGGTCGGATGTTAATTGGCTTTAGTGCAGCATTCGCTTTCATTAGCGCATTGCGTCTAGCAACTTCATGGTTTCCTCCAGCTATGTTAGGTTTACTTGCAGGATTAACACAAGCATTAGGCATGCTTGGAGCTGCTGCAGGTGAAGCGCCAGTTTCTTTCTTGGTTGCCAACGTAGGTTGGCGTCATAGTATGCTAATTATTGCATTTTTGTTTATTGCTCTGGCGGGGCTATTGTATCAATTCGTACAAGACAAACCTGGTACAAAAAGAAGAGAAATTAAGCAAGAGCAACGTTTAAGTATTTTAGACAGTTTACGAATTATTTTGTCTCATCGTCAGACTTGGTTAAATGCGCTTTATGCAGGTTTCTTATTTGGGCCAACTGCTGTTATAGGTGAGTCTATAGGGCCTGCTTATCTCCAATTTGGACGGGGCTTAGAGGCGCATTCTGCGGCGTTTGCAACAGGGTTAATTTTTATTGGTTGGGGTATTAGTGGACCTATTTCTGGTTGGTTGTCTGACAGAATAGGACGCCGCAAACCCTTAATGATTATTTCAGCTCTATTTGGTGTGGTTTTAACAACTTTATTCGTTTTTTACCCACATATTAATACACCGATGGCTTATATTTTATTTTTTGCTTTCGGATTAACAAATACTGGCGTTGCTATTGCTTATGCGGTTTCTACAGAATTACATGACCGCAAGGTAGTTGGGACTTCAATTGCTTTTACTAACATGATTTCTATTTTTGTTGGCGCTTTGATGCAACCTTTAGTAGGATGGCTAGTAGATTTAGTTTCTGGCGCAAGAGGATATAATGTAGAGAAATTACTCCTTTCTGATTTTCAGGCAGGATTACAAATTCTACCTCTGTGTTCACTGATTGCTTTAGTTTTAGCGTTTACTGTAAAAGAAACCTATTGTAAGCCAGTTTATAAAGCACAATAAGATTAGTCTTATAGTTAATTTGGATTTAAATTAGGTAAACTGTAACTTGTACTTAAATAGTGTTAGTTTTTACAGAAGTATCTACTTTTTATTTTTTCCTAAAATGATTTATTAGCCTACTTCCGATTATTAGGACAAATCCTACAAGGATATGGCTAGCCAGATAGCATAACTTTTCTCTATAATCTCTCTATAATCATTAATTAATCTTATTATAATTTTTAAAGCTTATATGCCTATCTCTGTTCAAAAAATTACCTCGCCAGCTGAGTTAAAGAAATGTTTAGCTATCCGAAAAAAAGTATTTGTTGAAGGCCAAAAAGTACCGTTGGCCGAAGAACTTGACGGAAAAGATAATAAAAGTACGCACTACCTTTTAACGATAGATCAGATTCCGGTAGGCGTTGCGAGGGTTCGCTATTTAAACAATACTGCCAAAATTGAGCGAGTTGCAATCTTACCAGATTATCAAGGTCAAGGATTAGGCAACCAACTTATGCAGGTTATTATTGCCGAGCTCAAACAAGATAAAAAAATTACTACCGCTAAATTGGGCGCTCAAAGCCATGCTGTTTCATTTTATGAAAAGCTTGGTTTCAAAGTGTATGGTAATGAATATATGGATGCAGGTATACCACATAAAGATATGGTGCTTAACTTAGTTTAAAATATAAACAGGCTTATGTAATATTCTCAGTTACCGCTGATTCACGAACTTTATATTGTAAATATAAAAGAATAAAACCGATCAGAGGAATAAAAATATCTGACCAAAAAATTATCCCAGCATTTCCAGGAGCAAAGTTACGAGTAGTAATCATATTATAGATATGCACACTTGCTGCTCCCCATAAAAATACAGCTGGTGCAATAACAGTAGCGGCTCGAAATCCTAAATGAGACCAGAAACTTAAAATACCTATAACAGCAAAGCCTAAACTTGCAAAGCCTACTTCATTTTGAAATGGGCTATTCTCCCAGCCAATAAATCGTGCTACCATTTCACCAAAGAATACGTGCATTACAAAATTATATAGGAAGCTAAAGCCAATATTAAAAAGTAAAAAATGAGAAAAAATTATCTTGATAACTCGGGCTTTGTTGAGTTGCCCTCGTTTCATGAATAACGAAACCAGAGCAAAAATTAAACTTAAAATAAAAAGGGTTAAAGTGAAATTAGTTAATAAGTAGGTAATTATTTCTTGCATATTATTCCTTTCATGAGCTTTAAATTAATTTAATATATAAATGTAACAAAATTTAGACAGTATACTGAAATTCCTTAATCATAACCAAGCTACTATCTTTTTAATAATATTGATAATCGATAGTAGAATTTAACCAGGCATAACCTTATTCAATTAAATTACCTATAGATGTTAGACTGCTCAATTTTATTTTAGTAGTTTAATAATAAGTTTTATTAAAACATATAAAATATTCTTATTTTATAGCTTGCCTAAATTATATTAATCTTGGTAAGTTTAACAATTACAATCGCTTAGTTAAGCAAGTTATAGAAATAATTAGTGGGTTTTAAGTTAATAACAACTCATGCTTTAATTAGCATGATATTTCTTGTTACACTCATTTAGATAAACTGCTAAAAGTAAGAATTCAACCCGGAGATAAGAATGAGAAAATTAGTGGTATTAGTGGTTGTTCTAGCGATACTAGTCCTTGGCGGCTATTATGCTATGGGCGCTGTTACAGAAAGGACTATAAAGCGTAATATTGCAACCGTTAATAGAACTAATGGCATCAACGCTCAGATCGTAAAATATCACCGTGGATGGTTTACTTCCAATGCGCTTTTAAATTGGCAGATTACGGTTCCTGCGCGTCAAATAAAAGATGCTAATGGTCAAATACAAACAATTCCTGCACAAAATCTTACACTTAATATGCCTTTAAAGATTTATCATGGGCCTATTATTTTTGCCAATAAAACAGTGAAATTTGGTATGGGTTACGGTAGTACAGATATTTTATTACCTGTGGAATATCAGCAGCAATTTAATAACTACTTTATGAATGGCTCTACTCAGCCTAAATTGAACTTAAGCTTATTTGTGACTTATTTAAATAATAGTCAGCTTGAAATGGCCGTTCCTAGCTTTAAATTAATTACTCGCCAAGATCAAACTGAGTTCGACTGGATGGGGATGAATGGTACGGTTAATATTACATCTAATGCAGATAAGATAAATGGTGATTTTAATATTAATGGAATGCAGGTTAAAAAAGGTGATAAGGCTGCTGTTTTAAGTGAAGTGACCAGCGAATATAATTTACATAATACTGAAGCGGGTCTCTATTTAGGCACCGCCAGTATAACGGTACCTTCTTTTGTCATAAATGACAGAGGACAGCGCTTATTTGAACTAAGTGATTTTGACATGCATACAAGCAGTGATATTGAAGATGGACTGTTTAACTCTCACTTCAAATCATCTATCGATAGAATTGTTGCTAATGGTAAGAAATTTGGCCCTGGTAATTTAGAAATGGCTATTCGCAATCTTGATGCTAATGCATTAGGACGGATCAATCAGCAAGCTAAACATATTCAGCAAAGCTCTACTGATTTAGAAAAGCAGCAAGCTGTCTTTGCTATATTACCCGAAATACCAAAGCTATTAAGCCGAGGAGCCGAATTCGAAATTTCAGAGTTAAATTTTGTCATGCCTGAAGGTACTATAGAAGGAAACGTCCAAATTTCTTTACCTCAAGGGCAACATAATAATCCTGTAGAACTAATGCAGAAAGTCCAAGGTAAAGGCAGATTAAAAGTGCCAGCGGAAATAGTTAGAAGGGTTCTGACTGAAGCAAATCGTCAAAAGCTAGTAGCTCAGCAAAATGCGGCAACACAGCAAAATGCAAATTCTACAACAACCAATGTTACTACAACGACAGAACAGCCTGTAGGCAATAATACACAAATGCAGCCAACGACAAATACTACAAATCAATCTATTCAGCAAGCTACTTCAACTACACAGACTGTACCGCAGGTTGATATAGCCCAACAATCAGCTACTATGACTAATGCTCAGTTAGCTTCATTAGTTCAGTCAGGTGTGTTGACTGTGAGTGGAAATTATTATGTTATAGAAGTAGCTTTACAGCAGGGACAGCTACAGGTAAATGGTAAACCATTTAATTCTGCAATGCTTAAATTTTAAATTATAACACCAGCCTTATTGAAATTGGACAAACTGGCTAGTTATTTGAATTAATTGAACTTAAACAAATACTTGCCTTTTACTTGTCAGGAATTGTCCAATTCGATAAGATGCTGCATTTTAAGGAGGAGTTAATAAGAATGACAACAATCAGTAATGAAGTCGGAGATAATACTGCATCATCATCATTAGCAGCTAGTGTAACTCAGTCTGTGCAGAAATATTTCGCCGAGCTGAAGGGAACTGATCCTGTTGATCTTTATCAGTTTGTTTTAGAAGAGATTGAAACCCCATTATTTCGCGCTGTTATGGAGCATTGTAAATATAATCAATCTCGTGCAGCTGTTATGCTTGGCATAAGTCGTGGTACTTTAAGGACAAAACTACGACGTTATTTTGATGATAAATATGTTGGAACGCGTGATTAACTTTATCGGTCAGTTCGCATTGCAGGAGTGTTGTTAATACTCAACTTCGCTCCTTGCCCAATTTATCTTATAGCGACCTAGATTCAACAGCTTCTTAAGTAATGTTCATTCGACACAAAAGAGCCTTTGTCTCTTTTGTGTCGGTAAATCAGTATTATCCTAATAAAATGAGAGTAGCATTTATAGGAGAGCCAGAGTAAATAAACTTAATTATATAAAAGAGGTAAAGACTCGGTATAGGGAAATGATAGTTTTCGTAAAATTAGTATTATTTCTGCGGAATCTAAATCAAAAATAGGTTAATTTACCCGCTAATTATAATCAGCGGGTAAATTAAATAAATTTGAGGCTAAAAGAAATTATTCAGCGAACATAGAACTTACAGATTCCTCAACATTTACTCGCTTAATTGCTTGGGCTAGCATTTCTGCTAAGCTAACCACTCGAATTTTGCGGCATTGTTTTGCTTGATCTGATAAAGGAATTGTATCTGTAACAACAACCTCATCTAATTCGGAATGAATAATATTATTTAAGGCGGGCCCAGAAAGAACAGGGTGTGTAATATAAGCGCGAACGCTCATTGCGCCATGACGTTTAAGTTGCTGGGCAGCAGAGCATAAGGTTCCCGCTGTGTCAACAATATCATCAATAACGATACAATTTCTGCCAGCTGGTTCACCAATGATATGCATAACTTCAGATTTGTTTGGCCCGGTGCGACGCTTATCAATAATAGAAAGTTCAGCATCGTTTAAACGTTTAGCCATTGCCCGCGCTCGTACAACACCGCCTACATCAGGTGAAACAACCATAAGTTGAGATAAATTTTGTTGTTTAATATCTTCAAGTAAAATTGGAGTAGAGTAAACATTATCGACAGGCATATAAAAAAAGCCCTGAATTTGATCAGCATGTAAATCTACCGTTAATACTCGACAAATTCCAACAGTAGCCATCATATCAGCAACCACTTTTGCTGTAATAGGCACACGCGCTGAACGGACTCTTCTATCTTGCCTGGCATAGCCAAAATAGGGAACTACAGCTGTGATTCTCCCAGCCGAAGAACGCCTTAAGGCGTCTGACATCGTTAATAGTTCCATTAGGTTATCATTAGCAGGAGCACAGGTTGACTGCACGACAAATACATCCTTGCCACGTACATTTTCTAATATTTCAACCATAGTTTCGCCATCACTAAATTTGCCAACTAAAGCTTGGCCAAGTGGCACTTGTAAATGGCTTGCTATTTTAAAAGCAAGATCCGGATTAGCATTGCCAGTAAAGATCATCATTGTAGACATGTGTGAAGCCTTTGATTCAGTTAATCAGTCACTTAAACACATAGCAGAAGACAGCCAAAAAGATATAATTATTATTTGAGCGATTGAGCAACGCATCCTTTCCAGATATCTTCTGCCGTCTGTTTACTTGAACCGACATGTTGCGCCTTCAATTGTACTTTTTCTTTGTTGAAGCTAATAAACCTATCCATAACTATTTTTAAACATTATGAAATTTATTATCCGTATTCGCTAACCTAAATTTTTTACATTTAGTCCTTCAACAAGAAGTGGCTGGGGTGCTAGGATTCGAACCTAGGTATGCAGGGATCAAAACCCTGTGCCTTACCGCTTGGCTACACCCCAAAAGCTGTAGATTCCATCTCTTCCATGAATATATTACACCAACGCTGCAATACGGTGGGTATTTTGCAGAGAAATTGGTTTAATGTCAACGCTAAGTTTTGAAAATAATCTAATAAATAGTCTGTTTGATATAAATGTATAGAATTGATGAAAGTTCAAGTGGTAACCATGTCAATTTACTATTTAGAAAATACTAAAATGTATACTTAGCCTACCGCGGTTTAACCACGGTAAGCTAAGAATTTACTCACACGCAACGTATTAAATACTCCAGCGATTAATAACTAATTTAATAAAAACACCATTCCCTTGTAAACGTATGTGAGACGGTAATACCGCTTTACCAACGCTTCGATACCCTAAGTATTGAATTGTATAACCACCTTGACGAAGAAGCATTAAACGATTACCTGCATCGCGTTTTGCTGATTGTACTGCACCAGGAGCAGGCAAACCACGTACCCAATAGTATAAATTATTTACAGGTAAGCGAATACCTGTTTGCTGTAGTAGTAGCTGCTCAGCATTTGAAGAAGTTGCTTTTTTTGGCCCATCTTGTAAAACTATTACTCCACCACGTTTAGCAATCATGATGGTACCACTGCCAAGAGGGCCAAAGAGGCGAATTTGATAGCTACCAGGGCCTCGTTGATACCAATTAATAGAGGCTGTTGCAGATTTTCTTGCACTCCTTACTGCTAAGGCGCCAGATAAATTCCATGAAGAAGGTGCACCTTTTGAAACTTGAGTAATTTGTTTACCTGTTATTTGAGTTTTGTCCGCTTTAGGATTTGTTTCAACTAATCTATCAGTTGCTAAATTTTTGTCATTAATCCTATTTTTATTTTGCGCTAGATTAGTGCTTGTATCTTGTGAATCCAATGCAAACTTAGATTGTTGCCTACCATTTTTAATAATGGTTCTTTCATTCTGAGGAGTAGGCATACTATATTGAGGTGGCATAAATTCAGAATTCATAGGTGGTCTAGTAGAAACACAAGCTGTTAAGAAAGATAATGTAAAGAGACTGACATATTTAAGTTGTTTCATAGTTATTCCTTTATTGTTATTCCTTTATTCTTTATTAATCCATTAATCATCACAATTAGGTAATATCGGTTAGCAAACTATATTTGATATTAATAGACTAATTTCTTTTACTTTGCACTAATTTAAATAGGAGTAATTTTTGTCATTTGTTTAATCTATACCTCTTGCCATTGAAGGTACTGGATTTTTACTTTTTCTTTTTGCTTCTAAGCAATTTTAAAAAACTTACAATAGAATGACTATTATGCGCTTTTTAAAATCGCTTAGAAACAAAAATTAAATCGTAAAAAAACCAGTCTCTTCAAAGGCAAGAGGTATAAACTAGAAAGACACTTAAACACTACTTATTCCTCAAAATTATTTTTATATAAATTTTTTTATTAGAATTTCTAAATCGATAGGATAATAGTCTTTTTCAAAACAATACGTTAGACTGCTGTTATTTATTTATAATTAATACTTAATTCATGAAACAGCGCGCTATCTATCCTGGAACTTTTGATCCTATCACCAATGGACATATTGATATTATAAAAAGAGCGGCCCAAATTTTTCCAGAAATTATAGTTGGTGTTGCAAGTAATGAGGCTAAAAACCCTTTTTTTCCAATAGAGACTCGCATTAACTTAACTAAGCAAGCTCTACAAGAAATACCAGGCGTTAAAGTAATTGGTTTTGATACATTATTAATTGATTTTGTAAAGGAACAACAAGGAAATATTATTCTGCGTGGATTAAGGGCGGTAAATGATTTTGAGTATGAATTTCAACTTGCTGGCATGAATCGTAAGCTAAATGCAGATATTGAAACTGTATTTTTAACACCTTCCGAGGATTTAATGTTTATTTCATCAACTTTGGTAAGGGAGATAGCAAGATTAAAGGGAGACGTATCTCAATTTGTACCATCAAATGTTGTAGAAGCTTTTAATGAAAAAATTAAGCAAGGGACATGAATAAACCACAATTTTTGCTATGTTTTGCTATAGGGATTAGTAGTATTCATTTAGGGCAAGCAAGTGATTTAATTTTTGAAACGCCCCCAGGTTATGCTGTAGCAAGTGCTCATCCATTAGCGACGAATGCAGGCTTACAAATTCTTTCCGCCGGCGGTAATGCATTTGATGCGGCAGTTGCTGTGAGCGCCACATTGGCAGTAGTAGAACCTTACCATTCTGGCTTGGGTGGAGGTGGCTTTTGGTTACTGTATGACGCCAAAACTAAAAAGAATATTATGATTGATGGCCGTGAAGTAGCTCCTTTAGCGGCACATAAAGATATGTTTTTAGATAAAAATGGTGAAATTATACCAGGATTATCACTTAATGGTGGTTTAGCTGCTGCTATTCCTGGCGAGCCTGCCGCGCTTGTCTACATTGCAAAGCATTATGGCCGCCTACCATTAAGTCAATCTTTAGCGCCAGCCATTCGCCTTGCAGAGCAAGGGTTTGCAGTAGACGCGCAATTAAATTATTTTTCGCAAATGAGTGATAGGATGCAGGTGATGCTACGCTTTCCAGCAACGGCAGCCATATTTTTACATAATAACCGTCCTTACAAAATTGGCGAAATTCTCAAGCAGCCAGATTTAGCTAGGACACTAAAGATATTAGCTGAAAAAGGGCATGCTGGCTTTTATTATGGAGACATTGCTGAAAAGCTTGTTGCTGGTATACGTGCTGCTGGTGGTATTTGGACATTAGATGATCTTGCTAATTATCAGATTAAGTTAAGAGAGCCACTTCAAGGTGCTTACCATAATATGCTTATTATTACAGCTCCGCCACCTTCAGCCGGTGGTGTAATATTACTTACAATGTTAAATATCCTTGAGGGTTTGCCATTACAATCATTTAATAAAGCTCAATTCGTTCATTATCTAATAGAAACTATGCGGCTTGCTTACTGGCAAAGTAATCAGACCATTGCTGATCCAGATTTTACTCAATTTAATTTAGATAAATTATTATCATCTAAAAATGCTAAACAATTACGGGCCTTAATTCCTACTGATAAAGCTTTACCCAGTTCAAAACTTGGTTTAAATCAAAATGTAAATAATAATCATGATAATACAACTCATGTTAGTATTATTGATGCCGAAGGAAACCGTGTTTCAGCGACCTTAACCATAAACTATATTTTTGGCTCAAGTGTTACTGCTGCAGGTACAGGCGTCTTATTAAATGATGAAATGGATGATTTTGCAGCTAAAGAAGGGGTTAGAAATCAATTCGGTTTAGTAGGTCATGCAGTAAATAGTATTGTGCCAGGCAAACGGCCTATGTCTAGTATGTCACCCACATTTTTAGAGATGCCTGGCCGTACAGCTATTTTAGGAACGCCAGGTGGTAGCCGTATACCAACCATGGTTTTACTTAGTACGCTATCATTTTTTAATTATAAAGGTGCTATCAGCATGGTTTCTGGCATGCGTTTTCATCACCAATATTTGCCAGACTGGTTACAATTTGAACCTGAAACTTTTTCACCTGCTTTGCAGGCGCAACTTAAAGCAATGGGTTATCAGTTAATGGCTTTAAGGCAAAATTATGGTGATATGCAGGCAATAAGCTGGGATAAAAAGATGAATTTACTTACTGCTGCCTCTGATCCTCGAGGCATAGGTTTATCAGTTTCTGTTAATAAAGACCATGGCGGTTATGGCTTAATATATTAAGGGTATAGGATGTTAGTTAGTCAATTTATGAAGGCCCCTCTACTAATTCCTTAATTGCTTGATGAACCTTGTTTATTAGTTCATCTTTATTTTCTAAAGAGTATTGCGCTGCATCAATAGGTTTACCAATATGAATTTCCGCCTTTTGGTTTAAGTTAAATCGCATGGTTTTTGGGGGTAAAATATTGTAAGCTCCACGAATACCAATAGGAATAATCGTTGCTTTTGCCTCAATTGCCGTAATAAATGAGCCTTTTTTGAAGGGGGCTAATTTACCTGTCTTAGAGCGAGTGCCTTCTGGGGCAATCCAAATAATAATACCACTCTCCATTAATTGACGTGCAAATGCTAAATCTTTAATTGCCTGATGTCTATTCTTGCGATCAATAAACGGGAACTCTGCTGCTGACATGCCTTTACCCATAATAGGGATTTTAGATAGCTCTTTCTTAGCTAACATGCGAATGGAGTGGTTAGGGAATGCTTTAAAACTAATCGGAATGTCATAAAGGCTAGTATGATTGCACATAATAATAGTTGCTTTTCCAGATTCTGGCTCTACATTATATGGGTTAAATACTTCAAGTTTAACGCCCACTAAATCAAGTAATTTAGTTGACCATTTAATAATAGTCGCATCAACCCAAGGTCGATTAATGGTGCCAAAAAGTCGCTTAAAGACGGCTTGGCCACAAATCTTTGCTGTGTATAGCGCCGAGTGCAGAGCGATCCATTGAGTATGAAGTTTACTTATTCTCATATGTATTACTTATAATTTTATTTAACCCAAGTTGCTAGCAGCAAATATCTTCATCTTGCTAAAAGCTAGCTTATTATTTACTTTCAATCTAAATTTAATGCATTTATAGAATAACCTTCATAAAAAATACATAAGCAGGCCATCTGACCCGTCAGTAGCTGATAATAATGCATGTGTCATGTCTTGCAAAATTAATTCTGTTTTAATGGCTGACATTTAGGACAATAAGTTGACGTACGACCGGCAATTTTTAAGCCTTCAATTATAGTGCTACATTCAAAACAGGCTTGCCCTTTACGACCATATACCTTTAATTGGTTAATAAAATACCCTGGATTTCCTAGAGAGTAAAAATCACGCAAAGTAGTACCGCCATAACAAATGGCTTGTTGTAATACTCTTTTAATAGAGTTAACTAATTTCGTTAATTGCTCGATTGTTAGCATGCCCGCCGGCTTAGATGGATGAATACCTGTTAAAAAAAGGCTTTCTGTGGCGTAAATATTGCCAATGCCAACTACAATTTGATTGTCCATTAAAAAAGACTTAATACTTTGTTTTTTTCCTTGAGAATTTTTAAATAAGTAATTTGCATTAAAGTCATCTGTTAAAGGCTCAGGACCTAAATGGCTTAATAGCTTATGGCCAGCTGGATCTTCGGTTAAGTAGAGCCAAAGACCAAAGCGCCGTGGATCATAATAGCGTATGACCACCCCATTTTTAAGGGTAAGCTCAATGTGATCATGTTTATCAGGTAGTGTTGAGGCGGTAACTAAGCGTAGATGGCCTGACATACCTAAATGAATAAGTATATATCCTTTGGAAAGAATAAGAATTAAATATTTAGCTCGCCGATGTACAGCCTCTATTTTTTGACCTGGACAAACTTTCTGTAACTCAGTAGATACAGGTAGCCGTAGCTGTGAATTTCTAATTGCAACTTGTTTAATAATTTGATTAATCAAATAAGGACTAATAGCTAAGCGAGTTGTCTCAACTTCAGGTAATTCAGGCATTATTTCTGGTCATTATGTTCTATAATCCGTCCCTCTGATTTGGCCAGAACCTTTTTAGGGAAAAGAAAATTCTTAATTACAGAGACAAGCCAAAGAATACCACCAATCAAGATTCCCCACATTAAAACGTAAGAAAACATGATAAGTAACCCGAGTAACATAGCAATAGCTATGCCAATAATTAAAAAGGGAATGAGCGTTTGAAAAAGGTAATTTAATCTTTTATTCATAGGATATCCAGTAATAAATATGATTCTGTGTTACTATTATAATAGTAATCATTTGAAATTAACGCTTACTGTATAAAAAATTCTAAATATTAAAGTTTAGCAGTAGTTGCTTCTATTTGTATCTAACAGCATAATACTGAAACTATTTGGCATCAAATCTTTGCGAGGAGCAGTTTATGATGTTTGGATTATTAAATCTTTCTTTTTGGGGCTATGTTATAGCCACACTAATATTAACTCAAATTACAATTGCTGGAGTTACCCTCTATCTTCACCGTTGTCAGACACATAGAGCAATAACTTTGCATCCTATTGTGAGTCATTTCTTTCGTTTTTGGCTATGGTTAACTACAGGTATGATTACAGCGGAATGGGTAGCTATTCACCGTAAACATCATGCGACTACCGATATAGAGGGCGATCCACACAGTCCTAAGGTTTTAGGCATAAAAAAGGTCTTTTGGGAAGGCGCAGAACTTTATAGAAATGCTGCAAAAGACAAAGCTATGATTGCGAAATATTCGCATGGTACGCCGAATGACTGGATAGAGCGTAATCTTTATAGTCGTTTTTCCTCCAAAGGTATTTTGTTGATGTTTATCATTAACATACTACTCTTTGGGATTCCCGGTATTACTATTTGGGCTCTCCAAATGCTTTGGATTCCGGTTCATGCTGCTGGCGTTGTTAATGGTATAGGTCATCATTGGGGTTATCGGAATTTTGAATGTCCTGATGCAGCGACCAATATTTTCCCCTGGGGTTTTTGGATAGGGGGCGAAGAGCTGCATAATAATCATCATACTTTTGCCTCATCTGCTAAGTTCTCAGTAAAATGGTGGGAATTTGATTTAGGATGGATGTATATTCGCTGCTTATCCTGGTTAGGATTAGCCAAAGTTAAAAAATTACCACCAAAACTAGCGACTGATGAAGGCAAGCTTCACGTCGATTTAGACACAGTTAGGGCTGTAATTAGCAATCGCTTTCAAATTATGTCGTTCTATTATAAGCGAGTCGTTCTCCCAACACTAAAAATGGAAAAGCGTTTAGTTAAAGATGATAAAGCGAAGAGAAAGCTATTTCAGCGGGCTGGTCGATTATTGCGCTTACAAGATAGTTTAATGTCCCCTCGTGCTAAAGCTAAACTTCAGGCTTTATTAGCGCAGCGCGAACGTTTACAAGTTGTTTATTCTTATCGTCAATCCCTACAAAATATTTGGCTAAAAACAGCTACTTCACAAAAGGAATTGGTAGAAGCGCTACAACACTGGTGCAAGCAAGCTGAAGAGTCTGGTTTAGAAGTCTTACATCAATTCGCTCAGCAAATTAAAAATTTTGTACCAAAACAAATTAAGATTTGAGGGTTTATAGTTTTGAGGAGTTAACTTAAAAGTTAACT
The DNA here is from genome assembly GCF_052527395.1 of Legionella pelazae. Classification (NCBI taxonomy): domain Bacteria; kingdom Pseudomonadati; phylum Pseudomonadota; class Gammaproteobacteria; order Legionellales; family Legionellaceae; genus Legionella; species Legionella pelazae. The sequence continues at coordinate 149,996 of NZ_JBNVZS010000003.1, forward strand.
CCTATTGTTAATTTATGTTAATTATTGCCTAATCTATTGAATTTAAAACGCTTATTCACTTAATTTTGGTATACAAGAAGTGATTCCCTTTTATATCGAGCTTATGTAATTAGTGCTTTTTAATAAAGAAAATAGCTCTAAATAAGTTAGTTTTTCAGCTTAAGCCATTAAAATCTATTTTGTATTTTGTTTAGCCATGCGCTATAAAATTGCTATAAATAACCTCAAATTTTACAAGGAACAGTAAGTCTTTTTCATGAGTTAATTAAATATATACCCAAAATAACTGTCTCTTAAAGCCATGAGCCATAAGTGCTCTTTTAGTTTTGGCGAAGAAGTATTAAGTTTTTCTAATAGAGATTTCACGTAGGCGAAAAATTTTATGTAACTTTGGCCTTTATTTTGCATTTAATACTTTTTTAGAGTATAGGAATATAAGATGATTTGCTTTATATTTGGGCATAAAGTAATAAATATATTTACTTTATAAGTATCCACTAACTTGCAAGAGGTCTTTTTCTATGGATGGAAGAATAGCTGTCGTTACTGGAGGTACAGGTGGTATTGGCTCAGCAATTTGTCAGCGTCTGGCAAAAGATTACCAAGTTATTGCCTGTTATTTTAAAAATGGTAAGCACGAAGAAGCAAAGCAGTGGCAAAAAGCTCAGCAGGAAGCAGGCTTTAATATTGATATTGTTTATGCTGATATCTGTAAATTTTCAGATTGTGAAAAATTAACGGCGCTTATTATTGAGCGTTATGGACGTATTGATACTTTAGTCAATAATGCCGGTATTACTGCTGATTGTAGTCTTAAAAAAATGACACCCGAGCAATGGCAACATGTAGTGGATTCTAATTTAACAAGTGTATTTAATATGACCCGCAATATCATTCCACATATGATAGATCAAAACTATGGTCGTATTATAAATATTTCTTCCATTAATGGTCGTAAAGGGCAATTTGGACAATGTAATTATGCAGCTACAAAAGCCGCACTTTTTGGTTTCAGTAAAAGCTTAGCTCTAGAGGTAGCAAGTAAAGGAATTACAGTAAATACTATTTCACCTGGCTATATCGAAACAAGTATGCTTGCTAGCATGAAGGAAGATATTTTAAACAAAATTATCGCTAATATTCCTGTAGGTCGCCTAGGTAAGCCAACTGAAATTGCTGAAGCTGTCGCTTTTTTTGCATCTCCTGAATCTAGTTTTATTACTGGTGCAAATCTAGATATAAATGGCGGTCAATATATGTAAAATAAGTTAATTATGTTAAATCAGTTACGTTAAATATGTATAAGGTTAAAGAAAATGCAAAATGAACAAGTAATATTAATTACTGGAGGAACAGGTGATATTGGTACTGCTATTGCCAAGCAGTTAGCTCCCTGCTATGGCCATGTCATTGCACTTGATGTAGTTGCTGATAACCAAGGTGATCTATGGCAACAAGAATTAAATAAGCAAGGTTATAACCATTTACATTTTCGACATATGGACGTAACTGATTTTAATGAGTGCGAGAAAGTTATCAAAGGACTTATTGGTGAATTTGGTCGAGTTGATGTGCTTATCAATAATGCGGGTATCACGCGTGATGCAGTTTTTCATAAAATGACCAAACAGCAATGGGATGAAGTCTTACGCGTTAATTTAGATGGTATGTTTAACGTGACCCGGCAAGTAGTTGAAACCATGCGTGCCCAAAAAAATGGTCGTATCGTCAATATCTCTTCAGTCAATGCACAGAAAGGTCAATTTTCTCAAGCTAATTATGCAGCTTCGAAGGCAGGTATTTATGGGTTTACCAAAAGCTTGGCACAAGAGTTAATGGCCTTTAATATTACTGTAAATAGCATCTCACCTGGATATGTTAATACACGTTTAATGAAAGGTATTAGGCCAGATATTTTAGAGGCAATTATTAATTTAATCCCCGCTAAGCGTTTAGCAGAACCTGAAGAAGTTGCTTGGGCAGTGGAGTTTTTAACTCATGAGAAGAGTCGATATATTACGGGCGCAAATTTAAGTATCAATGGTGGTTTACACATGTATTAAAAGTTAAATGAGAATTAACTAGGGAGAAATGGTGAGATTAATAAAAAAATATAAAAACCGCCGCCTATATGATACTGAAAGAAGTCAATATATTACTGTTGAAGAATTACAAGGTTATGTCGTTAAGGGTATTGCCTTTCGAGTAGAGGACAGTAGCACTAATAAGGATATAACGAGCGCTACTTTGTTACAAATTCTAGTGGAGATGGAAAATACGACTAGTCAGTTTCTATCAGCGGATATGCTAAGACAGTTGATTGTATTAGCTAGTCATCCAATGAGCCAGGCCTATAAAAATATTTTAGAACAATTATTTGCTTCATTTGAGGCATCAATCAAAAAAAGCCCTTATTTACAGGACTATCAGCAAACAGCCCAGCTTTGGCAACAGCAGTTTGGTGAGATATTTAATCAATGGCAATCCTTATTTAAGGTTAAATAGGCTACTTTGAAATAAAAAAATAAGCAATATTTGTTTATTAAATTTGTTTGTCTGGTTAATTTATTAGTATTTATTTTGCCATGCAAAAAAGATATTTTATTAATTGACAATAAAAGCTAAAAGGACTAATCTAATATTGTGCAGTGCAACATAAGGAGGTTTATTATGAACCAAGCATACTTAGAACGCTGGACTGAGCTAGCAAGAAAAGCTCAGGAACCTTTGCAAGCTATCGCTGAATTAAATGCTAAAACATTACAAAATTTTAAGTATTTAAAGCCTGAAGAGCTCGCAAAAATTAAAAAGCCTGAAGAATTTTTAGAAAAACAAATTAATCTTGCTGTTGAAAATGGCCATAAAGCTTTAGATTATATGCAAAAATCGTTTGAGATTTTTGAAAGAGCGATGCTGTCTGTAGTTGAGGAAGCAAAAAAGGCGGATAACAAAAAATAGTAAGTAGTTTTATTTTGCTATCGCAAACTCACTATTTGCGATAGCCTTAATCTAGCTTAAATTGATAATAATTATTATTCATACTGAATGCCTGATCATGCATTTTCATATTCTCTAACCTAATGAAAGTTTAAATTTGTGGGTTCCTCTTTATTCTATATCAGAAAATTTCAGCAATTTTTTATTTGACAGAGCCATTATGACTCTATCTCGTTGGTATGGGTGATAGCGTTTGCTTTAGAAATAAGCGCGACTACTTTTTCTAGACCAAGTTTGCGTAAAAGGGTAATATTATTAAGCGGTATTTGGTTCGTATTGCCATAGAAGGCAATGGCTTGCTCTATACTTTCTTCACGTAAAATATGCACCATTGGATAAGGCGAGCGATTAGTATAATTAGCGACGTCTTGGCTTTCAGCATCAGCAAAACAATAATCAGGATGAAAGGTTGCTAGCTGATAAATACCTTCATATTGGTTTTTCATAAGCTGTTTCTCAGCAAACGCGGTAAAATCTATATAGGTTAGAAAGCTTTTAAATAACGTTGGAAATATAACGATAGTTGTTTCTATAGTCCTATTATCTTCCAAAATAGCAATTTCATTGCGCAAATTATTTAGCGCGAGTTGCTTAGTTAGAGCGGGACTAACGCTAAGTCGAATTGTATCATTATCAATAACATATTTAGCGAAAGGGCAAAGTTTTAGAGGGATGATAAACGAGGTAATCCACTTTTTAGTCTGTTGAATAATTAAATCTGCTCGAATCATATTTATTAATTGAACCTATAACCTAACTAAAGAATTACAAATAAAATATCTGTATACGAGGAAGTCTATACTAAAAATAGCGAACTATTAAGAAGGAAGCATTATGAAAAAGCTAATAGTAAGCGCATTAAGTATTCCATTAATCTCATTTATGATAGCAGCTTATAGTGCCAATCAGGTATTACAATCTAATCAAAGTAGGTCTGCATCTATTAATCAAAGATTGTTACCATCTCCTTTTCCAGTGTATGTCATACCTAATGCAGCCGTGGTAAACCACCCTTATCCAGGGGCAATGAAAGTTTTAATTCCTACTGATAATAGTTATACCGGTATACCTGGATGTTATATTGCCTGTTATTCACATAATCCTGGTGTTTATGCAGTTTCACCTTCTATATCGGTTATGGGCCAAATTCGTGTTAAAGGTAGTTATAGCAATCGCGTCTGCCAACCACAAGGTTACCAGAATCAAGATATTAGCGCCGAACAGTTGTTTAAAGACTTGTGTAGTAATAAAATTGCTGCTTGTCGTAATGCATCGTGCTGGGCAGGCGGCGATACTGGCGGCTGGTTTGGTATTGAATAAAAAATAACTTATACCATTACTTTATAGTCTCCGTTTCTTTTTCAACTTCAGGACGTGAGGTTGTTTGAAAGACATACTTGCCAGGTGCATCTATTAAAGGCTTATAAGGAAGCTCATCAAATTTAGGGGCAGGCTTTAGACGGCCAGATTTCTTCTTTAGCCATTTAAACCAAGTAGGCCACCATGAGCCTGGGTACTTAGTTGCATTATTAACCCATTCATCTGGCGTCTGATCAGTTGCGGGATTTATATAGTAATCATATTTATTAGCGCAAGGCGGATTGATAATACCTGCAATATGACCAGAGCCTCCTAAGAGAAAGTGTTTTTCACCTTTCATCGCTTGAAAACCTATGTAGGTTGTTTTCCAAGGGGCAATGTGATCTTTTTTTGTAGATATAAAAAAAGTTGGCACATCAATTTTAGTAACATCTAGAGGTGTATGATTTAATTTAATTTTTCCAGGTTTGATTAAATTATTATGTAAATACATCCAGCGTAAGTATTGAGAGTGCATTTTAGCAGGCATATTGGTCGCATCAGCATTCCAGTAAAGAATATCAAAAGGAACGGGATTTTGACCTTGCAAATAATTTTTTATAAAAAAGGACCAGACTAAATCATTTGCTCGTAGTGAATTAAAGGTACTAGCCATAAAGCGTCCATCTAAATAACCTTTTAATTTCATTTGTTCTTCTAAATGTCTAATTTGATGCTCGTCAATAAAAACAGAGATATCGCCTGGGTCACTAAAATCAATCATTGAGGCTAAAAACGTAGCACTTCGAATAGATTTTTTATTATGCGCTTTATAGTATGCAAGGAGGCAGGCTAATAAGGTTCCTCCTATACAAAAGCCTAAGGTATTGACCTTTTTTACTTGTAATTGTTCTTTAATCACTTCAATAGCAGTCATTGGCCCTTCGCTTAAATAGCTATACAGCCCTTTCTTTGCATAAGTGGCATCTGGATTAACCCAAGAGATAACAAAGACTGTGATGCCTCGTTTAACAAGCCAGCCAATGAATGAGTTATGTTCACTTAAGTCAAGGATATAATACTTATTAATCCAGGGAGGAATCATTAACAAGGGAATGGTATACGTTTTTTCAGTGCATGGAGAATATTGGATTAATTCCATCATCTCATTACGAAAAATCACTTTTCCAGGCGTAGTTGCTAGATTTTCACCAATTTTAAACGCATCCATATCAGTCATTTTAATAATTAAACGCGCTGAGCCAGATTCCATATCTGTTAATAAATTTTGCAATCCACGCAGTAAATTCTTTCCATGACTTTGTATCGTTTCTGCCATTAATTGTGGATTAGTATGAATAAAGTTAGCTGGCGATAAAGCGTCTAAATATTGTCGGCTAAAAAATTGTACTCGTTTAGCTAATCGTTTATCACCATAATCTAGCCTCTCAAGCAGCGCATTAAAATGTTCACTGGCTAACAAATATTGCTGACTCAATAAATTAAAAAAGGGATTATTAACCCATTCATCGCTACTAAATCGCTTATCTTCAATTGGCATGGATTTCCCTTCCAGCCAATAAGCAAATTGATCTTGGGCAAGGCTCATTGCATCTTGCCAGTAAGCAATTTGAGATTGCCAAATTTTTTCTGGGTTTTTAAATATAGTTGCCATGAGCGCTTGAAAATCATTTGTTAAATCAATAAAGCGATTAATCCAATGAGGAAGCTGAGGTGGCTGATTACGAAAGCTCTCTACCATTTGAATGCTTTTTTCAGCAACTGATTGCATGAGTTGACTTAATTCAGTATCGGCGGTCATCCTATCTCCTAAGCAATACGAATACTTTTTATTTTCACGTGATTTGAGGTACATTGGCAAGTAACTTTATTTAACAGTGGATAAAAAGAATTGCGTAACGCAACAATTAATAAAATTATAGGATATTTAATCTTAATTGTAGTCGTAACTTTTCTGTCCAGTGCATTTTATTTTTGGGAGCAGTATTTATTAGCCCATTTTTTAGGTGGCTTTCAGGAGTCAGCCAAGCCGATAATGCATTCTAGGCCTGGATTCCATTTCTTTTTTACAGCTTGGCCTATATGGGTTTTCCCACTTATTATTAGTAACTTACTTATAATTTTACTTGGTAGAAGGTATTATCAAATTATGCTTAGGCGCATTCAGAAATTAAAGCAAGAACGTTTAAAATTACAACATGAAATTCAAGAGCTAAGGCTTAAGTTAGTTAATTTGAATAAGCAGACAAATCAATCTATAAAAGATACAGCTCATAAGGAGTATGACGCGCTGCAAATTGCTTATAATAATTTAGTCAATGACTATAAGCAAAGTACGGATTTTATCGAAAAGTTATTAGATAAAATAAACCAAAATGATTTAAAATAACGTGAGTTCGACATAAAAGAGACGAAAATTCTTTGGGTCGCTAAGCGAATATTATTAATATCTTTAATATCGAATTTACGTTAAAATAACAACTGCAAAACAAACTACCTAGAGCCATATTTTTTATCTTCTCCTCTTAATAGCCTTAAGGTACAATTTTGTAATCTTTTTCTATCTTGTTACTGATGCATCTAAGACAATTAAAACTAGCTGGATTTAAATCATTTGTTGAGCCAATAACTATTCCTTTTCCTAGTCATTTAGTGGCCGTTGTTGGACCTAATGGTTGCGGAAAGTCAAATATTATCGATGCAGTTAGATGGGTATTAGGAGAGAGCTCAGCTAAAACCTTACGAGGTGAATCTTTAACTGATGTTATTTTTAATGGCTCAACTAACCGTAAAGCGGTAGGACAAGCGTCAGCTGAATTAATTTTTGATAATTCTTTAGGAAGACTCGGCGGTCAATACAGTAATTATCAAGAAATTGCTATTAAGCGATTAGTGACTCGCGCAGGAGAGTCTTTTTACTTTTTAAATGGAACTCGGTGTAGACGCCGCGACATTACTGATCTTTTTTTAGGTACGGGAGCAGGCGCTCGCCAATATTCTATTATTGGACAAGGGACAGTATCAAGACTAATTGAAGCACAGCCTGAGGAATTACGTGCTCATTTAGAAGAAGCAGCTGGGATCTCTAAATATAAGGAGCGAAGGCGTGAAACTGTCACGCGTATAAATCATACTCGTGAAAATCTAGCTCGGGTAAGCGATATCAGAGATGAACTTGCTAAACAATTGCAGCGACTTGAGCGGCAAGCAAAAGCAGCTGCACATTATCAGGAATTAAAGCATTTGGAGCGAACTTATAAAGCAGAAATAGTAGCGCTCAAATGGCAGAGTTTAAGTGGAGAGGCATCACAATTAGAAGAACAACTAAACCAATTTACTTTAGACTATGAACAATATCAGGCTAGTATTGCGCAAACATATAATCAAAATACTTCTTTAAAAATAAAGATAGAGCAAGTACGGGATGTATTTGAAGCAGAGCAAGCCCATTTTTATCAATTGACAACCGAGATTGCTCGCTTAGAAGAGCAGCTACAGCGGCAGAATCAAGAACACCAGCGATTACTAATTAATAGACAATGCATTGATAAAGAACAGCAGGAGCTAATTAATCAATTAAACCACGAACAAGAATTATTAAAAGATTATCAATGTAATATTGATCAAATTGAGTCCAATTTAAAAGATGCTAAACATCAGTTAATACAAAAGCAGCAGATATATCAAGCCGCGCAGCAAGAACAAGTGGAGTGGCAAGCAAAAATTAAAAAAATACAAACTGATTTAGCGCAAATAGAGCAAGAAGTACGAGTTCAGCAAGTGCATTATCAGCATATAATCCATGAGCAGCAAAATGTGCAAATACGCTTTGATAAAAACAAAGATTGGTTATATTCACTCACCCAAGAAGTTAATGCTATCAATCTGGCGCAGCAGCAAACCAATTTAATACAATTAGAAAGTAAAAAGACAGAGCAAGAAGAAAATTATCAAAGGCTATCAAATAGCTTAAGTGAGACGCGTCAGCAATTAATACAAACTGAAACAGAGCTACATCGCGCTCAAGATCAAATGCATCAGTTAACAGCAGAACATGCGTCAGTTGTAGCCACCTTAGCTACTGTTAAAAAGCAAAATGATAGCTTTATAAAAGATCAACCTCGACTTTTTGAAAATCTAACCATTGATAAAGAGTGGCAATATGCATGTGAGATCGTTTTAAAAGATTATTTACAAGCAACCGTTGTAACATCGCTTGAACCTATTTTAGCGAGCCTGAATGAATCAATGGATAAACCGCAAAGCTTTGCTGTCGCTTATCTAACTTCTGCAAAGGAAAAATCTTTTCCATGCTTAGCAGAAAAAATAAACGGTTTTGTTCCGTACTTTTTACCTAACTTAGATAAAATATTTACAGCTTCAAGTATTTTAGAAGCCTCTAAGTGGTTGCCCCAAATTGCTGAGGATGAATCAATCATTACAAGAGAGGGTTGCTGGCTTGCTAAAGGATGGATTCGAATTGCTGGAAGAGCCACAACAGATAGCTTTAGCTTATTAGTTAAGCAAGAGGAATTAAACTACTTAAATAGTGAACTTAAACAAGCCCAAACGAACTTAAATATTTTAAAACAAAAGCGCGATGAACTTTATTTAATTTTAAAAGAACAGCAAGAGAAGGTGCTTATTTCTCAAGAAGAATTAACTATTACTCATGATGAAATGAGATCAGAAAGAACCAAAATTGATTCTGTACAGTTGAAACTTGATCAGCTTGATATTAAGAAAAAAGAGCTGTTAAAAGACAATGGGTATTTAGAACAACGTTTAGTAAATTTAGCTGAGCAACGATTTACTATAGAACAAGCCATTGCAACGGCTCTTCCTTTAAAGCAGCAATTTCAAGCTGAGCAGGAGCAAGTTAATACAGACAAACTTAATTTCGATAATACCTTCATTGAAAAAGAAAAATCCTTAAATGAAGCACGTAATTTGGTGCATCAATTAGAGATAGAAAACGAACGTAGTCAATTAACTTATAAACAGGTGATTGCTAATGTTGCTCTTAAACAAACCAAGTTACTTTTATTAGAGGAGCGTCAAAAAGAACATGATAAACAGCTTGCCATACTTGCACAATCTAATTCTTCTTGCGAAAAAAATTTAGAAGTAAGATTAGGAGAGCATAAAACGATAGAGCAAACTTTAAAAATCACACGTGAAGAGCTTAATGATTATAAAGCTAAATTTACTGCGCAAGAAACTAAAATTAAAGCAGAAGAAAAGCAAATTAAAATTTTACAAGAAAAAATTCAACAACTGCAGTTACAACTACAGACATTCCGAGTGCAAATCGGTAATCTATTAGATGTGTTAGAGGAACAAGGGTTTCAAGCGCAAGCCCTCCTTCAGGTAATAGCGCCTGATATAACTATTAAGGTGCGTGAGCAGCATATTGAGGAAATCGTTGAAAAAATAAATCGGCTCGGTGCTATTAATCTTGCGGCTATTGAAGAATATACCAGTGAAGCGCAAAGGAAACAGTACTTAGACGAGCAGTACAACGATTTGACTAATGCTCTAGAAATGCTTGAGACTGCAATTGAAAAATTAGACAAAGAAACAAAGTTGCGCTTCCAACAAACATTTAATGCTGTTAATGCTACGTTTCGATCTCTTTTTCCACGCCTTTTCGGTGGAGGGCAAGCTGCCTTAGAGTTAACTGGTGATAATTTATTGGAAGCAGGTGTCTTAATTACAGCGCAGCCGCCAGGAAAGCGTAATAATACTATCCATCTGCTATCTGGAGGAGAGAAAGCAATGGTAGCAGTGGCGCTAATATTTGCAATTTTTCAATTAAATCCTTCTCCCTTTTGCATGTTAGATGAAGTAGATGCGCCTCTAGATGATGTAAATATTGAACGATTTTGTAGTTTAGTAAGGGAAATGTCTCAAGTAGTACAATTTTTATTTATAACGCATAATAAGATAACGATGGAACTAGCCGATCATTTAATTGGTGTAACGATGCGTGAGCCCGGCGTTTCGCGAATTGTTTCAGTTGATGTAGAGCAAGCCTTAGCAGTAACAGAGGCTTAAATAAAAATTTTAATTTTAATACGCTAAAAGTATTAGTAATAAACGTAGCGGACAGTTAATAGGAGTCAATATGCAGGCAAACTTAAGTCTAGTACTCAATGTAATATTACTTATTGGCGTGGTCATTGCAATAGGGCGCTTAATGAAAACCAAACGGCAAGCCAATCGTTTAGCAAGCTATCAGCCACCTTTAGGTAAAGTGGAGAATAAGTCGTTTGATGATATTATTGCTGTACGCAAAGTTAATTCTAACTTGTTAAATGAAGAAGAAAATTTAGCTAATGTAAAAATTAGTGCCAGTGAAAATGATGATAGAAAATCTATTTTAGGTAATGAGCTTCTAGATAATGACTCAGCTTCTGATGCTAACAATGAAGCAGGCCCTTCAGTCATGATGTTTTTACTAGCGAAAGAAAACCGGCAACTTGCAGGATATGAACTATTGCAAACTGTATTAGCAGCTGGTTTGAGGTTTGGTGAAGGCCACTTGTTTCATCGGCATCAATATTCAAATGGTCAAGGCCCAATTCTATGCAGTCTTGCCGCGGCAACGCCAACAGGTGTTTTCGATTTACAAAATATTGGTGGTTTTTCAGTAAGAGGTTTGTGCTTATTCATGCACTCGTCAGGGAATCCCACTATCGATAAAGAACGGTTTATTATCATGCTGAATACGGCCAAGCAGTTAAGTGATGAATTAGATACACTTTTGCTCGATGAAAAAAAGCGGCCATTAACTGCAGAAAGTTTAAGGCATTATTATCAGTTGCTAAATATTGTTGATATACCCGATATAACAGAATCTAAGGAGTACGAAATTGCTTAAACTGATCTTACTCTTAATTAAGAGGAAAGTAATTAAAGCAATAGCTGTCTTTCCTTAATAATTTATATTGCATTTTACTAGCATTGGTGTGTAAGGTTAATAATCACTACACTTTATTTTAATTCCTTCCTTATATAATACTATGAATATTACAACTTTAATCCAACAATTAGGATGTCAGTATAGTGAACCTCTTTTTGTAACAGGTATCTCTATTGATAGTCGGAAAGTTTTACTGGGGCATTTATTTATTGCCTTACGTGGTGAAAAATTTGATGGCCATCATTTTATGGCTGAGGCGCAAGCTAAAGGTGCTGTTGCAGTTTTGTGTGAGAGGCAAATTGATGATATTAGTATGCCACAATTTGTTGTTAAAGATACTCTACGAGCCATGACTGAAATGGCTAAGCTGCATCGTAAAACAGTAATTTGTCCAGTTATTGCTCTAACAGGAAGTAATGGTAAGACATCTGTAAAAGAGATGATAGCTAGTATTTTACCTAAACCTGCTCATGCAACCCCAGGTAACTTAAACAATCATATTGGCGTGCCTTTAAGTGTTTTACAGCTAAAACCCGAACATCGTTATGCTGTTTTTGAATTAGGTGCTAATCATATAGGCGAGATTGCTCATACAGTAAAAATAGTACAACCACAAGTAACTTTAATCAACAATATCGCGCCAGCTCATATTGAAGGCTTTGGCTCAATTGATGGAGTCGCTCGAGCTAAGGGTGAAATTTATGCCGGGCTTGCAGCAAATGGTACTGCTGTGGTTAATGACGATGATGACTATGCGCATTTTTGGGATAATTTATTAGCCGACAAACAAACTATTCGTTTTTCATTGGCCAAGCAAACAGATGTTTATGCGAAGAATTTTTCTCTAAATGAGGCGGGTTTTGCCTCATTTACACTAGTAACGGCTTTAGATGAGCGTAGTATCACATTACAGGTTCCTGGTGAACATATGGCGCGTAATGCTCTGGCGGCAGCTTCCTGCTGCCTTGCGGTAGGTATTTCTCTAGAAGAAATAGCTCAGGGACTACAAAACTTTAAAGGTGTATCCGGGCGGTTAACTTATTTACAAGGTAAAAATGACTCCTTAGTTATTGATGATACTTATAACGCAAATTTACGCTCTGTTTTAACTGCTGTTGAAGTGTTAGCTAGGCGTCAAGGCCGTCGTATTCTAGTTCTCGGTGATTTAGGTGAATTAGGTACATGGACCCAGCAGCATCATGAAGAAATTGGTTATGTTGCGCGACGTAAAGGAATAGATTTATTAATGACATGCGGTAAGCATAGCGTTTTTTCCAGTAAAGCGTTTGGTAGTAGCGCTCGTCATTATGCATCTCAAGAAGAATTAACAAAAGATTTATTATCTTGGCTTGATAAAGACACAACTGTGCTAGTGAAAGGATCTCGCTCAGCCAGTATGGAAAAAATTGTGCATGAACTAGTGGGTTAACACTTTAGGCATGTGATATGCTTGCTAATTTTTGTACGATCAAATAGCTGATCAACTTAAATACTTTAATTTTCGCAAGAGGAAGAGATATGCTTTATTGGCTAACGCAGTTAATACAAGGACAGTATCATGCGTTTCGAGTTTTTCAATATTTAACTTTTCGGTCCATTTTAGCTGCTTTAACTGCTCTTTTAGTAGGTCTTTTCTGTGGTCCTCTTATGATTAGGTGGCTTAGAAACCTACAGCTTGGTCAAGTAGTAAGAGAAGATGGTCCACAGACTCATTTAACGAAAGCGGGTACTCCAACTATGGGAGGGGTGCTTATTCTCGTTGCGATTACAGTAAGTTGTCTACTTTGGGGTGATTTAGGTGAACCTGCATTATGGTTAGTATTATTAATGACTCTCGGGTTTGGTATTGTCGGTTGGGTTGATGATTATCGTAAAGTTGTACGCAAAAATAGTAAGGGCTTATCAGGCCGTTGGAAGTATTTCTGGCAATCTGTTATTGCAATAGTTGCCATTTTGATTCTTTATTTTAGCTCTAGTATGCCTTTACAAACTCAGCTTAGTATTCCCTTTTTTAAAAACTGGCTAATTGATCTTGGACTATTTTTCCCGGTTTTAGCTTATTTTGTCATTGTTGGTAGTAGTAATGCAGTTAATTTAACAGATGGTTTAGATGGTTTAGCAATTGTACCCATTGTAATGGTTGCGGGTGCTTTAGGCGTATTTGCCTACGCAAGCAGTAATAGCGTTTATGCTCATTATTTAGGTATCCCCTATTTAGCTAATATGGGTGAACTTACCATTTTCTGTTCAGCAATTGTTGGTGCTGGTTTAGGTTTCCTTTGGTATAACACTTACCCGGCTCAAGTTTTTATGGGTGATGTTGGTTCTCTTGCCTTAGGCGCTGCTTTAGGGATCATTGCGGTTATGGTTAGACAAGAACTAGTATTGCTAATCATGGGCGGTTTATTCGTGATTGAAACTTTATCCGTTATCTTGCAAGTTGGTTACTTTAAATATACAGGTGGAAAAAGATTATTCCGAATGGCTCCTCTTCATCATCATTTTGAACTTAAGGGATGGACAGAGCCTAAGGTTATAGTGCGTTTTTGGATTATGACTGTCGTTTTTGTCTTATGTGGTTTAGCAACTTTAAAATTGCGTTAGGTGAACAATGAGTCAATCCATTTATCTAGTTGTAGGCCTAGGTAAAACTGGCCACTCTATTGCGGGTTATTTACAACGCCGCAACTTACCTTTTGTTTTCTATGACACTAGAAAAGAAGTGAATAATCTAGCTGAATTCAAGCAACAATTTCCTGGAGTTGAGATTTTTCTTAGTGATTTACCTACGAGTATCTATCCCCAACTGAAAGAAATTATTGCCAGCCCTGGCGTGGCACTCGATATTCCAGTTTTTACAGAAGCTAGGCAGTGGGGTATTCCTATTATCGGAGACATTGAATGTTTTGCTAGGGAAGTGAGTGCGCCTGTTATTGCTATAACCGGAACTAATGGTAAATCAACTGTAACAACCTTAGTAGGTGAGATAGCCAAAGCTGCTGGGTTAAACGTTGCCGTAGCTGGCAATATAGGTTTACCAGTTCTGGATCTGCTTGATGATAAAGAAAAGTACGATTTATGGGTACTTGAGTTATCTAGCTTTCAATTAGATTTAACATTTTCACTAGCACCGGTGGCTGCTACTATATTAAATATTTCTCCAGATCATTTGGATAGACATTACAGTCTTGAAGCTTATCGCAAAGCAAAGCAACGCGTGTATTTGGGCGCTCAATTTTTAATTTACAATCGAGATGATAAACAAACTTATCCATCTTCAGATATAGAAAATACTAATACTGATTTGGTTAGTTTTGGCCTAGACACAGCCACAATAGGAAATTGGGGTATAATTTATAAAGATAATACTTATTTTTTAGCCCATGGTAACTTACCGTTTCTTGCTGTCGACTTATTGCGTTTAAAAGGTAAACATAATTGGCAGAATGCCTTGGCTGCTTGTGCTTTATCTTCTGCAGCAGGTATAAGTTTAGATGTAATGACTTCTGTTTTGAAAACTTTTTTAGGACTTTCTCATCGCTGTCAATGGGTAAGGAACCTAAATGGCGTTGATTGGGTTAATGATTCAAAAGGCACTAATATTGGAGCAACTGTTTCCGCCATTTTAGGAATTGGTGGTGCAATGCAGGGGAAAATAGTTTTAATTGCAGGGGGTTTAGGTAAGGGAGCTGATTTTAGTGAATTAAAAATGCCTGTCATGAAATTTGTTCGCGCCGTGGTTCTCATAGGAGCAGATGCTACTAAAATTGAGCAGGCTATTAAAGGGGTTGTCCCGGCATTTCATGCTACAAGTTTAGAACAAGCTGTCAGTATCGCTTCTGAACAGGCTCATTCTGGGGATGTAGTCCTATTATCACCTGCTTGTGCCAGCCAAGACATGTTTCGCGACTTTAATCATCGCGGTGAGGTATTTATGAATTTAGTAGAGGAATTGTGATTATGCAGCCGCGTCACTACACCCAGCGAGGCAAGCCAACGCATAAGCCACTATCTCTTTATGACAAGTGGTTAATGAGTGCTGTACTTGGACTAATTATTATTGGTCTTATGATGGTTGCCTCAAGTTCTGTCATGGTTTCAACCAAATATTATCATAACCCTTTTCATTTTCTCATTCGCCAGTTTGTGTTTCTTTTTGCAGGCCTTTTTCTTGCTTTAATTATCATGCGTATAGACAGTAGCGTTTGGGAAAAAAGCAGTATGCCCTTGCTTTTTATCTGCTTAATGATGTTAGTTGCTGTTTTAATCCCTGGTATTGGTCATACAGTCAATGGAAGTCGTAGATGGTTATCATTAGGTCCTATCGGTATTCAAGTTTCTGAAATAACTAAACTAATCATGATTTTCTATGTGGCTGGTTATTTAGTCAGGCAACAGAAAACAGTTGAAAAATCTATTTTTGGTTTTATTAAACCGATGCTCATTTTAAGTTTAATTGCTTTTTTGCTTTTATTAGAGCCTGACTTTGGCGCGACAGTAGTGATTGCTGGAACAGTTATGGCTATGCTATTTTTAGCGGGCGTAAAATTGCGTTATTATGTAGGTTTGCTTATAGTTGTAATTTGTTGCTTGGCTATGCTGGCTGTTTCGTCACCCTATAGGGTTGCTCGTCTAACAGCTTTTCTTGATCCCTGGGCAGATCAATTTAATAGCGGATATCAATTAACTCAATCTTTAATCGCTTTCGGGCGAGGCGGCTGGTTTGGTGTGGGATTGGGCGATAGCGTACAAAAATTATTTTATTTACCTGAGGCTCATACTGATTTTCTATTTGCTGTACTGGCTGAGGAGTTAGGGCTCTTTGGAGCTCTTTTGGTCTTAGTTCTCTATAGTATATTAGTGTTTAGAGGTTTATCAATTGGTTATACCGCCTATAGCCAGGAGAGGTTCTTTGCTGCTTTCATTGCTTATGGTTTGACTTTTTGGCTAGGTTTACAAGCGGCTATTAATATGGGCGTAAATTCAGGGTTGCTACCAACAAAGGGATTAACACTGCCAATGTTAAGTTATGGGGGCGCTAGTGTGGTAGTTAATTGTATGATCATTGCTCTATTGTTACGTATTGATCATGAGAATCGTTGGCAATCACTGGGATTGCGATCGCCGACTTCATAAAAGGGGAATGTTGTGGAAAGCTTAGGACATTTTTTCTCGCCAAGGATGGGGCGTGTAAAGCAAATTCATTTTGTTGGTATTGGTGGCGCAGGTATGTGTGGTATTGCTGAAGTTTTACATAATGATGGGTACCAAATTACAGGTTCTGATATTAATGAAAATCGCGCTATTCAACATTTACAAGCACTAGGTATTAAAATCTTTATTGGCCACCAAGCTCAAAATATTGAGAATGCTGATGTTATTGTGCGATCAACAGCCATTGATGCTGATAATCCAGAAATTCATGCTGCTTATGAGCGACATATTCCTGTTATACCACGTGCAGCCATGCTAGCTGAATTAATGCGCTTTCGTTATGGAATTGCTATTGCAGGCACACATGGTAAGACAACAACAACAAGTTTGGTAAGTAGTTTATTATGTGAAGGTGGTTATGATCCAAGCTTCATTATTGGGGGTAAATTAAATAGCTGTGGTACAAATGCCAAATTAGGGAAATCGACCTATTTGGTTGCTGAAGCAGATGAAAGTGATGCCTCGTTTCTTCACTTAAAACCTATGATGGCTGTGATAACTAATATTGATGCTGATCATATGGGAACCTATAATAATAATTTTGATAACTTACGTAATACTTTCATTGAATTTTTGCACAATTTACCTTTTTATGGTTTAGCAGTCGTTTGCCTTGAAGATGAAGAAGTAAGAAGAATCCTACCCGCAATTGAGCGGCCCACTTTAACCTATGGCTTTTGTGAAGACGCTGATTATCGTGCTTTAAACTGGGCACAAAATGGTCTTTTAAGTGAATTTACTGTACAACGGCCAAAATCCTATCAACCTTTAGCAATTAAATTTCAATGGCCGGGGCGCCATAATGTCTTAAATGCACTAGCTGCTATTGCTATAGCAACGGAGCTAGGGGTTGATGATAATGCTATTGTTCAAGGCTTGCTAAAATTTCAAGGTGTTGGCCGCCGCTTTCAAGTCCTAGGAGAGAGAAAATTTGAAAAAGGCACTGCCATTATTGTAGATGATTATGGCCATCATCCAAAAGAGATTCTCTCTACTCTTGAGACTTTTCGTCAGGTTTGGCCTAACAAGCGCTTAGTACATGTTTTTCAACCTCACCGCTATACTCGTACTCAGGCTTTATTTGAGCAGTTTATTAACGCGTTAAGCTTTTCAGATCAACTATTATTATTAGATATTTATTCAGCCGGTGAAACATCGATTCCAGAGATTACAAGTCAGGCTTTACTTCAGCAAATACATATAAAGCGTCCAAATGCCCGACTCGTTAATGAAGAAAATCTTAGTCAGACATTAGATGAACTAATTACAAAAGATGATGTCATTCTGATGCAAGGAGCAGGTAGTGTAGGGCAGTTAGCAATTAATTTAATGCAAACTTCACGAGAAACAGCATGAACAATATTAATCTAGCTTCTGAAAGTAAAATGGCCTATCAAGGTAAATTGCTGTTTAATGAATCGTTAGCTTCCTATACAACTTGGCGTGTAGGTGGTATAGCGAAGCAATTATATAAACCTATTAATATAGACGATTTAGCTTTATTTTTACAGCAGTTGCCAGCAGATGAGCCTATTATCTGGCTAGGTTTAGGTAGTAATTCCTTAATTAGAGATGGCGGCTTTGCTGGTACTGTAATACTAACCCAGGGTTGCTTAAAAGAAATACATATCGTTGATGATAATCATATCCGAGTTGAGGCAGGTGTTTCCTGTGCAACGATGGCAAGATTTTGTGCTCGCAATAATTTTTCTGGCGGTGAGTTTTGGGCTGGTATTCCAGGAACTATGGGTGGTGCTTTGCGAATGAATGCTGGTTGTTTTGGCAGTGAAACATGGCAGTCGGTTGTAGAAGTAGAAACTATAAATCGCCAAGGTATAAGCCGTAAACGGAAACCAGAAGAATTTACTATCGCTTATCGCCACGTTGATGGTTTAGAAAAAGAGGAATGGTTCACTGCCGCTACTTGTAAGTTAGCATCAGGAGAAAAGGAGAAATCCTTACAACTCATTAAAGAGTTATTAACACATCGGGCAAATACTCAACCAACTAATGAATATAATTGTGGCTCAGTATTTAGAAATCCTCCTGGCAATTATGCAGCAAGGCTTATTGAATCTTGTGGCCTTAAGGGTAAACGACTTGGTGGAGCAGCTGTATCAACAAAGCATGCAAATTTTATTATTAATCAAGAGGGGCAAGCGAGTGCGCAAGATATTGAATCTTTAATTACTTTGATTCGCGACACTGTTAGTCAACAAACCTCAATTGAACTTATCCAGGAAGTACATATCATTGGAGACCATTAATGTCGAAATTTCTTAATCTAGCTCTTTTGTATGGCGGTAAATCAGGTGAACATGAAATTTCCTTAATTTCTGCCGCATCGGTACTGTCTGAGCTTGATAGTAATAAATATAATATTATTCCTATAGGAATGGATAAAGAAGGGCGTTTTTATTTAAACGATTATCAGAATTTATTAGCTTTTAAAGAAAGTCTGCCTGTTATAACCCCTCATTCTAAACTAATTCCTAATTTCCTCATAGATGGACATCCTGCTATTGATGTGGATGTCGTTTTCCCTGTTGTGCACGGCCCTTTATACGAAGATGGCTGTCTGCAAGGTTTATTAGAACTTGCTGGCATTGCCTATGTTGGTTGCGATGTATTAACTTCAGCAATTGGTATGGATAAAGATATGACCAGGCGAATCCTAAGTACTTGTAATAATATTCATTATGCTCGATATCAGGTATTGTCTTGGCATACTAATAGTGCTGAGAGACAAAAGTTTTGTGAAAAAGTGAGCAATGAATTAGGATGGCCACTCTTTGTTAAGCCCTGTTCACTTGGTTCAAGTGTAGGCACACATAAAGTAAATAACTTAGATGAATTAACTTCAGCAGTTGAAGATGCATTGCGCTATGATGAAGAAATTATTGTAGAAGAATATATTAAGGGCCGTGAAATTGAGCTTGCTGTGCTTGAAAATGCAAAGCCTCATGGCGCGCCTCAAGTTAGTATTGCTGGCGAGATTAAAGTTCATCATCCAGATGGGTTTTATTCTTACACGGCTAAATATTTAGAGAGTCATCAAACAGAATTAGCGGTACCTGCAAATTTAAATTCCGAGATTTTAAATCAATTACAGACCATAGCAGCAGATATTTTTACGTATTTAAAATGTAAGGGAATGGCTCGCGTTGATTTCTTTGTTAATGAAGAAATAGGTAAAATTTATTTTAATGAAATAAATACATTACCTGGTTTTACGTCAATTAGTATGTACCCTAAATTGTGGCAAGCAAGCGGTTTAACCTATTCCGCCTTATTAGATCAGCTAATTAATTTAGCAATTATACATCAAAATTGTCGAAAAAATTTAATAACAAATTATCAATAAGCTATTGAATTTTATTACGTTTAGATAAGTAATAATTCTTAAATATAATATTAATAGGCAAGGTGAAAATGGGTGCATATAAGGGTCAATTACGTTATGTAAGTTTACTAACTTTTTTGATTCTTTGTGCACTTTGTCTTATCGCCCGATTAATTTATTTATTTATTGCTGACCCACAACGTTTTCCAATTAATACTATTAAGATTGCAGCTTCTTATAACCATATTTCTCATAAACAACTCGAGTCTACTTTAGAAAAATTTAGCGATGCTAGTTTTTTTTCATTGCCTGTTGGTCACTTGCATAATGCCTTATCTTCCCTGGCGTGGGTTAAAAATGTTCAGATAGAAAGAGTATGGCCGGATACTTTAAAAATTAAATTAATTGAAAAAAAACCTATTGCAATTTGGAACAATATGATGATGACTACAGAAGGCGAAATATTTGATGGTGGAGCTGAAATAATAGACACTTCATTGCCACAATTAAAAGGACCTAAGAATCAGCATCAACAAGTCTTACAAGTTTATAAAAAAATGAGTAAGATATTAAATAATTATGATTTACATGCAACAGTATTAGAGTGGCGTAATAATGGTGCTTGGGAGCTTACGCTTTCTAATGGGATTCAGTTGCGATTGGGTAAACGCGATCTTGAAACAAGAATAAACCGATTCTGTAAGGCATATCCTGCCGTTTTTGCAGGCGTTTTATCAGATAAGCCAGAACAAATGGCGAGCGTTGATTTACGTTATCCGCGCGGTATGGCGGTGCAATGGAGAAAATGACGGAAAGATAATGGCTAAAAAATCAGAAAGAAATATCATCACCGGTTTAGATATCGGTACCTCAAAAGTTGTTGCTTTGATAGGCGAAGTAACACAGGATGGTGTCATTGAAATCATCGGTATAGGTCGTCATCCCTCCCGTGGATTAAAACGAGGTGTCGTTGTCGATATTGAAGCAACAGTCAATTCAATTCAACGAGCTGTACAAGAAGCTGAACTTATGGCAGGTTGTGAAGTACGTACTGTTTATGCTGGTATTGCCGGTAGTCACATACGGAGTTTAAATTCGCATGGGATTGTTGCTATACGCGATCATGAAGTTTCTTTAGCTGATGTTGAGCGCGTCATTGAAGCAGCAAAGGCAGTTGTGATTCCAGCTGACCAGAAGATATTACATATTCTCCCACAAGAATTTATTATTGATAATCAAGGCAGTATACGTGAACCTGCCGGTATGGCCGGGGTACGTCTAGAAGCACGAGTTCACATTGTTACCGGCGCGGTAAGTGCTGCGCAAAATATTGCCAAATGTGTAAGGCGCTGCGGGCTAGATGTCAATGATATTATTCTTGAGCAACTGGCTTCAAGTCATGCAGTATTGACTGAAGATGAAAAAGAACTTGGTGTTTGCCTGATTGATATTGGCGGAGGTACAACAGATATTGCCGTTTTTGCCGAAGGTGCAATTCAACATACGGCCGTGATTCCTATTGCAGGCGATCAGGTAACTAATGATATTGCTATGGCTCTGCGTACACCTACCAAGGCAGCAGAAGCCATTAAAATAAAGCATGCTTGTGCTATGCCTGAATTAGCAAGTGATAATGAGATGATTGAGGTTATGAGTGTAAATGAGCGTCCTGGGCGTAAAATATCGGCTAAATCGCTTGCTGAAGTTGTTTCTGCTCGGTATGAGGAATTATTTTACTTAGTAAGAAATGAATTAATTCGTAGTGGTTTTGAAGATAGAATTGCTGCAGGCATGGTAATGACTGGAGGCGGTGCAAGTGTGCGCGGAGGCATGGAGCTAGCTGAAATGTGTTTTGCAATGCCTGTTCGCCATGGTTGTGCGCATCATATTTCTGGTTTAGCTGAAGCAACTACAAATCCGGCTTTAGCAACAGGTGTTGGCTTACTATTACATGGTTATAAGCAGCAATATGAAGGCGGCTATAGTACGCCGATATTAAATGATACAAGTAAAAGTGTATGGTCGCGAATGCGTGATTGGTTTCAAGGGAATTTTTAACTTAATTCTTGTAAGTACAACATAAATTAGGGAATTAGGTTTAACAAATAGACAGAATTTAGAGGAGAGGCAGTAATGTTTGAATTGACGCAATGCCAGGAAAACAGTGCCATTATAAAAGTAGTAGGAGTTGGTGGTGGCGGTGGAAACGCACTTGAACACATGGTTAGTGAGAATATTGATGGCGTTGAGTTTATCTGTGCAAATACAGATGCGCAAGCCTTAAAAAATTCAAGTGCTAAAATTCATATTCAACTGGGCGAAGAATTAACTAAAGGGCTAGGCGCTGGTGCTAATCCTAAAATTGGCCGTGAGGCAGCAGAAGAGGATAAAGAGAGAATTAGAGAAGTTCTTGAAGGCGCAGATATGGTATTTATTACAGCTGGTATGGGTGGCGGTACAGGTACAGGGGCTGCACCTGTTTTTGCAGAAGTTGCTAAAGAACTTAATATTTTGACTGTCGCTGTAGTAACTAAACCCTTTTCCTTTGAAGGAAAGCAACGTGCACTTGCGGCTGAAGATGGTATCCGGCGCTTAGCAGAGCATGTTGATTCCTTAATAACCATACCTAATAATAAATTATTAAGTGTCTTAGGCAAAAATATTACACTGCTAAATGCATTTAAAGCTGCTAATAACGTTTTACTTGGCGCTGTGAAGGGGATAGCTGATTTAATAACACGGCCTGGTTTAATCAATGTCGATTTTGCTGACGTACGCACGGTTATGTCTGAAATGGGTATGGCAATGATGGGAACTGGTAGTGCGACAGGTGAACAGCGAGCCCGGCAAGCAGCTGAAGCAGCAATTGCATCACCCTTATTAGAAGATGTTAATTTCTCTGGTGCTAAAGGAATATTAGTCAATATTACAGCTGGCTTAAATATGTCTATTGGCGAATTTGAAGAAGTTGGTGATGTTGTTAAAGAATTTATCTCTGATGACGCTACAGTTGTAGTAGGAACTGTTATTGACCCTGATATGACAGATGAAATGCGTGTTACAGTTATTGTGACAGGCTTAGGTGGCAATGAGCGAGGAAGAACTCAGATAAGCAATTCTAAGGTAAAGATTAATGAATCTACAAGAATGGATGGCTCGCTAGATTATCATCAACTAGACAGGCCTGCGGTAATGCGTAAGCAAGCGTCAATTGCTTCAACACCTGCTAAAAAAGCGACTGAGGCTACTGTGCCAGATGTAGATTATCTAGATATTCCGGCCTTTTTACGTCGGCAAGAGGAAAGGATGGATTAAAGCTGCGGTATGAGCCGCGCTTTACAATTAAGAGATTAGACTAGTTAATAATTTTTTGCTATTCTGAGACTGTCTGTTGCCTAAAATAGGTTATCAATAAGGTGATCACCGAATGATGAAACAAAGAACTCCTAAGAAAATGGTTCAACTGACAGGCATTGGTTTACATTCAGGTGAAACTGCCGAGCTTAAAATAAGACCTGCTCCTATTAATTCCGGTATTGTTTTTAGACGTGTTGATTTAGATCCAGTTGTTGAAATTCCAGCCTGTTATAAAAATGTTAGTGACACTATGTTATGTACGTCACTACATTACAATAATGCTAAAGTGGCTACTGTCGAGCACTTACTTTCAGCTTTAGCTGGTTTAGGTATTGATAATGCCTATATTGATGTGAATGGCCCTGAAATTCCAATTATGGATGGAAGTTCGGCTCCTTTTGTATTTTTACTTCAAGCAGCAGGTATTCGTGAACAAAGTGCTGCAAAGCGCTTTATTCGCATTTTAAAACCTATTAAAATTGAAGAAAAAGGTAAATATGTACAATTTATTCCCTATAACGGTTATAAAATTTCATTTACTATCGATTTTAATCATCCTGTATTTACAGATAAGCCTCAAATAGCCAACTTTGACTTTTCTACAACCTCTTATGTAAAAGAAGTTTGCCGCGCTAGAACCTTCGGCTTCTTATCTGATTATGAAAAATTACGTGAAGGTAATTTAGCGAAAGGTGGAAGTTTAGATAATGCGATTGTTGTTGATAAATATCGTATTCTAAATGAGGACGGTTTGCGTTTTGAAAGTGAGTTTGTTGCTCATAAGGTGTTAGATGCAATTGGAGATTTATATCTCTTAGGTTGTGGTTTAATTGGCGCTTTTGAAGGCTACAAGTCAGGCCATGAGTTAAACAACCGCTTATTACGAGAATTAATGGTTCGCGAAGATGCGTGGGAATATACTTATTTTGATGCAGAAATTTATCAGCCATCTTTTGGATTTAATGCGATCGCTCTTGAAGCCTGAGTTAGGGCAGTGAGCTAAGCTAAGCTAGCTCGCTGTTTACCGCAAGTGATCAGACCTTACCACCGAACGGCTGTATTTGGCGCATCTTGCGCGAAATTAATACTTCAAAATGCTCACATAGATAGCTATGCTGCGCTCAAATCCAACCGTTCACCAAGATATTAATATACCCCCTGATCTTTTACAATCTACCTACTAAGTTATAAGATTTCTATTCTGCTAAATGATGGAGTGCTTCTTTTAAAGGTCTATAGGCACATAAATCTCCTACTTCCCGAATAATACTGCGAGCTTTAAGCGACAGTAATTGCTTCTTTTTCAGTTTCTTGGCTTCCTTTGTGTTATCAGCAGTGACAAGTTGAACTTTAATATTCATTAGTTGATAGAGGCCTGCTTCTTTTCTTAACTTGTCACGTAAGGTAGGCAAATAGTAACGAAGTTCGGTTGCGAAGGCAGCATCGGTAAGGCTAATAAGCAAAGAGCCTTTATTAAAGCTACCGACTTGACAATATGCCTGTAAATGAATAGGTAGAAGAGGTTTTAATAAAGAGTTAAGTTTATCCAACTGGATAACTTGCTGACAAATGTCAGCTAACTGCTTATTTAGACAATAGTTAATAGGACGCATAAGTACCTTTCTAATTAACATGAAAATCGAATAACCGCTAACGTCTGACCTACAAATTTTAGTATAATGCTTCTAAGCAAATTTTTATTAATTTTAAATTCTACAAATTAAATGAAAGTCTTGTTATTTAGTAGTAAATTTAAAACATCTAAATTATCATACCTTAATTAAGGTGAGTTCGATATAAAAGAAACGATGTCTCTTTTGTATCACTAAGTGAACGTTATCCCGTAAAATGCGAAGCATTTATGCAGGCTCCAGATCAAGAATAAACAAATTCGACATAAAAGAGACAAAAACTCTTTATATTGTTAAAGGAATGTTATTTTAAAAATGCATCATTGCGACTATATGGATTAAGATAAAAGAGAGATTGATAATGGCGGAAATGGCGGATAAGAACGTCGTGTATATAGCAAAACTTCATTGGCTTCTATTTTTCTGGCCTCTTGTATTAACTGGATTTGGGCTATTTTTAGGGATACAAGTAGAACAGCTTAAAGAAGTGGCTTTAGTATTTGTAATCATTGGGGTAATTTGGCTATTTATTACCTGGGTTCATTATCACTTTTCTTCAGTAACTATTAAAAAGAAGCAAGTTATTTTACGTACTGGACTTATAGTCAGGCAAACAGTTGATATTCCTTTAACTAAAATTGAAAGTATCGATATTCGTCAAACTTTATTAGGTAGTATTTTTGGCTATGGTGCACTTACTATTATAGGTACGGGTGGCACAAAACATTTTATTAATTTTCTACAGAGGCCTTTAACTTGCCGCCGCTATATTGAGCAATTAATGAATGATTAGTGAACATTGGGCATGTAATTTTCTAAAGCAAGATATTTCCTCCATTACCTCTTTACAAGGTGGAATGCAACATTATCTTGATTTAATTGAGCTAATTGATTCAAGTAAGTGGGTATGTAAGAAGTTTACTAATCAAACCTGGTTAGGCGAGATCACTTATCAACAAATATTGATATCAGAAAAAATAGCTAATTTAGTGGCTGATCAGTTAGGACTAACTTATAAAGCATTATGCCTTGAAAGTGACTCGCCTATTTTAAAACTCAAAGAAGGCTATGGCATCATTCGTCCATTTTTTGCAGGAAAGACCAGTGCCATGGTAACGCCTAGTCAAGCTCAGCTTTTAGGTAAGGTTCTGGCCCATATTCATTCATTAAATATCAATAATATTGACGCGTCGCCCTTCCCAGCAATCAATTGGCCACAAGAATTCAACTGCCCGCCTTGGTTAAAAGTAGTTATTTCTGAGTGCAATGAAATATTACCTACTGAGTCGTGGATAGTTAGTCATCGTGATATTCATGCCTCAAACCTTGTTTGGCAAAATCCTGATACAGTGCATCTCATAGATTGGGAAAGTGCTGGCCTAATTCATCCTGGTATAGAATTAATAGGCCTTGCATGTAACTGCGCAGGGTTAACTAGAGGTTATTTCCTAGATCATTTATTTGTGGCGGTATTGCAAGGTTATCGTCAAGTCAAAGCAACTATTCCTACCATACCTGAAGGATATTGGGTTTTAATCTGGCAAAGCTGGCTTTTATGGTATCTATATGTAATTCAAAAAAATTTTAAGCAAGAAATTCTAGCAACAGAAGCCATTTTACATTTGTTAAAAGTAAAACAGCCAATTTTACAAACCCTTTATAAGCAGCAACTTAAATAAGTTAGGGAATTTAGATAACTTCGTATAATAATCCTATTAAAACTATTATCTATACATCGCATGGAAAGTTGATCCAAATAGTTTTTTTGCTAAACAAGATAGTATTGATCTAGGGCCTGAATTTCGTATTGATATAGGCTGGACTATACTCAAACAAAGAACTACTAATTTCATTTATATGTCTATTTCTAAGTTTATAGTGGCAACAGTTATATTATTAAATGGTAGTTATAGCTTCGCCTTACGTTGTGGCAATTCATTAGTTTATGAAGGAGATAGCAAATATTTGGTACTTAAGAAATGTGGTGAACCTTTAGCAAAAGATGTTTACCAAGATCCCACTGTGTTGATTAATCAATTTAATGTCCCCTATGGTATCGCCTCTAACGTGTATGAAGTATGGACTTATCAGCCATCACCTAATGACTTCATTTATGAAGTTTTATTTCAAAGCGGCCATGTGGTAATGATCAATGCTAATCGGGCTATCTAGGAGCTCACTTTATTAGCATTTACTGATTCTACTTTGTCCCTAAAGGGCAGTTTCCGATGTAGAATAACTGCAGCCTTCTTTAGGGCATATAATTTGTCGCCCACTGCGTTTGGTTTCTTTAATGGTGAGTAAAGGCCAATGACATTGAGGGCAGGGCTTATTAATAGGCTCATTCCAGAGAGCATAATTGCATTTTGGATAATTGCCGCATGAAAAAAAGATTTTTCCTTTGCGAGATTTGCGTTGGAGAATTTTTGCCGAATGACACTGTGGACATTCAACGCCAGTATCAGCCGGCTTTTCTAATGGCTCCATGTGTTTACATTCAGGATAGTTACTGCAGCCAATAAATCGTCCGTATCGACCTGATTTAATATAAAGTGGATTTGAGCATTCAGGGCATACTCGTCCTTCAACAACAACTGGCTCATTTTTTTCGCCTTCATTATTGAGAGCTTGCGTGTAATCACATTCCGGAAAGCCCGTACAACCAATGAAACGACCACGCTTACCAAGTCGAATTGATAAAGGCTTATTACATTTTGGACAAGTCTCTTCAAGGGTCTCAGTTGTTACATCTTTGCGCTGTATATTTTCATCGATGACATGAACTTGATGATTAAAGGGTTGCCAAAATTCTTTTAAAACTGGAATCCACTCTTTTTCGCCTCGAGAAATAGCGTCCAATGTATCTTCAAGTTGAGCTGTAAATTGATAGTCTACATAGCGGGTAAAGTGACCCGTAAGAAAGCGATTAACAATTCGACCCACATCAGTGGGGACAAACCGTTTCTTTTCCACTACAACATACTCACGTTGTTGTAAGGTATGAATAATAGTGGCATAAGTTGAAGGTCTACCAATATCATATTCTTCTAATGCCTTAACTAGGGTTGCTTCTGAATAGCGTGGTGGAGGTTCGGTAAAATGTTGATTAGCAGTAATATCTTGCAGAGTAACTTTCTCACCTATTTTTAAATTAGGTAAGATAATAGCTTGTTGCTCATCATCATTTATGTCATCTAAGCTTTCTTCATAAACAGAAAGAAAACCTGGGAAGGCAATGGATGAGCCATTGGCTCGAAAAATATTTTCTTCACCACAGGCGAAATCAACAGCAACAGTATCAATTAGAGCATCTTCCATTTGACAGGCAACGCTACGGCGCCAAATTAAATTATACAATTTATACTGATCAGGCGTTAAGGCTTGTTCAATTGTTTCAGGCGTTCGTAAGATAGAAGTAGGACGAATAGCCTCATGAGCTTCCTGAGCATTTTTAGATTTCGTTTTATAAATACGTGGGCTTGGGGGACAATTATTATTACCATAGCGTTTTTCTATAAATTCTCTAATTTCTGTAATTGCTTCTTGAGATAAATTAACTGAATCAGTACGCATGTAAGTGATTAAACCAACAGTACCTGTCCCGATATCAATTCCCTCATATAACTGCTGTGCGACCATCATGGTTTTACGCGCTGTAAAGCCTAGCTTACGTGCTGCTTCCTGCTGCAAAGTAGAGGTAATAAAGGGCGATGCCGGTTTACGCTTCCGTTGTTTTTTCTCAACATTGGTAACTAACAGTTCGCCTTGTGCTAATTGAAGAAGCTTATCGCGAATCTGTTTTGCTTGTTCTTCGCCTTGAATAGTAAATTGTTGTAATTTTTGTTTTTCGTAATGAGTAAGTTTAGCTAGAAAGTTTGAATCTTTGTATTCGCATTTAGCCAAAATTTTCCAGTATTCTTGTGGAACAAATCGTTCGATTTCTTCCTCACGCTCAACAATTAAACGTAAAGCAGGACTTTGAACCCGGCCTGCAGACAATCCTCGTCTAATTTTTTTCCATAACAAAGGTGAAAGGTTAAACCCAACTAGATAATCTAGAGCTCGCCTTGCTTGCTGAGCATTGACTAAGTCCATTGAGATATCACGTGGATTATTAATAGCTTCTTGAATAGCTGCTTTAGTAATCTCATTAAAAAAAATTCGATGAACTTCTTTATCTTTTAATAAATTACGTTCACGCATAAGTTCAAATATGTGCCAAGAAATAGCTTCTCCCTCGCGATCGGGGTCTGTTGCGAGTAAGAGTGATTGTGATTTTTTTAAGGTTTTAGCAATAGAATCGATATGCCTTATATTTTTCTCAACAGGCGTGTAAGACATAGTAAAATTTTTATTAGGATCTACTGAGCCTTTACGAGGTGCCAAATCACGAACATGGCCATATGAAGCTAATACCTCATAATCCTTTCCTAGATATTTCTGAATCGTTTTAGCTTTGGCAGGCGATTCAACGATTACCAAATGTTTGCTCATAGTTAACCTTTTTTATGATTCTAAAGATTGCTCGTAGTATCTACGAACAATATGCTGCTATATACTGATTATTTTATAGACTAAAATTTAATTTTATTCTTCTAAAGTTTTAAAGATAACCTAAAGAATTTAATGCAAGGATAATCCATCTTCCTTCTGATATAGCACAAGATCAAGGAAAGCAAGTTGAGAATCATCTAAGTTTTCTGCCAAAAAATTGCGAATAGCCCATTTAGTCTCTTCTAACGTTACAAATCTTGATTCAGAGTTAACAAGTTGATTAATCACAAGTTCTAAGGTCTCAGGCGCTATTACGCCCCACAATAACATACGAGTTAAAAATTGATAACTTGCCTTAGTAAATTTAATTTTCTCATTTATTGTAAAAATACGCATCGATGTATCACGTGCAGCTCTTACAATGAGTGCTGTATTGTCAGTCGGTTCGACATCGTTATTGTTCGCTAAGTCATCCTCAGCAATATTAGTTTGACTTTTTGTTAATTTAGATAAGCTTTTTTCAAAAAAATTCATCAATAGTTCTAATAAATTATCTTTCATTTCAACACCTTATATAGCCACCAGGCACCGCTTTAATAATACCTTGTAATTCTAACTCTGCTAAGTCACATGTGACTGCTTCAACACTTAATCCACTTCGCTGTATAATTTGATCAATGGTTGCTATTTCAAAACCTAAGCACTTTACTAGGTTTTTATGATTTGTAGCAAGATTAATTGGGGATTCTTTATTTTTTGAAGAAACATGTTTAATGCCTAATTCGCTTAGAATATCATTAATTGATGTAACCAGCTTTGCCCCTTGTTGTAGTAAATGATGACAACCTCTAGCTTGCGGGTTATTAATAGAGCCAGGAATTGCCATAACTTCTCGATTTTGTTCTAAAGCCAAACGCGCTGTAATCAGTGAACCACTTTGAATTGCAGCTTCTACGACCAGTGTGGCCAAAGATAAACCGCTTATTATACGATTTCTACGAGGGAAATGTCCAGCTGTTGGCTGACTTTTTAAAGGAAATTCAGAAATTAGTAAGCCATTATTAGCAACTTCTTCTGCAAGACCCGTATGGCTTTTAGGATAGACGCAGTCAACACCTGTCCCTAATACTGCAATCGTTTTTCCACCCCCAACAAGGCACCCTCTATGAGCCTGAGCGTCAATTCCTAGGGCTAGCCCACTAACGACGGTAATGCCATTTGTCGCAAGATCAAAAGCAAATTGCCATGCAGCTTGGGAGCCTGTTACAGAGGGCTTCCGTGTTCCAACGATGGCTACAGTTAAGTGTTCTAAGCAGGTTAGATCACCCCTAGCATATAAGACAGGTGGAGCATCATAAATTTGTCTAAGCAAATTAGGATAGTGATCATCTTCCCAAGTGATTAAATGATGACTGGTCAGCTTTTCCCAGTTTAAATCTAACTCAATTTTTCCTAAATCAAATTTTTTGATAGCACTAGCTAATTTAGTTGGTATACCTGCTGTTTCCAATTGAAGTTGGGATAAAGCAAACATATCTGCAAGTAACGGCCAGCGTGTTAAAAATTTTTTTATAGTACGAGGCCCAATACTAGGAATCTGATTAAGCGCAAGTAAATAATGTTTGTTATTCATGGATTTGTAACTATATCTCCTAGACGAATTGCTCGTATAGAGCGTACTACTAAGGCAAAACTGGTCTGAGTAAATACACGAAAGATCATTGCTTCACCTAGCCGCTCGCGCGGTAAAAGTACTGATTTAGAGCATTTTAGCGGGTTATAACAATCTTTAGGATCGCGAATTAAGTGAGCAGGTGAATAAATTCCTAATACATCGCCAGGTTCAAGACCTGCATCTTGACCTCGATTGATAACAGTCACTAGGCCTACAGCACCTTGCGTATATTCAGGTAAAACATCAATAATGACACCTCGTAAAGGGTAGACAGGCGTTTTAGGTAAAAAATTAAGATTAAATGCAGGAAAATCGTTAAACAAAACCCGATCGCCTATACGTACACCTTCAATTACTTCAGTAATTAATACTGTTGCTGGCTCCCCGCCTTTTACTAATTGTCCATAGCCAACTAAGTTAGCTTTATAACCTAATATCTTTTTGGTCTTTGGATCTTTGTAAGGGCAATTAGGTCGATAAATAGCATAGGCAATTGTTGTATCGTCACAGGCTTCAGGTGCCCGGTGTAGTCTTCTTACATAAATTTCATCGCCCTGTCCTCCTAGCATGCGCTCTCCTACATAAGCAACAACATAGGGTGCTTTAGCTAAACGATTATCATCCATAATTAAAGAATCATTTAAAAAGGGCTTAATGTCTGCAAGTGGAATGGGTAAAATTGGCTCACCTAAAAGATAAGGGCGAACATAAGGCGATAGTTTAATAGTTCCGTTAGCCAAAACGCGAATATAAGGGTTTTTCTTAAAAAATCGAAGTTCAAGTATTGCTCCTGCATAAAGGCGATCAGGATTTTTAATTTGAGGGTTTGCATACCATAATTCTTTCCATTCCCAGGGACGATGAAGGTAGCAATTAGCGATACTCCATAATGTATCCCCAGGCTTAACAATATAGCGTTTAGGATAATCAGCACGAAGGGAAAGTGCTTCAGCGCAAAAAGATAATAATAGACAAACTATAATCAGCACATATTGCATTAATCAATCCTTGAAGCAAGAGGTTTAGTCTTAACACTCTGGCTGCTTATTTTAATAATTGTTAATTTTATTTAATGTTTTGCCCATAACAAAGTTTACTGCTTTAACTTCTAAATAAAGCTAGTTAAGTGGTTTAAAGCCTAATTATCTTGCAGCAACTAAATGTATTGGCGATAATACCATGCATTCTTATTATTAACATAGATCCATATGGCTATTAGGAAAATTCTTTATTTACCCGACGCTCGTTTAAGGCAAGTGGCAAAACCAGTAGAAAAATTTGACGAGCGACTTCATGAGTTAATCGAAGACATGTTTGAAACCATGTACGCTGCTGATGGTGTAGGTCTTGCTGCGCCACAAATTGGTGTAAGTCTACGTTTATCTGTCATCGATATTGTTGGCGATAAGAAAGAACAATTGATTTTAGCAAATCCTGAAATCATTGCCTCAGAGGGTGTTGCTGAGTATCAAGAAGGTTGCTTATCAGTACCGGGCGCTTATGATACTGTTAAAAGAGCTAAAAAAGTGACTGTTCGTGCTCAAGACCGCTTTGGCGAATTTTATGAAATGAGTGGTGAAGGCGTTTTAGGTGAATGTTTTCAGCATGAAATTGATCATTTAAATGGCAAGCTCTTTGTTGATCTTCTTTCTCCTTTAAAGCGCGCTATGGCAAGAAGAAAATTGGATAAATTTAAACGTCAATTGCAGGCGCGTAATAAATAATGACCAGTTTTAAAATAGCTTTTGCTGGTACGCCAGAGTTTGGTTTACCTTGCCTTAATGCTTTACTTAATTCTAAACATGAACTTTTGGCTGTTTATACTCAGCCTGATAGACCAGCGGGGCGAGGTCGTAAACTGCAACCTTCTGCAGTAAAAAATTGGGCTTTAGAGCATCAATTACCTGTCTATCAACCGATAAATTTCCGAGATACAGAAGAGGTTGAAAAATTAGCTGCTTTAAACCTTGATCTATTAGTTGTCATTGCTTATGGCTTGATCTTGCCTAAAAGTATTTTGTCCATACCCCGCTTAGGTTGTGTAAATGTTCATGCCTCTTTATTACCACGCTGGCGTGGTGCTTCTCCTATTCAACATGCTATTTTGCATGGTGATGATTATTCAGGGGTAACGATTATGCAAATGGACGTTGGTATGGATACAGGTGATATGCTTAATAAGGTTTCTTACCGACTTAAACCAACAGACACGGCCGGTTCTTTGCATAATGAGTTAGCGCAATTAGCTGTAGCGCCTTTACTTGAAACGCTAAATGCTCTAGCAGAGGGATATAGCCAGCCTATACCGCAAGAGCATTCCCTAGCGACCTATGCTGGAAAAATTAATAAACAAGATGCTTTAATTAGCTGGAATCAAACAGCAACTATCATTGATAGGCAGATACGAGCTTATAATCCCTGGCCTATTGCTTATACTTATACCGGCTCTGAAGTTGTTCGTATTCATCAAGCAGAAATTGAACCTATGACTACTACTCAAAGCCCGGGAACAATTATTTCTATCGATAAAAAAGGTATTATCGTCGCTACCGGCGATCAATCTATACGTATTCAACGATTACAGTTTGCTGGCGGTAAAATCTTATCAGTAGCCGATTGGCTTAATTCAGCACGTTCTCAACTTGAAATTGGCCAGATTCTTCGATGAATAACCCACGATTAAACGCTTTACATGTTTTGTTAAAATTATTAAAAAATAAAGTGTCTCTAACGCAATTATTACAAGATGATATAGAGCAAGCTTCATTAACGAAAGCCATTTGTTTTGGCGTTTGTCGCCATTATTATCGCCTTGAAGCAATAGCAGATTATTTGCTTACAAAAAGGCCTAAGCAATTAGATGTGTGGCTAACTGTATTGATAGGACTCTATCAGCTGAATTTTCTAAATAAGCCTGAATATGCAGTGGTACAAGAAACAGTAGCTATGCTTGATAAAGAGCGAAAAGGTTGGGCGAAGGGTTTAGTTAATGCAGTCTTAAGGCGATTTTGCCGCGAAAAAGAAACAATTTTGTCTGACTTAGCAAAGCAAGCTAAATTTATATATGGTCATCCTGAATGGTTTGTTAAACAAGTCAAGCAAGACTGGCCCAACGATTGGCAAACAATTTTAACTAATAACGATGCACATCCACCGATGAGTATAAGAGTCAATCAGCAGCGCATTGACCGTGATTCGTATTTACAGCGCTTAAAACAGGCTGGTTTTAATGCCAAAGCACATCAATACTCGCCTGTAGGAATCGAGCTAGATGTACCTTGCGATGTGCATGAGTTACCCGGCTTTACAGAAGGTGAGGTTGCAGTACAAGATGAAGCAGCGCAATTAGCTGCTCCTTTGTTAATGCTCAAACCTAATTTACGAATTTTAGATGCCTGTGCTGCACCAGGTGGAAAAACATGCCATATTTTAGAGTCTGAACCTCACTTAAAGGCATGTATTGCATTAGATATTGATGCTAAGCGCCTACAACGTGTACAAGATAATTTAAACAGGCTAGGTTTAAAAGCGACCCTTCGTCAGGGTGATGTGCTTGACCTTGAAGCTTGGTGGGATGGGCAATTGTTTGACCGTGTCCTTCTTGATGCGCCTTGTTCCGCAACAGGCGTAATAAGAAGGCATCCTGATATTAAGTTACTGCGAACTCAAGCTGAGATTAATACGGTTGTAACATTACAAGCAGCTTTACTACAACGGATTTGGCAGGTACTAAAACCAGGTGGCATTTTAGTTTATGCAACATGCTCTGTTTTAAAGCAAGAAAATACTAATCAAATTGCTAATTTTATAGGGAGTCAAAAAGATGCTTTTTACATTATGGAAAAACAGCCATGGGGTGTCGCAACAGATTATGGTTACCAACTTTTACCCGGAATAAACAATTGTGATGGCTTTTTCTATAGTGTATTGAGTAAAGGAAACCATGGTATTTAATTGGTCAATTACATTCTTTTTATTTTTCTTAGCATTACCGGGTGTTTACATTGCTATCCCGCGGTTAATTCATTTACTCCTACCTCATAACAGTAAGGAATTAAAAAGTCGCTTTATACGTATTATTACAGTGCAAACTTTAATTATGGTTTTATTAATGAGTGCAGCAGGAAGCATTTTGTCGTTAGTAACCGGTTTAGGGGATCCCATTTTAAATGGTTTGCTACAAGGACAGTCTATTTTAGACTTAATTGACATTGTCCCTGTTTTGATTGCTACTACATTGGGGCTCATTTTTTTTCTTTTTCTTTATTATGGCGTAGCTAGCAAACTTCTTGATAAGCCAACGCTTGCTGTAATGAAAACATTACGTACGACCTTTGGCATTGACGGCTGCCTTTTATATGGCAGTGTAGTTGAAGAAATTTTAGTCCGTTGGGGCCTAATCAATGTGATTACCTTTTTTGCTTTCCTATATACAGGTGAAAAACAGCCTCTGTTAATTTGGGCTGCTATTATAATTAGTGGCTTAGTCGTCACAGTCGGACATTTACCTGCTTTTATTGCAGCCGGCTGTTTAACAACTCAGCGCTTTATTTATGTTATGTTGTTACTTCATATGACTCAGGCAATTATTTTCGGTTGGATTTTTTGGCACTATGGATTATTGTCTGCTATTTTTGCGCATATGCTTTTCTATTTAGGTTGGTACTTTTATGATAGAGCTTAAGGTATTAAGCTATCTTAGGGAGCCAAATGGCGACAGTTTACAAGATCCTACCCATTGAAATGTTGCAAAGAGGCCGTTATCAACCTAGGCTTCATTTCGATGAACAATCATTACAAGAATTGGCAAAATCTATCCAAGCCCAGGGTTTAATTGAACCATTAATTGTTCGTGAGATTGTCTCTAATCGTTATGAAATTATTGCCGGTGAAAGGCGCTGGCGAGCCGCAATGCTTGTCAATCTTACTGAGCTTCCCTGTCTTGTTGGTGATTATACTGATGAACAAGCAGCAGCACTTACACTGGTTGAAAATATTCAACGTAAAGAGTTAAATTTAATTGAGGAAGCACGAGGTTATCGCCGTTTGAGGGACGAATTTAATTTTCATCAAGATGAGATAGCAATTTTAGTTGGTAAATCCCGTAGTCATATTGCCAATATTCTACGTTTACTGACCTTATGCCAGAATGTACAAGAAAAAATTATTTCTGGTAAGCTAACATTAGGTCATGCACGTTTACTAGTGGGTCTTACTCCTACAGTACAAAATGAACTATCACAGCTAGTTATTGATAAAGATTGGTCTGTTCGCGCTTTAGAAGAACGTGTGAAAGGATTAAAAAAATCAATTGTAAGAGATAAGATTACTTCTAATTTAGATATTAAATATTTAGAAACACAATTAGCTGAGCAAGTAGGCGCGCCCGTACAAATTGTTACACACAACGTTGGAGGTTTATTACAAATCCAATTTTTTGATAATGATACGCTAGCTGGTCTTCTGGAGCGAATGGGCTTACGTTATGATTAAGCGTAATTCTTAAATAAGGATATTTAATTAATGAAAAGGATTTTCACACACATGGCTTTACTATTAAGCCCAGCAATTTTATATGCTAGTATTCAAAGTGGTGCTGATAAGTTAATTAATCAGATTGATCCTAAAATTAATATCGGCATAGAAGTAGTTGACTTAACCAGCGGTGTTACTCTATATCAGAGAAATTCAGCGCAGTCATTTATTCCCGCCAGTAATATGAAGCTGTTCTCAGATGCTGCCGCTTTAATGGTACTTGGACCGGATTACCGTTTTAAAAATAAGCTAAGTATTAATTCTGCCCAGATTCAGCAAGGTATATTAAAAGGTAACCTCTATCTTCATTTATCAGGCGATCCTTCTTTTAGCCGAGAACGTTTAAGAGATCTGATCGCTGAATTAAAGAATTGGCATATCAATCGAATTCAAGGCAATGTCATTATTGATAGTAGTCACGCAGGTGTTGATCCCTATGCGCCTGGCTGGATGATTGAGGATTTAGCTTACAGCTATGGAGCACCATTAGCGCCTGTTATGGTAGATGCAAATAGGATGACTGTCACGGTTAATCCTGCTAATAAACCATCCCTACCTGCAATCGTGGAAGTAGAGGATGATAGTGGCAGTATTATAGTAAGTAACCAAGTTATTACCAAAGATAAGACCGGACATTGTGGCATTAGCTTTATCATGGACAAAGAGAATCATCTTAATGTCTATGGCTGCGTTGGCATTGGGCAATGGGCAATTCAACAGAGAATGGCTATTCGTAATCCGCTTAAGTATGCTCAAGGCTTATTAAGGCAGCAACTATCGCGAGCGAATATTACCTTTGAAGGTGATGTATTGTTAGGTAGAGCGCCTGTGGGTACCTTGCTAATTGCTACCGATACCTCAAAACCCATTGCGCAATTATTAGCAGATACGTTAAAACCTTCAGATAATTTATACGCTGATAGTCTATTTTTACACGCAGCGGACAAATTAAATGGGGCGCCTGTTAACTGGGATCAGGCACAAACGATTATCAAACAATTTTTACAACAACAGACAGGGATTGCCCTTAAGCAGGCTGTTTTAACAGATGGTTCGGGTTTGTCTCGTTATGATTTGCTGACTCCTAATCAAACAGTTAATTTACTTCGTTTTCTCTTTGCCCGCTTCCCATTAGCTTACGAGTATATAGCGGCTCTACCTGTTTCTGGGCGAGATGGAACCTTACAAAAACGCTTTAAAAAACCCAATCAACAAGATTTGGTTCGGGCTAAAACAGGAACCATGCGAGGGATAATTAGTTTATCTGGATACTTATATACAGCAAATGCGCATACTCTGGCCTTTGCTATTTATATCAATACTCGGCGTGGTACAAGTCCTGACATTTCTGGAAAATATCGTTATTTAGTAGATGCTTTATGCACTTACTTTTTACAACAAAAGCCAACAAATAATACCTGGGCTAATGTTCTCATGCCACATACCAGAATTAAATTTCAACAAAACCCAACTCAAGCAGAACAGCAGCGAGGAAAACAAGCCAAATGGCGACGGCTTGAGACAGTAATCAAACAAGCACTTAAGGGGCAGCCTGTAACAGTGATTTATCGAAATCATGAACTAGTTTTACAAGATAATCATGGCGATATTGGTCATGTATTAGCTGTTTTACAAGCGGCACGTAAAAGATATCCTTTCTCAGTCGCTTTAGCTTCTAAATCAATGCCAATAGTAAATGGCAAAAGCTTTTTCTTATGGATTGAGTCGGCATTATTGCCACCAAAGACACAACGAATATGGACAATT
Organism: Legionella pelazae; assembly: GCF_052527395.1. Classification (NCBI taxonomy): domain Bacteria; kingdom Pseudomonadati; phylum Pseudomonadota; class Gammaproteobacteria; order Legionellales; family Legionellaceae; genus Legionella; species Legionella pelazae. Next base: position 188,254 of record NZ_JBNVZS010000003.1, read on the forward strand.
CGTGAAGCGGCAAGTTGAAAATACGCTTTTTTATAAAGGATGAAGTTGTTTTAACAAAAATAATACCTACTTCTTTAAAAGTAAAAGCGCTTAGTAGGTAAGAAATGAATGCCTGCTTACATTTCTGATAGAAGTTGTTTATCTAAAATAGAACTTAAAGCAGGCATCGAATTTAGAAATTTTAATGAGTTGATTTTAAATTAAATTTATGAGCTAAGCCTTTCCAGTTACCAAATAAAGGAGGTGTTACGGCAATAGCCATTAAAGAATAATCATTATTGGTATATAAGCAGCCCCACATACCGTCTTCTTCTCTAGGACCTTCTAATAAAGTTAAGCTTGGTAGCGATTTATTTGCCTTGCTAACAGCCTCAGAAGCATTTTTAGCTTCTATAGGTAAGACTACTAAAGTCCATTTATCAGCTGTTTCAAAGCTATTGCTTGGACGATAAGTTACCCACGCATCGCCATCTTCTACAAACTCAGCATTACTGACTCCTATAGATGAAAGCGCCTTAACAGTAGGGCAGGCGTCGGGCTTATCGGATGTTACGGCAAATACAGATTGAGATATTACCAGGGGAAGAGCAAAAACTAATTTTGAAATCTTCATTACATAAACTCCTTATATTTACTTCCATAAAGCTGTGAGCATTTAATTTACAGCGTAGGCATGTTATGTAAACTACACCATGTCTGTCAATAGTCTTTTTAGTTTAAAATAATTTAAGATAACAAGTTAAGGTCATTTTATGATTAAATTAAAGTCTTATTTTACAAGTTAAACACTAGAAAGTTAGCTATTCTTACCTTACTAGGCTTTGTTATTTTAATTTTAAAAATTAACTTTATGTAAGCTTTCTACTATATTGAATAATGACATTGTGTAGGAATTTTAATGAAAGAAAAGAGATTTCAGTATAATGATATTGAGCTTAACGTGGTAGAAGGGCCAAAGCATGGTTTACCCATTTTACTACTTCATGGGGCGACTAAAAATTGGCAAGTTTTTAATCCTGTAGTTAATGAGCTTTCGCAATATTTGCATGTAATGGCTATTGATTTTCGCGGTCATGGTAAATCTAAGCATGTGCCCGGCGCTTATAAGTTACAAGATTACTTATTAGATACAAAATGCTTTATCAATGAATATATTAAACAACCTACGATTATTCTAGGACACTCGTTAGGCGGAATGATTGGTTTAATGACCGCAGCGCATTATCCAAGTCTTGTGCGGGCGTTAATCATGCTTGATGCGCCTCTAACGACAGCCTCGTTAAAAAGGCTTATAACAGAGCAGGGTGAATTTGCTAATCAGTTAATCCAATGGCTTAAAGTTAGCCGTCTTTTAAATATTTCTGCTTTTAATAATATACATATGCCTGAGAGTTTAGCCCAATGCGACCCAGACATGTTACATGCTATGATTAATGATTTCGAAGCAACGTTTCATCAATACAGTATTGATGAACTATTTCCTAAAATAAAATGTCCTCTTTTAATTATTCGAGGTAATCCTCAAATTGGCAGCTTAGTTAATGATAGTGAAGTGAAACAAATTAAAGCATTCATATCTGACTTTACTGATATCAAATTACCTTATGCTGGTCACTCACCCATAAATCATGATAAACGAGCAGTATTACAAGCAATAAGTACTTTTCTTAATCGTCATTTTAAAATGTAAGGGAAGAGAAAATTGATATGCTTTGATACTTATTAAATAAATGCTTTTGAACATTTAATTGATTTTAAATAGTATTTTGCAAATTACGCCTATTATGGCGTAACTTAGTTGAAAGCATACCTTTCAGGAAAGTGTCAAATGGACATAAGAGTATAAATTCTTTAGCTAAGCTAAATAATTTAATCTTAAATTCTAAAAAAAATGACAGGGAAACACCTCTATAATTTTGTCTTCTCTAACAATGGTGTAATTAAATGTTATCATCAAAGCTTTTTTTAGTTCCGATTGTATTAACTCGGCAGGAATCCCTGAATAATTATAATAACATTCAAATACTTCTGGTAAAATAAAGATAAATTTTGTGTTTGCATGCAAAGGTTTAGACAGTATAAGTTCTTGAGCATCTAAAGAGAATTTTTCGTCTCCCGAATCTATTTGCGTTTTAAGCCATTTTAAAAATTGAGAAAGAGGCCTTTGGGACATTAATCTTTTTTGTATGCTTGCAATTTGGGTTTTTGACGCATTTTTTGGATTCATTTTTATAAGTTTTTTATTTGAAGAAAGCTTATAATGATGCAATCTATATTTTTTCCATAACTTCATTTTATTTATCCTAAATTAACCTTTTAAACCTTTTATTAATATCTATTAATATTTTTATTAAGTTATTTTTTAAATATTGCGGTTTAGGCCAAAGCCAGACTCTGTAGTCTCACTAAGAACTTAATTTCTCTGCTAATTTTGCATGTACGCTGAAATTGTTTATGAAGTCCATTTTGCATTTATGTTCATTTCAGCATTAAGTGCTAGCTAACCATAAGGATTTAATCATGATTGACTTTAATTACAAACTATTTTAAAAAGCCATTTTATTAATTGTTAATAAAAACCACCTTTAAAAATGGTTTTTATAAATGGAATAGATAAACTTATGTTTTCAGCACTGGATGAAGGAAGAGGAATTGTACGAACTAACTGGGGTGAGATAAGAAATAGGTTTGAATCGATTAATCTAGAATTCACAAAATTAATAGATAATGTTTCACCAAATAAAAATATCCCAGTTTATCTGATTTATTTTCCTTATGGTATGTTAAAAGGAGATACAAGTAGTTCCTTTTTACCTTTATCTAATGATAGTTTTATTAAATTATCTGACTCTAATATAGATAAAACTATTGCACAGGATCTGGGCTATGGCATGTATTCTTCGCCGCTAGGAATTATTCTTGATAAGTATATTGAATACTTTATTGAATTCGACGAGCAAGTATTCCCATATCAAGTTGATGGACCAGGAACAATATTCAATAAAGGTATTTTGCTTAAAAAAATTAATAGAAGAAACTACAGCCCAAATGGTATCCTTAAAGCAACGGCAGGCGCGAGAACCGCGTTTATGCTTCCAAGCATAAATAGTCATAATGGAATAAATAGACTTTCAAAATTAACTAACTATGATTTAACTACGCCACGGAAATTAACTGAACATTTTAACTTATTTAGAGCTATAAATAAACAAAGTGATAAAAAATGGATGGCTTGCCTTGCTTATTTCTCTGAACGCTGGATAAATTATTTACTTTCTGATCCAGCATGGAGAGAAATTAAAAATTATATCCTTGAAGGAAAAAATAATACTGATTCTTTCAATGTAAACAGTACCTACTTTGATATTTTTTATTCAAAAGTGCAGAAAGATAGAAATTTAAGAACATCTAGTCCTTATTTGACAAACACAGCTATTCATTTAATAAAAGTTGCTCTGGGACAACATCCAGGATATATGCCAGCTACAACAGAGTGCTTACTACCTTTAAAGAGTATCCAATATTTAGTTGCTGAAGCATTTAAATTGCGGAAGGTTCCTACTGTTATGGTTCCTCATTCATTAATCTATGAGAGTGATAAATACCCTATTTATTATTCTATGCAATACCCAACTACTCCGCATTTTCTAACAAAGAAGAATGAAAGAGTTACTGCAAATCAAGAAATAGATGTGATTCATAGTATTTTAAGTAAATTTATTGAAGAAATGTCTAAGGAGAACTCACTACTATCAGATACAGTATTTGCTAAACTTTCTAAAAATATTAGCTTTAACTATTTTCACAATTATCCTCCTAAAGATAGTGAGTTGATTCAGAATTCCCGGCATCTTTCAGAGCTTGATCCAAGATTTAATTTTTGTTTTCATCAAAATAATTATAATGGGTTTAGTTTTGAAGGCCAATTTTTAAGGGGATGTGTTCAGATAAAGTCAACTTGCAGCATTTAACAAGTTAGATTGGGTGTATGTATGCTGTAGATAATCGAGGAATATTAATCTCATCTAAGAAAGTAAGCAACACATCTATTTTCTCAAAGGGTATAGAAGGATACATAGATGCAACATACAAAACAATTGTATGATTTTCTTTATAAAAATTAAGTAGCTTATGTTTGATCTTAACGATTGTGTTTTTTCTTTCTATATTATTTTTAAGTTCTTTGTCATTATTAATTATTGCTTTTATACCTGCGACGCCTATCTGCCATAGAATTAAATGACTATTAGAATTAATTTTATAATTATTATTTGAGAACTCTGTTGCTTCATATGCTTGGATACCACCCAATCCTGGATCAATTCTTAAATCACAGAAAAGACTATCCAAGCTAGAAATCCCAGGAACTATTTCTACTTGAATATTAGGTGATTGTTCTTCAATATCCTTAATTAATTGCTGAGAGCAGCTGGATAAAATTAGCGGGTGGCCATAAGTTACAAAACAAGTAATTGAATATATATTAGCTATATTAATAATTTCTTGGCATATACCACTATAGGCTTTTTTTCTCTCCTTAAAGCTAAAGTAAATTGAATCTAAAGATACACCTTTTTTACTATTCTCCATGATCCATCTCTTCATAGCTGGATCATTAACTAGATAAACAACGCAATCACTTTTTCTAATTAGAGATTGTGTCTCTAATGTAATATGAGATAAAAATTTTATGCCACACCCAGCAATAAATAATTTGTTCAATATTTGCGCCTAAAAATTACTAATCAATTACTCTTGTCTCACACGCTTGTCTAAAGTCAACTGACAATTGTGAAGAACCAATGGAAAATTCTTTTTTAATTTCTTTTAAGATTGCTTTTGAAGACTTTAATTCTTCTCCTTTTTCATTACATAATATTATTTCTTTATAATAAGGATTGGCAGCCATATATATTAATTTATTATAAATGCTCATATTTAGCCTTTGAAATTTCAATTATTTAAAATTACTCGATTATGTGAAGTCTTTAATCTCTCTTTACGTAAAAATAATGAAAGGATAAAACATATCATCCCTAATAATGCACAACATTTCCAAACTATATAGTTGCTGTAATACTCAGCGACATAACCTGACAATTTTGGGCCTAGGACGCCACTGCCTAAAAATACTGCTTTCCATAATCCAGATGCAACGCCTTCTTGACCTTCGTCATATAATTGAACAGCAAAATGCTTAGATAATGGGGAGAACAACATTTCTCCAAACGTTAATAAAATTAATGATAAGGTAGTTAATACAAAGGAAGTAGCTATTCCAAATAAAAAGTAACTCAAACCTACCAACAAGCCACCAAGGCCTAAAAACCATGTTGAATTTGTTTTTTTGACTCGCTCGATAATTAATGGTTGAATGCAAAAAATTATCCATGGATTAATTGAAGCAGCTGTAACTGATAGTAAATTACTTCCAAATCTGTCTATTAGTGTTGGTGTAAAAATTACTTTTACCATTGAAAAAATCAAACCAAAGCAAAGAATCATGATTACTAAAATAAAGAACTCTAATTTATATTCAGGTAAAAATACGAAATTTTGTGCTCTCTTAGATTTAGAGTTTCTAAAAATAGCATGGTTAAAGGTAAATGCCCATAAGCCACTAATAACAAGCAAAATTATTAAAGATTCAATAAAATTAGTTAAGTATTCAATATTTAAATCTAATAAAATAAAGGTAATAAAAGAAAAGCTTAGATTAAATAAAATTAATTCTAAGCTGATGATTTTTAATATATAATTATTATTGCCTCTAGCGGATCTAATAAGACTTGTTATATTACTAGTAGCTGCTATTGTTCCTATTCCGCCCAGGCAAAACATAGCTAAATTTATCATCCCTGGACTTGATGAACTAAACAAACTATATAAGCAGCCACTGAGAGCGATTAAACACAAACCAGAAATTTTAGTTGTTCTATAGTACAGAGTTAAAGTTCCACCAACAAGTGCGCCTAACAAACATCCCCAGTAATAATTTGATATAAATTGACCTATCTGACTGTAATGATAATGATCAACTTTCTTAAAATATACTGATATATTTAAACAAAAAGATATAACTAAATGCTCTGTAATAACTACAGGTAACAATCTCTTAGTTAGGCTTGGAACGCCTAAATAAATGTCGATTATATTTTTAACTATTTTTATCACTAGAATTCCTTTAAGACCAATCCCATTCTAGATTTTGCTAGCTGTTGATTAATAGTATTACCATAAATTTCATGGGCTTATAATAACATGAGTTTGGCATTTTAAATTACAATTTACCTTAAATTTATAAACGTTCTAACAAATTATGTTACAGGCCCTAGTTAATAATAAATAGATAACTTTTATTAATAAATGTTACTGTAGACTATTTGATATTATCATCCATACAGCTATACGGAGGATATACAGTTGTATAAAGCTAACATAGTTAATAATTTGAGAAATTATTTAATTCCGAATTAAAAGTTAAGAATATAATATCTATTTCTACCTTTATAAAGACTTAAGTAGTTACTATTGTAAATATTGCAGTTTAGGTATAAAATGAAAACCCTTCCGTAGCTTGGAAGGGCTTTTTAAAGCTAAAATGAATTTGTCTATTCTGAATCATCATTCTTTCTACTGCGGCTACCACCTTTCTTGCCAGCTTGACTTAAGCTGTCGTGGCCGCGTGTTTTTGCTGCTTGACGATGATCAGATTGTTGACCCCCTTTTCTTCCCGCCGCACTTAAAGATTCATGTCCACGGCTTGCTGCTGCTTTTTTACCACCTTGAGTTGTTCCAGTCATATAATTCTCCTTAAATTAAATTTACTAATAAACACCTATTGTCAAAATATAATTGACATATTTAGACAAACAATAAGTGTTAATGATTAACTTACCACAAATGACATGCATGTCAACAGTTGATATAAATTTATTTTATATATAATGGCAAAAAATAAAAGACAAATTAGTCATAATAAATACGTAAAAAATTTGACACAATTTGCCTATTATTTTAATGCTGTTAAATTAGTGACATACTAATAAAGCTCTAGTAACGACTAATTTCAGTTGTTGTCACATTAAGGGGCTCTTCATCGACATACGTTACTGATTCATAAGGAGGAGGTGTTACAACGACTTCTTTATAATCAACGACTTCAGAATTATAATAACAAGCAGTTAACAGAACTATGGGGCATAATATTATCCATTTCATGAAATAATCCTCAGCAATCCTTTGTATAAATTGTAGGTGACTTGCTTAAGACATGCCAATTGTGTAACTTCTTAATATTAAGAAGTATATTGACGATCTACCCTATATTTATAGGATGCAACTATAAATTTAGCCATTATAAAAACGTTTTCTACTTAGTATCAAAACCTTTATATATTATGTGCTTATGCTTATTAAGCCATGAACAATTACTATTAATTAACCTAATTTAATTTCATCATCATTAAGACTTAAAGAGCTCTCATCTCTTTTAAGTCGAAAGTCTATTTTAATATAGATCCGCACAAATGCTTTGCATTTTACGGGATAACATTCGTTAGGACTTAAAAGAGTCTTCGTTTCTTTTAAGTCGAACTCATGTAAATTTACTTGTCAGGGGTAAACTCCTTTCACTATACTGACAGCCGAGCAATATTGCTAATTCATTAAATGAATGGAATTAGTGTTTCCAGCTAGCTGCTAGAAGGATTATAAGGGATTGATTTTTTCAAAATTAAATTTGTTTAAAAAGTGAAATTTACTATTAATTAGGTAAAGCAAATATATTTTGGAAAGATTAAACTACAGGGTGTAAATATGTTAGATAGAGCAAGTGTAGTTGATGAGCAATTTATTAAACGAGTCAAGGAAGGTAACTTTCCTAGTCCAAGAAGTAATACTACGCTGCTGTCAACAGGACTAGATAAAAAAATCGTCATTGATCTCTTCGATTCACAAATTAAGTCACGCCTACTCGATATTATTGCCAGAGAACTTAAAGAAAAAGGTCTATCATTTTATACAATAGGTAGCAGCGGTCATGAAGGAAATGCTGCTGTTGCTTACGCTTTTCGTTATACAGATATGGCATTTCTGCATTATCGAAGTGGTGCTTTTTATCTTCAGCGAGCAAAGCAGGTTGCAAGCTGTGATGGCGTCAATGATATTTTATTATCTCTAGTTGCTTCAGCTAATGATCTTATTTCAGGAGGGCGCCATAAGGTTTTCGGTAGCGTTGTGCTAACTATTCCTCCACAAACATCAACCATTGCTTCCCATTTACCTAAAGCGCTAGGCACTGCAGTATCGATTACACGTGCGAAAGAGTTAAAGATTAATAGTAAACTTGCAACTGATTCAGTCATTTTATGTTCTTTTGGTGACGCCTCCACTAATCATGCCGCAGCGCAGACCACATTTAATGCTTGTTCTTGGCTTGCGGCACAAAATTATCCGCTGCCCCTTGTCTTTATTTGTGAAGACAATGGTATTGGTATTTCTGTACCTACACCCACAGCTTGGATTGAATCTTCCATCAAATATCGGTCTGGGTTACATTATTTAGCTTGTGACGGTTTAAATATTGCCGATGTCTATCTTAAATCAATGCAAGCACATAACTTAGCTCGCCTAAAAAAACAGCCTGTATTTTTGCATCTTAAGTGTGTAAGGTTATTAGGGCATGCTGGCTCTGATATTGAGTCGCAATATTTGCGACAAGCCGAAATTGATGCAACAGAAGCTAATGATCCCTTGCTACATACTGCTAGAATGCTCTATGAAGAAGGTTTCATGGAGCTTGAGTCTATTATCGAGCTTTATCAAACTAATCGCTCTTTAATTGAAGCAAAAGCGCTGGAGGTAGTACGCTTACCCAAATTAAGTAGTGCTGATGAAATTATGAGATCAATTATACCAAAAGCTCATAATAAATTTGTCTATCTACCACCGGCAGAGCCACAACGTAAAGAAGTATTTGGCAGCTCTTATAATCAATTAGGCATCAAACGTAATCTATCGCAACATATTAATTTTGCCTTAACAGATTTAATGTTGCAGTATCCAAACATGCTTATCTTTGGGGAAGATGTTGGGAAAAAAGGGGGTGTTTATCGTGTTACAGCTGATTTGCAAAAACGCTTTGGTCAGCGTCGCGTCTTTGATACTCTTCTAGATGAAACAACCATTCTAGGTAGTGCTATTGGGCTTGCTCATAATGGCTTTTTGCCTGTGCCTGAAATACAATTTTTAGCTTATTTGCATAATGCAGAAGATCAATTACGTGGTGAAGCGGCGACTTTATCATTTTTCTCTTCAGGCCAATATCAAAACCCTATGGTTATTCGTATTGCCGCGCTGGCTTATCAAAAAGGTTTTGGCGGTCATTTTCATAATGACAATTCAATTGCCGTATTAAGAGATTTACCCGGGGTTGTCGTTGCTTGCCCGTCTAATGGGCCTGACGCGGCAAAACTACTACGTACTTGTTTACGCTTAGCACATGAGCAGGGGCGAGTGGTCGTCGTTTTAGAACCCATTGCCTTGTATATGACCAAGGACTTACACACATCTGGTGATAATGGCTGGTTGTTTGAATATCCTGCCCTAGACCAGACAATTGAAGTAGGTGAGGTTGGTGTTGCAGGTGAAGGAGATACAGTTATTCTTACCTACGCTAACGGTTTTTATTTATCCCTACAAGCAGCTAAAATTTTAAAAGAAGAGCACAATATTGCAGTCAAAGTTATTGATTTGCGTTGGCTAAGTCCTCTGCCAGCAGAAGCAATCCTGCGAGAAGTAACTGGTGCGAAAAAAATTCTCATTGTTGATGAAGGAAGACGTAGCGCTTCTATAAGCGAAGGATTAATTACACTCTTAGTTGAACAGGCAGCGCCCAATTTAAAAATAAAGCGTATAACAGGTGAGGACTGCTTTATTCCATTAGGCAATGCTTGGCAGTATTTATTACCAAGCCGCGATTCTATTATTGCGGCATTACTAGCATTACACTCTATTAATGGGGAGAAAGAGCGTGGACGATCTGTTGTTTCTTGATGAGCAATTACAAGATGATGAGCGACTAATTAGAGAAAGCGTAACCCGCTTTGTTAATAACGATGTAGTACCTTTAATGGCAGCGGCGTTTGAGAAAGGTGAGTTTCCCAAAAAACTTATTCAAGAATCAGCCGATCTAGGCTTGTTGGGTTTAACCTTACCAGTAGACTATGGTGGAGCAGGTGCTTCCTATATCGCTTATGGTTTAGTCTGTCAGGAACTGGAGCGCGGTGATAGTGGCTTGCGTAGTTTTGTATCTGTACAAAGTTCTTTATGTATGTATCCTATTTTTCGCTATGGTAATGAAGAGCAGAAACAGAGATTCCTACCTGCGATGGCTGCTGGTGAAATTATTGGTTGTTTTGGTCTAACTGAGCCTGATTCAGGATCAGACCCAGGAAGTATGCGCACTTATGCTAAAAAAGTATCGGGTGGCTGGCGGCTAAGTGGCGCTAAAATGTGGATTACTAATGCACCTATTGCTGATATTGCTATTGTTTGGGCTAAAACTGACGAAGGCATTCGAGGTTTTATTGTTGAGAAAGATTTTAAAGGATTTAGTCGACCTGAAATTAAGCATAAAATGTCTTTGCGAGCATCTATAACAGGCGAGCTTGTCTTTGAAGATGTTTTTGTGCCTGATGAAAATCTTTTAGCAGGAACTGGAAAAGGCCTAGGTGCTGCGTTAAGCTGTTTAAGTCAAGCTCGCTACGGTATTGCCTGGGGTGCTATGGGCGCGGCTATGGCTTGTTTTGACATAACAAAAGATTATTTATTAGAACGTAAACAATTTAATAAGCCACTTGCTTCCTTCCAATTAATACAAGCTGAATTAGCACAGATGTATAGCGAAATTATTAAAGCGCAGTGTTTAAATTTACAAATAGGAAGATTAAAAGATCAAGGACGCGAAACGCCTGTCATGATTTCTTTAGCAAAACGAAATGGCTGTCGTGAAGCGTTAAATATTGCCCGTAAATGCCGCAACCTTTTAGGAGGTAATGGGATTAGTCTAGAATATCATGTGATTCGCCACATGCTAAATTTAGAATCAGTGTTTACTTATGAAGGTACAGACAATGTGCATACTCTAATATTGGGTCGCCATATAACGGGAATTAATGCTTTTAACTAGCTAAAATTTTAATTATAAAGCAATTGGTTATTTCGATGAGCAATATTAATTCATCGAAATAACTTTAGGGATACTGCCTAAGTAATCGAGCATTTTTATTGCTCTTAATAAGATGCTTTTATCTTATTAAATAGAGTATGAAAAACCATTATCAGGCCTAGATAAATCTATTCGCTCTAATTCATCCTCCTTTTTTAATTCATGCAAAATACAATCTTGAATAAGTACTTCTCCTTGCAATGCTAGCTCAGCGTTATGCTTTAAATTATATTTTTTATAAGTAGTATGAATGATTCGTAATTATTACGATAAGGTATCACCTAAATCATTCTGACCTAACTCTGCTATTTTTCCTTTCATAATTATCACAGTAAATCAGATTATTTATCAAGGCATTAGACTTTGAAATAGGAAAATATTAGTAGCCAATTTTATCGAGATTATAAATATTATTTAATAATAAAAATTTCTTTAAAGTAAGTAAGTCAATACAATGTATATTGTTATAGGCAATAGCTTTTGTAGGTAAAATATTTTTATATAAAAGTTGTATAAAGTGCCAGAAAATTAAGTAGAAATTTATCTTAATATCATTAAAGTTTTTTATATAGGTCTATAGAGTTAATTTAAGTTACTTGAATTATTTTAAATTAGAAGCTATAAGACATTTACTGTTTAGCTCATTAGATGAGCATTAAATAAGACAGTAGGTAGATGGATCCAACTTACTGCATAGGTAGTATACTTATAACAATCCATGATTAAAGGTATTTACTATGGCAGAGCATAAAACTAAAGAAAAGATAAATAATAAAGATGGAAGCAAGTCATTTAAAAAAAGGTATAAAAATACTAAAGATAACAAGTCAGATTCACCTGCTTTAGTATTAGATAAATTAACTGTTGATCCATTAAGACCTATGGAAGGCGCAGCTGAATTAGCTGAAAAAGTAAAAAATGATCTTGCTCTTTCCGGAACCAACAACGAGTTAACCCAGAAGCAATTTCTTGGCGCAGATATGGGTAATTTATTAGGTAATGGCGTTCCTGGCTACCAGACTACCGGTGTAGAGCATCCCATAAATGAAGTCCAAAATCATATTGAAGCAAAAAAAAATCCAGGGACTAGATAAGTCAGTTCAAGTATGGAAAAGGCACCAAATTATTTGGTTTCTTAGTTTGAACACGCTGGCTCTACGCTATAAAATTTAAGTTTACAGGTAAGCGGCAAAACCGTCTTTATCTATTTTTGTCAAAAAAAATACTTTTTGAGGTAATTTTTCCGTTAAAATGTTAATTTGTTATTACAATTGTTTTATAATTGACATCCTGTTCAATATTAGTCAATTTATTATGAAGAAATTTATTATTGCCTTAAGCTCTTTTTTTATTAGTCAAGCACCTAGCTTTGCAGCAGTTGGCGTTTCACCGACCTTATTTAGCCCCTACGCTGATGTAACTATTAATACCCATTGGGATCCCGAATATCAGGATATGGAACCTATGGATTTAACAACTATTGCTTTAAATCAAGGTATTCAAGCTTATCATCTAGCATTTATTACTGACAGCGGTACCTGCAAACCTGCTTGGGGCGGGCAAGAAACTTATAGCATTGCCAATCAATGGGGAAAGCATTTAACAGATAAATTAGCTACAAACCATATTGCTGTAGCCGTATCCTTTGGTGGAGCAAGTGGAAATGATGTATCTTTAAATTGTAGTAAAGATGAGCTTATAGCTTTATTTAAGAATACAGTTAATATTTATCAAGCTAAGACACTAGACTTTGATATTGAAAATGGAACAGCAAATGTGTCTAAGTTAATGCAAGCTTTACAGGCATTTCAGCAGCAAAATCCTAAGATTCAATTAAGCTTTACTTTACCTGTTCTTCCTGAAGGTCTTACTTCACAAGGTAAATCAATTGTGGAAGCAGCAAAAAATGCCGGCCTCAATTTTCATGTCAATATTATGGCTATGGATTATGGGCCAGCTTACATAGGTGATATGGGAGAATATGCCATTCAAGCCGCTACAGCATTGCATGATTATCTACTAACTCTTTATCCATCTCAATCTGATGCAAATATTTGGCGTTTAGTTGAAGTGACACCCATGATAGGGGTTAATGATGTTAATGTTGAGCAATTTACACTTCAAAATGCCGACAGATTAGCTCAATTTGCTAAAGAAAAGGAGCTAGGTATGTTGGCAATGTGGTCAATTGCTCGTGATAAACCTTGCGCTGATAAGTGGGCAAGCCCAACCTGTAGTGGTAATAATTTACAGCTAACGGATTTTGAATTTACTAAGCACTTGCAAATTTAGTTATTGACTATCAAACAGCTTGTTATTCCTAGAAAAACAAGCTATTCTTCACAACCGAGTCGGGGCGTAGCGCAGCCTGGTAGCGTACTAGCATGGGGTGCTAGTGGTCGAAGGTTCAAATCCTTCCGTCCCGACCAGTAAAACCTCTTATAAATCAGCAGATTGCAATTAAAATTTTTACTTCATTTTTTCAATTTAATTTTTTGGGGTACACTTTGGGGTACACTTATTAAAAAGTGATCTCTCTTTTAATGATATACAATTTGTTTTTACTTCCAAATAAAGTTTTTCAAATTTAATATAGAAATCAGGGTCTTTTGTTTTGCGTCTATAAGCTATGTAGATGCTAAAAATATCATAAAAGTAAATAATGGAATTTCCTAATAACTCAGTTACTTCCTCTGTAGTTATTGCCTTGCGCGAATGTAAATAGCCAATAGTCTCTAAAAAATCCAAGAAATTTAATAGCTTAATAAATTCCTCAATTTGACTTTCATCATCATTCAGATCCATGATTTTTTGAGCAATAAGAGGTTTTATTTGTTGATTTTCGTATTGTGGATGCATTGTTTTAGCATCAAGGTATAGCTTATGAATAACCTCTCTGGCCCTGATTATTTCAGGACTTGCCCACCGTTCATCAATTCGTAATAAATAGCTTATTCTTGATTGTTCAATTGCTTCTTGAGTCTTTATATATGCTAGTAATATTAAAATTGCTGAAACAAAAAGTGCTAACACTGAGTAAGTTAAACCTGTTTCAAAATTTTGATGTTCATCGTTTAGTTTTAAATAGAAATAAACTCCTACAAAAATTACTGTAATAATGATAAGCAATATAAAAGAAGACCATAAGGGTTTATTTCTAATAAATCTCTTCATGTTGGCAGCCAAGCAGTTTTATTATCTATCGGTATTTTTTAAGACAACCTTTAACCAAATTAAAAGGCTATAAGCCTCTCCATATTGTTAAAGGAAATTATATCGTTTAAAATTAAATCAATTTGAGTAAATTTTGTTGATTATGCTATAGTTTGATAAATAGGTTGCTTGGAATTGTCGCCGGAGGGAGCCGTGCCAAAAAATACATTTTCTATTAATGATCCTATCCATGGCTTAATACAATTTCGTGATGATGAAGCAATATTTGTAAAAAAAATACTCCAAACGGCAGAATTTCAAAGGCTACGGCATATTAAACAATTAGGTATGGCTTTTTATATATATCCCGGAGCAACGCATAATCGATTCAGTCACTCTATAGGCGTAGCTTATTTAAGTAAGAGAATTATCCAAAAACTTCAGGCTGATTATCCAAAATCTAAAATAGAAAAATTAAAACTATTGGCAATAGCTTGCGGGTTATTACATGATGTTGGACATGGCCCATATTCTCATATGTTTGAAAAAGCTGAATATGAAGGTATCGAAATAAAATTTAATCATGAAGAAATGACTCTTCTGATTATTGAAAGGATTTGTGCTAATTCTATTTTTAATAATGAAGAAAGAGAATGTTTAACCCAAGCTATACAAATTTTAAATAAAAAAAATACCCTTCTAAAAGATCTTTCATTAATTCGCGGGCTTGTATCTTCTCAATTAGATACTGACAGAATGGATTATTTACTCCGTGATAGTCATTTCTGTGGAGTAACTTACGGTAATTATGATTTAAAGTGGCTGATTCATAGTATCGAATTATATCCAGAAGAATCGCATAATTATTTATGTATTAATAAAAAAGCAATTGGAGTGGCTGAAAATTATTTAATTGCAAGAAGGTTAATGACAAATTGTGTTTATAAGCATCGAAAAATAGTAGCACTGGAATTTATTTGTTCCAAATTTATAGAACAAGTATTCAAAAAAATTAATGAGCTTGAGAAAAGTATTAGTTATAAAAATCAGCCAATAATTAAATATCTTTCCCAACTTAAAAAAAAGCAAAATTTAGAAAAATGTTTAGATGAATACATTTATATTTGTGATTATGATTTAGACATTCTAATCACTATGTTGGTAAATGATCCTAGCCATGAAAAAAATGATTATAGTGTTATAGCGAAAAAAATATATAAACGTGAAATTCCTATTACCTACGAAATAGATTTTACTAAATATGATGAAGCTAAAATTCTCATTGATAAGTGGAAGGGCGATCATCCTAATTTTTATGATTGGCAACTCCATTTGGATAAAAGAAGCATAATTACTTTCAAAGAAGAAGAAAAAGAGAAAATATTTATAAATGATAATAATAGTATAAAATTACTTCAGCATCTCTCATTGCCTATCTTTTCTTTTACAAATAAAAATGAAACAAACCCCCTTTTAATTGTTGATAAAATGATTTGTGATGACCCTTTAGTATTTAAGCTTGTCGAGAAACTTAATCTTAAAAATTGTTTTACAGGACATGTTGAGATAAATGGCAAATAGACTGAAAAAGAAAGAATATTTGTATTAATTTAAAATTCTTTAATAACTTTTGCTAATTTATACCGGTATTTAAACAGGAACCTTGTTCCCTTTATTAAAGTGTAATTTAAGAATTATCTGAACGGGATTTCTAGGCGGGCTTACGTTAATATTTTTAATCCTATTCGTATCAGATGAATCTGAAATCGTGGCCTTACCTACATATTGCCAATTATTAGATTTAATTTTTTTAAATATGGGAACTTCTAAGTTACAATTTATAAGGTAATGAGCAGATTTTTTTCTATATGGACCTTCTTCAATCCATGCTTCTTCAGGAAAGTTAGGATTTATCCGAGGATTAAACTTACAATATAAAACCCTGCCTTTAACCAAAGGCATGGATGACTGCAAATTACCTCCAAACAACTTTAATAGCTCTGTGGAAGTATAAATAGTGTTTTCTCTCAGCATCATAAATTTACCTTATTTAAGTATTTTTTAAAAAAAGGAATATTTGCTTGATATATATGGGCACTACCTAGCAGCATAGTTAAACTTCCCGCATTAATATTATAATTAGGTATCTTATTAAGCTCGTCGATAAATTTATTCATTAAATGGCAGTGCCAAGGTAAATCATAAGTCAGCCCTCTAAATAAATCCGAGGATCTTTGAAATACAATAAAATGTAAAAAATCATCACGGATTAAAATTTGAGTTGAAATAGTACATGGTATGTCTTTTGTGTCTGTATCATAATGTTGAGGCAAGTTATAATGTAAAATCACTTGTCGTGATAATTTATCTTCTTTAAGAAGATTAATAGCGTGAAGGAATGAAGTTATACCAGATTTAGAATAAGGCTTTCTTTCAAACAAAATCATGTGCCCATAGTTGGATTGGATTTTTCCATCGGGATCAGCTATTTTTTTCCAGAAAGAGCTTGGAGCCTGTTCAGCAATTAGAGAACCTGACTCATACCATTTAATTTCTTCGTGAAGATACTTTTGGTATTTTAACTGTCTTCTGTCATCTATATTTGTAAAATCTAGTACGTGGTTGTTAATATCCTTTAAACAAATAGAACAATTAATAACTTCTTTTGTCCTTTTCTTATTAACAATTACGTCCTCTCCATTTGCGAAAATCAATTGAATTAAGTTTTTATATAGGACTTTAAAATCATTGTGTTCAAAATTATACATTTTGGCTTAAATTTATTAATTTAATTAAGTTATCGGCATGTATTTAATATTGTTTAACCTCCATAGATTTAGTTTGGAATCGTTAAAGATAACTCTAGCGTTACTACTCTTCTATTTATTTTTATTAAACCAGGGTAAAAAACATTCAATCATTACTCTTTTTATAGTGTCACCTATCAAATTAAATTACTGCTAAGTTATTCATAGTAATGGTGTTCTCACTGATTAGCTGACTGGAAAATATTTTTTTATTCACAATTTCGTTATAAAAAAATGGAATTTCGCCCTTTTTTTGCAATTTTCGATATAATTTTCTTAATATTTTTCCTATTTTGAGTCAAACTTTTACTTTTATTCTATAAAAAAGCTTCCAAAACGTACTGACAAAACCGACATAATAATGTGTCAGTTTTGTCGGCATGTTTGGCTACTTCATCTAATTTTTTCAGCTAAGGCATTACTTGAATTGATTTTTGATTTTGTTGAAGGGATCCAGTAGTAAACAACTTTGGGGCGGCCGTTTGTATCTGCTGAACTTAATATTTTTGGTACAATATACCCATAATCAACTAGCCAAGTTAAAGCGTCATTAACCTCTTTAATGCTATTTAAACCAGACCAGCCCTTACGTTGTATAGTACGAGCAGTTAACGGATCATCTAGATTAGATTTACGCTTCAGAATGAGCTTTGCTCCATCCAGGCTATCATTTAATGCAATACTATAGAGTCGTTTAGCATGACTAAGTAAATAAGATGCCCAATCTAATGATTTAGATGTGGCCTCTATCCCAACAGCATCACGCCCTCCATCAATTATTTCAAATAATAACGCTAATCCTGCAATAGTCTGAGGCATTTTAAGCATATGGCTTTCAAGGACTGGATGGATATCAGCACAACGGGCAGCGTCCTGGATTTCTTTCATCCAATTAATAAATAACTGCTGTGCCTCATTGGTAAATCGAAAATAGCGAGGTTCTCCGCCTGCCGTGTCAAAGCTAAGCTCGTGGAGGCTTTGAAAAATGGTATCATATTTTTCTTTTGCTTGTTGATTTGGGGCGCGATCAATCCACTCCCAGCAGCCTATATCATCTGGCAAAATTGCAAATTGAAAACGTTGAATCAAACCATCATCACCGGTTCCTTTGATGGCATCACGGACTAGTGCGGCTATTTTACTCGGCTGAATACCGCCAATAACTGATAGAGTACAGTTTTGAATGACAATTGTGCCACGTCCAATACGATCATAGAAGTAATTTCCATTACCGTCAAAGCACTCAAGATAAAATGCGCGCTCGGTTTGATATTCTTCTTTGTTTAATTTACCTAGCCAGCCTGACAGTTCATCACGAACTAATAACAAACCATTAGAATTTTCTTTTAATAATTCACCTAGTTTTTCAATAGTGGCATCGTTGACTATCAATCTTTTGCGGACGGGCTTGGGCGCGCATTCTAGGAATTTCAGTGCTTTTTTGGCTGCCTCTCGATTATCCTTTTTTAATGCATTTTTGGCTTTATTTTTTGCTTCCAGCTTTTCGAGCTCTATTAATTGGCATTCTTCCTCATAATTTTTTACCTCTTCTTCAAATTGTTGCGCAGCGCTTATATCTAATTGCTTTAAAGGTTTAAGAGCTTCCTTCATACTCGGACTCTTCATAGCAGAAGGACGTCCAATAATTGCACCCCATTGGTTCGGAGTTACTGCCCAATCATCATGTTGTTTAGGATATATTATCGCTTTGCGTCCTAACAGTGCTGATAAGCCTACGATCGCGGCTACAGCAGCAAAATCAGGTAAACTTTGTTGGCGATTAGCGACATCAAATATATAATCTCGAATGGCTTCCGGTAACATCTTGGGTAACAGGGGCAACACGGGTGGTCTTGATTCTGGCAATGGTCTAGGGGCGTCATTTAATAGTGGGTTAAATGTGTCTCTGAAATCTTCAGACACCGATCTAACACCAAGTGAAACAGTTAGATTTGAAGCTATAGTAAATGCCTCACGCTCTGTTAAGCTTTCTCTTATCCTCATTAGATCGAACGCATCGTGCCAGTAGCCATCATTAAATTGATCATTGTGATGACTAAAAAATTTACCGTCTTTTACTGTTATTCCTGCGATACCTGTGGAAGATTCAGGTGATAACCATTTTTCGTAACCATTATTGACTAATTTTCGCTTATAACCATATTGAGTAAGAAGGGCCGGAAGAGGGTTTTGCTCATTAAACATTTGGATAGGTGATACCCTGCCGTTCTTATTCAGTTGCTCTGGCCGTGATAAATGTTTAATAGAGGGTAAGATTTGCGCTACGGCAACATGGATCGGTTCTCCTTCTAGAAATTCGAAATATAAATGATTAATAGTGCTTTCTGCTGGGCGGCGCGGATAATACCAGCCTTGAGCAAATACATTATTTTCTTTGGCATACGCAAGTGTATATCCATTGATTGTTTTGTTGATGAGTAAAATGCAAGCTTCTATTGTTGGCGCGAGATGCTCTTTGGTATAAGGTTGATTAGTAGTTAGGATAATCCGATACCTGTTACCTTTAGTTCCAGTGTAGTGTGAATAAGAGCCATAAATAATATGTCCGATATTCATCTCTTTTAAAGCTTGGTGAACGGCTAGAGGGGAAGGCGCGCCCTCTAACTCACATCCATCGTCGTCAACACGTTTATCGCAATCAATAATAAGAAGCTCAGCACGGCTATGAGTATTAAGATCTCCGCGTGGCATACATCTACCGTCTATTGCAGTTTTTAACGCACTTCTCAGAAAATGGCTGCCATCCTTATTGCCAATTTTTAACTCTCTTAACTTCGTAAGCAGTTCATTGCCTTTAATGTTTTCAAACTCATTAGTGATAGTAATTCCTGTATTTGTCGATGCGACTACAGTATTTTCTAAAATTGTTATAAAATTATTCATGGTAAATTCCTAAAGAAAGGGGGCGGTCACCCCCTTTAACCAAGCTTTATTGATTAACGCTTTCCTCGTGTTTGAGTAAGGCGTTAATCTCCGTTGAAATCTCACTAAGGCGAAAAGGAAGATCGCACCAAAAGTTCCACAAGATAGGGAACTCGTTTAAACGAATGAGAAACCGAATAAATTCCTCAACCAATTTTTCTTGACGCTCACGTTCAATCAGACTACGCATTTCTTCTTTCTGCTGGATTCGAAGCAGAGGATCCTTAAAACGAGCTATCTCTCTTGGCGACATAAAATAATCACATGTACCATCTGAGTTCTTAGTACTTTCTACTGGAATGAATCGTTGATGTCGCAGATATGAAGCATATGAATGTAGGGAATCATTGTTATCTGCGATCCCCATATCGCCCAATATTTTTCGATGAAGAGTTTCACCTTTAAGTAGAGCTTGAAGGCATTTAAATGCTTTTGTTCCTGTCTCATTGTTCATTTTCATTTCCTTATATATTTCTTTTAATCCATTGCTCAATTACTTCAGTGCGCCAAACAAGCACAGAATTAATCTTTGAAGGTCGTGGAAATATTCCTTTATTCCACCAGCGCCTTAGCGTTAATCGATTACGACCTGTCATTTGCTCTACATTTGTGATGTAAAGCAGCACTTGTTTTAGTTCTTGTGGCATTTTGATTTCCTATCTATTCAACCGAGTAAAAATGGTCTCATATAGGAATTAGGAATATGAAATAAGGAAATTTTTTGTATAAATATTGTGCTTTAAATTGGGAAATGATGTTCTTATTTACGGTAAATTACGGTAAATTACGGTAAATTACCCATAAATTACCCGTAATTTACCTTTGTGAGGGACTACCCGAAATAATTAAACTAGATAATTCTTTTTTGAGTTCAGATAAAATGTTGTCAAAAATTTGCTTAAAAGAGGATAAAGCCCTGTTGTTAGTAGATCCTGTAACCCCAAGTTGATTTTCTATTTTAAAATAAATCTTGTCTTTACCATTTTTATCAAGCAAGCAATAAACATTTTTTACTATTGGACCCTCATCATATTCCTCACCTTCATCCCGTAGCGTCTTTTTGTAATATGTATTTATCATAAGTTGTTTGAATTGAGTATAAGTAGTACAGATATCTGCTTCAATTAGGTGCCTAACCCATATTTCTAGAGCAGCTCGGATTATATTTTTTGATCTTTTATTTTGATGAATCAACGTTTGGCTTGTTGTAGGCTCACTGTCTATCTTTTTAGTGCCATCAAATAAATAATTAAATTCTGGCAGCTCCTGATAGATTCGTAAGGCTAATTCTTTTGAAACTTTAAAACTCCAATAATCAGGCACTTCAAGCTGAGAGTTTGTTGCTATAGCTGCAATGTCTAAAATACCTTCTCTTTTGGCTCTTTCTTGATGTTCAGGTAACATTAGAGACCATTCTCCCAATGGAAAACCCAATATCTCTTGAAGCTTGCCTATAAGCGCTCGGTGTATACTTATACGGTTATGTAATAGCTTTTTATCGTCATAATCGATATCACCATAATCCTCATAACGACCTTTAGCTGAAATTGCTAAATAGAGAGCTAACTCCTTTAACCAAATACTCTCTGGTAGCTGTGTTGGTATCAAGGTTACTGGATTATTTTTGCAATAACTTCTTAAACTTTTTAGTGATTCATAAGTTAAATTTGTTGTAGCAAGTCTATACAGCTCTAAACGTCTAATCCCTTTTAAAAAGCTGTCCTTTTTTATTTTTTGATCAGTAATACGATTCACGAGTTTAATTGAATCAAAGTAAGCAATAGCTTCCTTCGGTGAAACAAAAGTATGTAACATGTAAGTCTGAGTTTCCTCAATGGTATAATCAAAAAGATCTTGTTCTATCTCGTTATTTTGGGAAAGAAGGAACAAATATGTTTGAATTTCTTCTACTTGAGCTAATAAAACTGGTGACTCCCAATCAATTAGCTCTAAAAAATTATAATTCATTTCAGAAATACTCTGGAGCCAAGCTATTTCAAGAAGTGACAACGCGGGATAAGTGGATTCGGATAACTTATGAACATCAATTTTTACAGGATTTAAAGTACAAAAGGTTTTTAATAGTGGAAAAATTTTTATTTGAGCAACAAATTGCTTACTTAATGTCACAGATTATTACTCCATCAAAGCAATATCATCACTAAATGTGCCAAGCAAAAGAGGTGATGAGGCCCTTAGTTCTCTCCGTCGAGATAGCTTGGCGGCTCTATTATAGTTGCCTTCACGTTATGACGAAACCCTTAAGGACCATGCTAGGGGGCTTTTATAGATTTTAATAATAGAAATTTGGTAGTTCTAAATGCTTAGCTATAATTATAAATAAAGAGAGGGTTGGAGTGTACAAATGAAAGCAGTAATGAGCGACAGAATTAAAAAAATATTAAGTGATCCTGAAAAAGAGAAGGTATTAATTGATGCTTTGGAAAGGCTACACGCCGAGGATCGGCCTATCGAAGTAAATATAAAAGATATTGAAAAATTTAGAATTAAATTTGCCAGCGAGGTAGATTTAAAAAAATAATAAGGGAGAATAATGAATATTGCATTACCGACCCTATTAATACTTTTACTATTATTGCCAGGTCTTTTCTTTGTAAGCGGATATTATAAATTCGAACCCAGCGCTATAAATTTAATTCCATTTACTCATAAAACCACTTTATCTCTTTTCGCTGCCCTAGTTCTTCATCTTTGTTTCCTAGCCTTACCAGCTAGTATGGGTCTTACGGTAAACGCTGAAAAATTAATGGAATTTCTTTCAAATCCGCAAGAAGATATTTCAATTAGTATTGCTGAAACAAAAGCTGTGATTAAATATTTACTGTTAACCTCTATGGTCGGGTTCCTATTAGGAATTTTGCTAAGATGGCTAATAACTACTATTTTTAAGCTCGATAAAAAGTTTTTGGGGCTAAGATTTAATAATGAGTGGTTTTATTTTTTTAAAGGGTACGGTTATAAAGATGAAACAATTGAGTTAGTTGAGATTTACGCCTTAGTTGAAACTGCTGGTCAGTCTTTTTTGTACTACGGAATTTTAAAAGATTATTTTTTTGATTCTGATGGTAATATTTCAACACTTATAATTAGATCTGCCAAGCGAACCCTTAGTGGCCAATTTTCTTCTGAAATTACCGATAATAAACTAATTCCAAAAGAGTGTTTTCATAAAATACCTCAAAGCCACTGTTTTATTTTGAAATATTCAGAGATAGTGAATTTAAATATTTACTTTATCACCTCAGATTAAATATTATTTCTAGCTCGCTTTATATTGTAATCAGTTATTAAGTAAAAGCCTTAAATAAAATTTGTATTGTATTCTCTAAAATAAACAACATTTTCAACTAATAACTCTTCTAAAAAATAACTCCATGTTTCTAAGGCTTCCTTACGTTGGCGAAGCATTTCATTCCTATTATAAGTAGCCATAATTTTAGGCATTTTATGACCAAGACACTTTTCAATTACTACTGGATCAATTTGGAGAGTTTGGCCAAGCTGAGTACAAAAGGTTCGTCTTAAATCATGTGCTGTCCAATGGGGGATCCCAACACGTTCTTGAATGCGATTAATTGCCCGTGATAGAGCTTTTGGGCTGAGCGGTTCACGTTGAGTTGCTGAGAGTATAAAGTTTGATTGTGAAACAGATTTGAGTATTTGAAACATTGCCTTTACGGGTTCTGTTAAGTGGATTCTCATAATTTCATTTTGTTTAGTATGTTCTTTAGGGATAGTCCAAAGGTTATTTTCAAAATCTATTTCTGACCAAGTAGCT
Source organism: Legionella pelazae (assembly GCF_052527395.1). Lineage (NCBI taxonomy): Bacteria > Pseudomonadati > Pseudomonadota > Gammaproteobacteria > Legionellales > Legionellaceae > Legionella > Legionella pelazae. Next base: position 212,186 of record NZ_JBNVZS010000003.1, read on the forward strand.
AGCCTAAGTTCTCCCGATCTTATTCCAGTATATAGAATGAGTTTGATAGCCAATTTGACTTGAATAGACATGCGGCTTTTGCTGTTATTTAAGAACAATAGCAATTCTTTAATTTCATTAATTGTTAAATAACGCTCACGTGGCTTCTCAATTCCTCCAATATCACGACCTTGTAATAATAAAGCAGGATTTTCTCTCAAAGCACCACGTCGTACGCCATAGCTCAATACTTGTTTTAAGGCTGCTAGTACTTTATTCGCATGAACTGGTGCGCCACGCTTTACAATCTTATCTAGCGCTTTAGTGATCAAAGCAGGGGAGAGTTTGGCTAATTCAATATCGCCGAGCAAGGGAATAATATCAGCATCTATGAGCTGTTTAATTTGTTGGGGTTGTTTGCGTTCTTTTTTAATGTAGTTTTCGTACCAAGAAAGCACTAGCTTATTTACAGTATTGTTTTGCGATTCTTTCTCCTGAGCAATAATGTCTTTAGGGTTTTTTCCATCACGACGTAATTGGCTCAATTCAATGAATTGCTTTTTAGCATTAGCCAAGCTCATAGCAGGATAATGTCCTAAGGTAATTTTGTCAGTTCTGTCAGCTATCTTATAACGATAAATCCAGCTTTTAATGCCATTGGGAGTTACACGAATGCCAAAACCGCCCCCTTCGTACTTTTCATAACGTAACGCTTCTGGTTTCAATCCCTTAATATATGTATCAGTAAAATTACCCATATTCTCTTCTTAATTATCGGGGTACACTTTGGGGTACACTTAATCTTGTTCTTAGATGAAATTGTTTGTGATCGTTTGAGCGTGATAATAGGGTGAAAACATATATAAATCAAGGAATAAAAATATTTTTTGATATGAGATGAAATTACTTGATATCTAAAGTAGAAAGAATGGGGTGCTAGTGGTCGTAGGTTCAAATCCTACCGTCCCGACCAGTAAACCCCCTTAATAATCAACGAGTTGCATCATAAAATTTAAATCTCATTTAAGTCAATAATTGGGTCTTTCCCATTTACGGGGGCAGCTTTAATCATCCGCAGAGGACCTTAACACGTGTTCTGTAATTTTCAAAATTTCTAAAGCCATAGGCGCTACGTTGATTAAGTTTTATCTCGCGATAAAAACCAGATATCCCTTCTACTTTTAGGCAAATGTAGAAATTGAAATTAACAATAAGAATGAGAAGGTATTTAAAACGTTAAAAGATAATAAATGATTGTATGTTTGTCATATTGTATTAGTTATTTTCTTGCTATAAAATATTTGGATTTATTTACATTTGATATTTTCATTAGAATTTTTATAGGAATAATTATGCAAAAATGGCAAATAGCGCCCATGAAAAAAGGCCAATCTTTTGCGGGTTATATTTACGATTATGATCCAGAATTCGAAATGTCTCCAGATCTTTTTACTGCTTTCTTTGAAGAGTATAGTTTTGAATTAAAATTACCTGCATCACTAAATACGTTAAAATTAGTAAAATTTGCAACAGGAAAATTTTATTTATCATTCTCTACTAATGATGAGCAGCAATTAAATAGTTTAATAGCTAGTTTGGTTAAATTAGATATACCTTGCGAAGTAAATAGAATATCAGCAAATAGTATTGCGTGGCATACTAAAGAAAATGGTTGGCCTGCTCAATTTTTACGTTGTACTATTTATGATAATGGGTTGGTTGCTACCAAAGAACAATTAGAGATTATATTAATCGAAATTAGTAAGATTCACTCCTTTTCTTCGCAAATGGTGCAATCCTTAAAAGAGATTTTAAAACTTAATAATGATTTAAAATTCACACTAGCAGTATCATCATTAAAAGAAGAACTCTCTACGTATATCCAAAACAATATAAACTTTTTTTCAAATGATAAAATTTCTAGTTTGCCGCTAGATTTACGTGAGCAAATTGCTACTATGAAGCCTTAAAAATAAAATATATTTTTGATAATTAACAGCTAGTTATTTATTCACTATTCTTAAATGTCATTAGCTTTTCAACACATGCAATTAGCTTAGTAGCGCACATTCTCTTGTAGTTAAAAAAATGCTCTTGCCTACAGGAGTAAATTTAGCTTTTTGGTAAGTTATCTTATAGGCTGCTTCATATTTTTTAGCTAAATTTATAATTGCCTCTGTAAGTATTAAATGATTGGAAAACAAATTTAATTCTTTTATTTTTTTAAATAATCTTAATACTCTACTTAATACAAAAGTAGCATGATAAATACCAAGCAAAGGTCTTAAGTCAGTTCTTATAGGAGAATTAAATCGCTCTGTTTCCTCATTTAATATAAGTGGATCGTAGGCGATAATTGTATTTAAAAATAAATGAGAGGTTTCATGAATTAAAAGCTCTAATAGAAAAAGCATAGAGTAATCGGCTAAGTTGCTACTTGGTAACGAAAGGTAGATAGCACCAAAAAATTTAGGCGAGGTTGCGCCTACATTAACTTTACTATCAACTAAATAAAGTGTAGAAACAAAGGTTTCTATTTCATGAGCAAACTTAGAATCAGCTGCAGTAATTAATTGAACTGCCTCCTTAACATCTGATTGAAATTGTTCTAGTTTACTAGGTATTGGAGTAGATGCTTGTAATTTATCGGAACCAAAAGCAACACACACCTCTTCATAAAAAATTTGCTTCTCCCAAGGCTCTTGCAGACCTAACCTAACTTGCATCTCCTGCATGTTCCAGGCGTAATCTACTTCCCTAAGAACGTTAACAATCTGCTCGACTAAGGCTACGTCATCATTCTGCATTTGCCTTAAGAATTATCAATGGCAACTTAATACTAGATCTCCGAAAAAGTTGAATATCTTGGTAGCTAAACGTAATTTATTACGCTATTACAGTTTTGCGCTACATTCTAACCCTATAGGAGCTATTTTTTCTGCTTTTAAGGGTTTAAAAAATAATAGCCGTGGTTGGCCGCCGAATTTTTTAAATTCTTCTGGCTCTTGTTGTTTAAGCGTCTTTTGTAAAATCTTTAATGAGCCTATATTCAGTGGGTGAACAGTAGCAACAATTTCTTTGATTTTATTTGTTTCATTTTGATTTGCTATTCTTGCAGCAAGGTATTTTATGTATTTTTTTCCTAAGATAGCGATTTCTGTTCCATAGCCTTTACCATTAAACTGTTTATCAATCATATAACCAATCTCCATGGCCTGATTATGGCCAGCACCAATATGAGCAAAGTCATTTATTGCTTGATGGAGAAATAAACTTCCAAGAAAGGTTTTTGTTTTTGCATCATAGACATTAAAAACGCCAAAATTCTTTCCTTCATTCCAGTGCTTTATTTCTTGTAAGATAAATGCTTCTACTTCTTGGGTGCTCCAGACTTTGCCTCTACCAAATAATTCTGTGTTTTCAGGATTAGATAAAAGGAGTTTATATTGCTCAATTAAATTTAATACATCACATTGGTTAAGCGATTTAAGTTCTAAACGCTGAGAGTAAATTGTTGCTTGATTGTTTTCTATTTTAACGACAACAGGTCCTATTCTTTTTGACTGGTATGTGATTATTGTCATAAAGTTGTTCTTCCTTAAACTGTTAGATTACATTATTTATAGCTGTAAGATATTTAGTATAAATATACCTTAACGCTATTGAAAATTATTTTATATAAAGATTAAAGTATAAGTTTAATTTTAATAGCCAATTTATGAAAAATACAAATAAGGATAAGCAAGTTAATGAAGTATTTAATAAATTTGCTACAGTAACATGCGAAATAGCAGGTAGCCTTTGGTCATTTATCGTTGCATTGGTATTAATTATTATCTGGGCGATAACGGGCCCTATTTTTAAATATTCAGATACCTGGCAGCTAATTATTAATACAGGTACAACTATTATTACCTTCTTAATGGTTTTTTTAATTCAACATACTCAAAATCGAGATACAAAAATTTTAAATTTAAAACTAGATGAATTAATTAAATCGAATCACCGTGCTAATAATTTTTCGATTGATTTAGATAAATTGAATGATGAAGAGTTAAAGCAATTAGAAATCGAATATAAAAAGCTATGTAACAAGAAAACAGGAAACAGCGCTTAAGCATGATTTTTTAAGATTGCAAGCACGGTATAAGTATCTTTTGAAAGGTATGATCTTTCTTGTGGATCTATGACTTCAATTGCCCCGATATTAGCATTAAGCTATTAAACTTAATAATGGATTATTTAAATTGAGATAAATTCTATTAGCATCATAAAAGGATACGTAGTTCTACGTATTGCAGTTGTTTTGTATTAATAATTATAATATTGGTTAAATAATAAACAATATTTAAAGTTATTAATTTGAGGTTAATGAAATGAAAAAATACGCACGTATCTTTATTATAGGACACCCAGGCGCAGGGAAAACATTGCTTGCGCAGACATTAGCAACTAGGCTTGGTTGGGACTTTATTGATGCAGATTTAGGGTTAGAGTATCAAATTGGCCGTACTGTGCATGAAATTATGGGACCTAAAGGGGCAGCTTCTTTCCTTAGTTGTCAAAAGGGTGTTTTATCTAATCTCTTAAAAAGAGAGAATATTGTTGTAGTGACTGATGCAAGTATTATAGAAAGCAAAGAGATTGCTAAACTTTTAGAAAAAGAATACTTAATCTATTTACAAGTAAGCTTCTCTACCCAAGTAGAGCGGTTATCACGCAGTCCAGTGCCGCTACTGCTAAAATCCACAGAAGTTAGCTGTTTTCTTCAAGCTCTCCATCGCCAACGTGATACATTGTATGAGAACTTAGCAATGCTTACGGTTAATAGTGATGATAACAATCTAGAACATCACATTTGTACCATACAAGAAGGTATAAGTGATATTAAATCCACTAAGCCAAGTACACAGGTAAATTTAGAAAAAAAAGATTTAACTCTATTTCATAAGACCCTGCATATACCCATTCCTTTAACTATACAGCAGGCAAAATGCGTTAAATTATTGGCTCAAGGTAAAGCATCTAAAGAAATTGCTAAAGAATTAAAAACTTCCTATCGGACAGTAGAAGGCATTTTAGCTAAAGTGATGGAAAAACTAGGCTGTCACACCAGCAAGGAATTATTAGCTTTATATCATAGTTAAGTTTTATTAGATTAGACTAAATTTCTCAAAGATGTTAAAAATTTAAAAGCGTTGGTAAATAAATTTCGTAGTTTAATAAATCATTCTAGGAATGAGGAGTCATGATCAGTAAAGAAAAGTGGGATAATTTGAAACATTGGATGCAAAAGCTTAACGTTCGAGATTCCCAGCTAATTGAGAAATTTATTATCGGTAGTGGCAAAGGTGGCCAAAATTTACATAAGACTGCTTCGACAGTTTATTTAAAATACCTGCCTTTAAGTATTGAAATAAAATGCCAAGAAACACGCAGCCGCGAGGACAATCGCTATTTTGCCAGAATAAGGCTTTGTGAAAAATTAGATGCTATTTATAGTGATGAAAAATCTAAAATACAGCAAGAGATTGAGAAAATAAAGCGCCAAAAGAAGCGCCGATCAAGACGAACAAAACAAAAAATATTGGCGGAAAAATCCAAGCAAAGCCAAATAAAGTCATTAAGAAAAAAACCTGCAGCTTATGACTAATAGAGTTTAATTTCCTGCATAAAAAAGTTCCTTATTAAGTATAGCTATAAAGTTACAGGCTTTATTTATCTTGTGTCAGGATGATTGAAATTAAAATTGTTCTTAAAATTATTCCCATGATTTTCATATTTTAACCCAAGCTAATTTAATTTTAATTAAAGCTTAGATTTGACTATTAATTAATATATTTAACAAAAGATTAGGTTGACTGACTTGCCTTCATAATGCACACTGTGATTCCAAATTTCAATAAGGAGAATTAACATGGCTAACGTTAGGCTTGATAAATATATTAATCCTGAGACACTAGAAAATCTTAAGCTTAATAAAAACTTTAAAGCACAAAAATTTGTTATCCCAGCTTATAATTTTTTAACAGGTCCTGTCCGTTCTAATACTACTTCTAATTTCTTTGCGCCCTATAAAGGCCTTACAGATGTTGCAAAGGCAATTACATCACCTATTTATGCGCCTCTAGCTTGGGGTGTGCTTAGTGCTGCTGTAGCAGCAGTTGCAGCCGTAAGTGCTCTTGCAAGCGTAGGTTACCTAATCATGTCTGGTGGTGCTCGTTTGGCAGGAAAAAAAGAAGCGTCTTCAGGTTATCTGTCAATTTCAAAACAACTAGGTATTTTAGCTGGCGTATCTGCAATAGGAACAGTTGCTTTAGCAATTATGACAGCAGTCTCAGCGCCTGAGAACCTAATAAAGTTAGGTACTCGTAGTTTTACCACTATTAAAGATAAAGTTAGCCAACCTAAGGAAGAGCAGCCTTATTCTTCATCTTATAATTTTGCTATCTAGTTTATAAATAGATTACGCGTTATTTAGCGTAATCTATTTACCATGTTTAACAGCATCACTTCTAAATTAAATTTAAAACATTTTCTTGCAGTAACTGATTAAAATTGCTGGCAGTTTTATTTACCTTTAAATCATATTTATTCTTATAGCTAGTAAGTAGTCCAATAACTTGCATTCCTGCAGCTTTAGCTGCTTGTATACCAAAAGGGGTATCTTCGATAACTAAACAGTGCTTGGGAGTAATGTTTATTCTCTGCGCGGTTAATAGATAACCTTCTGGAGAAGGCTTGCCATGGCTTACATCTTCAGAAGTTACAATTGTATTAAAATAAGTTTGTAATTTACCTTGCACTATTCTTGCCAAAGCTGAGTTTATTTCATTTTTGGTAGAACCACTGCAAATTGCTATTTTTTTAACTTGTGTTGCAATCTTGCTTAGAAATTCTGGAAATCCATCAATAATAGGTAAGGCAGGGCAATGTGAAATTATTTCTTGGTAAGCTGCAACTTTTTTACGTATTAACTCGGCAATATCTTCTATAGAAATAGCATAATTTATATCATGCATTAATTGAGGAAACATTTCTTTATCAGATAGGCCTAAATAGTTTTTTTGATAATCGTCATAGCTTAAAGTTAGGCCTAAAGGCGCTAAGACTTGGCAGCATGCTTTATAATGTAATGGTTCACTATCTAAAATAACGCCATCAAAATCAAAAATAATTGCTTCAATCATTTAGTGATATTCCTACTACTCTCATTTTTAGCTGAAGAAGCCTGTCTTTTCAGCTATCTTACTATAACTCATAAAGTTATTGGACATTTTTAAAAACCATTGACCCTCACGTGGCGTAATAGGTTAAAATTTGTATAAAAGAGAGGGCTGTATGAAATATTATCAGGTTAAAGAAGTTAGTCGGATGACATCCCTTACTGTTCGTTCGCTACAATATTATGATGAGATTGGTTTACTGCGGCCTACAAAACGGTCAGTTTCCGGTTATCGTCTTTATTCTGAAAAAGATTTATTAATTCTACAGCAAATTATAACTTTAAAATACTTGGGATTTTCTTTAGATGAAATAAAAAAGTTTATTGAAAATCCTAATTTTAATTTAAATGCTTCTCTTAAAATTCAAGCCGATGAATTACGCGCAAAAGCCGCAAGAATCAATGAAGCTGCCTCATTACTAACGTATATTGCTAGTCAAATAGAAATGGGCAGCTCGGTAAATTGGCAAAGCACAGCAAAAATTATTGAAATGTTGGAGTTAAATACAATGAGTAATCAAATACTTAGCAAATACGAGGCGATTAGTAGAGAATCAGAGTTAGGAAAAAAATCAGACTATGATTTGACTTATAATCCCGATAGGCTTTATCCAATACCGCGAGCTGGTAAACGGCGAGAAATAGGTCTCAATCCAACTGATTTGCCCTTTTTTGGTTTTGATTGTTGGAATCATTATGAAGTTTCTTGGCTTAATGAAAAAGGAAAACCAATGGTTGGTGTAGCTGAAATTATTTATGATTGTCACTCACCTAAATTAATTGAATCTAAATCGCTTAAGCTCTATTTTAATTCATTTAATAATACAAAAATTAAAGATAAATTCGCGCTAGAAAATATTGTAAAAAGTGATTTAGAAAAACGAATTGATGCTGAAGTTTTAGTGACTATTTATTCACTTGAAGAGGCAAGACAGTTTAAAATTATTGAATCTTTTGATGGTGAAACTATTGATAATCTTGATATTGAATGCTCTATTTATCAGGTTGAGCCTTCTTTTTTATCGGTCACGGATGAAATAGTAGGAGAAATACTTTATTCTGATCTATTAAAATCAAATTGCTTAGTTACCAACCAACCAGATTGGGGTAGTGTACAGATTGCCTATAAAGGTAAGAAAATTAATCGCGAGGGCCTATTAAAATATCTTATTTCTTTTCGAAATCATAATGAGTTTCATGAGCAATGTATTGAGCGGATTTTTGTGGACATTATGACTTATTGCAAGCCTGAAAAACTAACTGTCTATGGGCGCTATACAAGGCGAGGTGGTTTAGATATTAATCCTTATCGATCCACAGAAAATACTTTAAATATTGATAAGAATAAGCGCTTAATTAGACAATAAACAGCTTCTACAGTTAATTAGATTTAATTAAGCAAAAGCTAATAAAATATATTAGTTAGTTCCTATCACTAATAAACTAAATATTTATAGTTTAAAGAGTTTAGGTATATTTTATTTATTATCTAGAGAGTTAAACACCTCTCTTGCTAGTAAGATAGCGTTAGTTGCGGCTGGAAAACCACAATAAGCAATCATTTGCGTAATAACTTCAACGATTTCTTCTTTGGTCGCGCCACAATTTAACGCAGCTTTAATGTGTAATTTTAATTGTGGATGGGCATAACCCAATACTGTTAAAGCAGCAATAGTAGCTAGTTCTCTGGTGCTCGAAGCTAAGCTGCTTTTATGAGCATAGAGCTCTCCAAAAGGAAATTCTACATTTACTGTAGCAAAAAAAGGGGCGACTTCCTTAATTTTTTCTATGTATTCGTCAGCTTCTTTTTTCCCTAAATGTTCACGAATTACTTCTAGACCCTTTTCATATCGATTCATATCTGCTCTCCCTAAGTAGTTAGACTAAGTGGCCCTGTACCCTGTAACATAAAAAAGAAAGCGATAGCGGCAATAACAATATTTTTTTGAGCAGAAGTAAGATGGCCTACTCTACCAATTGAGACAACATCGGTTAACATAGCTTGATCTTCAGCTGTTGCTTGCTGAGATAAGCTCGCGGCTTTTAATTTGTCTGCTAAAGCCAAATGTACTCGTATGCCAAATAAACAATAAACAAAAGCAAGCAAGCCACCAATATGGCCATAGATTCCAAACAAAATAGATATACTAATAATAATCATTACAATAACCATCAGTACAACCTGTAAATCTGCATAGCGAGGATAAAGTAGGAGCACAGTTTGCTTCGCACCTTCCCAGTTCTGAAGAAATCCATAAATAGGATATAAAAAAAAGCCAGCGAAAACAAAACGCAAAACTATCCAGGCTATTATAGACATAATAAGCTCCTAATGTAGACTATCTGGGTTAACCATAGCGAATAGGGCTGAATTATCACGATAATCAATAGGGACATCGATAAGAACAGGCACCGTTTGTTGTTGTGCTTCTTTTAGGATTGGAATAAGTTCATCAGCGCTTTCTAATTCATAGCCTTTAGCGCCAAAGGCCTTAGCATAATGAATTAAATTAACATCGCCAAAATAAACGCCGCTAACGCGCTGGTACTTTATTTTTTCTTGTTCTAACACCATATTGTAACTACTATCCCGCCACACAAAGTGAACAAAATGAATTTTTTCACGAACAGCGGTTTCTAACTCTTGAGCTGAGAATAAAAATCCGCCATCGCCGGAAATAGAAATAACTTTCTTATCAGGAAAAGCAAATTTAGCTGCTATTGCCCAGGGAAGACCTACACCTAGCGTTTGTTGACCATTACTAAATAGTAATTGATGAGGTTGATAAGAAAGAAAATAGCGCGCCATCCAGATATATACAGTACCGATATCACAAGTTACAATTGTTTCATCATCTAAATATTGGCGTAAATCATAGATAAAGCGTAGAGGATGAATAGGAAACCCTGTTTCTTTTTTTCCTTGAGCAATTTTTTTATTAAGCGCTTCATGAAAGCTTTTAGCCTGGGTAATATCGCCAGTAACCTTTAATTGGGCAAGCGCTTCTTTGAGTAAAATTATATTTCTAGCAATACAGCCTAAGATTTCATACTGAGGCTGATAACAGTAGCGAACATCAGGTGATATTGCATCAATATGTAAAATTACTTTATCAGCTTGCGAATTCCAAACTTCAGGATCATACTCAACAGGGTTATAACCAATGGTAATGATAACATCTGCTTGTTCTAGCATTTGATCGCCTGGCTGATTACAAAATAAACCTATACGCCCCGCAAAGCAGGGATAAAGTTCGCGCGAAATAACCCCTGCGCCTTGATAGGTACTGACAGTTGCAAATTTAGTTTGGTTAAGTAGAGAACGGATTGCTTCGGCATTCTGGGGCTGACTTGCTTCTTCGCCTAGAAAAAGAACAGGAAATTTGGCCTTGGCGATGACATTAGCTACTTTTTTAATCGTACTTTCACAGGCCAATACTATTTCAGGTTCGGAACGTGGCGCTATAGCAACCTCTGGTGCATCTTCATGAAGTACATCTTGCGGAAAGCTGATAAAGCAAGCGCCAGCACGAGGCATTACAGCATGCTGAAAGGCCATTGCTATCACTTCAGCAATATGACTTGTACTCATTGCCTCTACACTATATTTTGTAACAGCTTCCATTAATTTGGTATTTTTCGCCGCTTGATGTGATGTTTTAAAGCGCATTGCACGTGCTACATTGCCACCAATTGCAACAACTGGATCACCTTCTGTTGTAGCTGTTAATAGCCCTGTAGCCAGATTGGCTACCCCAGGTCCCGAAGTAACTAAAACGACACCTGGCTTTTGGGTAAGCCGGCCATAGGCTGCAGCCATGAAGGCGGCATTTTGTTCATGCCGGCATAAAATAAGCTTAATTTTTGAATCAAGTAGTGCGTTAAATATTCCATCAACCTTGGCGCCTGGTAAGCCAAAAACATATTCAACCCCATGAGCTTCGAGACACTTAACAACGAGCTCTGCACCATTCATATCTTCATCCTTTAATAAGATCTCTTAACAAAACTATAAACCATAAATGTTATGAATGATAAAATAGTGTTAATTTTGACCAGTTAAAACGTACACTAGATGATAAATTAGAGTATTATTTATATTGGCCCAGGATGACTTAGGCTATCCTCTTCTTGCTGTGATTTTATTAATGGCACTGGCGTTTTACTAAGATAATCAGTATGAGGGCGCCAAAACGGATGAAATCCAGCTAAAATTTGGGTGGCTTTTGGTGTTGGTAATGCGTTTGATTGTTTAACAGATTGTCTAGGTATTGATATCGGATTACTGCGGCGAACTTTAAAATCAGCTTCTATGCCTAGAGGCTTAGGTTTTGCTTGTTTTTGCTCATGCGCTTCAACTGTAGCTTCCCTAACAGAAGTGAAGTCTCTTACTTTAGGCGAATAATAAAAACTAAGTACTCTTAATTTAAAGACAAGGAGAAATGCTCTAAATTTTGTTAATTCTCGATAACCATAATTACCGGGTTTATCTAGCATATCTTTATATTCTGTAGGTGAGAGTATTTTGATCGTTCGGACATCTTTACGAAAATACACTTTTCCATCTTTTCCTTGAATAAGCAGTGGTTGAGCTTGGCGCTTGGTATAGTCAATTTCAGGTAAAAAGGTTAAGCCGCCATAGGCTTCAGGTTTCCGAACATGTCCAGTTGTTATAACATGGGCAATGTCTCCTAATGAGTTATCCATCCCATTAATTAACATATTACTATTCTCGTCATTATTTCGCTTTGAATATGTTCCATCACCATAAGCTTGGCAATCTGCATGAAGTGCTACAAAAGAATCTTCCTGATGATGACTGCCGAGAAATCTTTTATGCTTTCTATACTTTACAAATTGAAACGAATTCGTTGTTGTGACGCCATCTGTATTATCTTCGTTATGCATATTGTTAATTAAAATACTGCCCCAAATACCAAACTGTTTGGGCATTGTCTGGCGCAGTAAGCCTATACGGCTTAAGTGCCCACCAGCAAAGTGATCGGAGTAGAAATGAAGCGTAAATAATTCGTAGCTGACAGCTAAAGCGTGATAACGGTTCTTTAATTCCTCATAAATTAAACTGTCATCTAAATTTTCTAATTTAACTTGGTATTTATTTGGGTTAGACTTGATTTTGTGAATTGTCTCTTTTATTTCTAAAGGAATAACGTCGCTTTCTAAAGTTATTTCTCCTTTAGCTAATTGCCCACAAATGTAAGCGAAGCGCGCCATCTTTAAGGTCGCGTTATGGCCAACTAAATAGGCTCGCAGGGACCAAGGTGCAAAATGAGCCTCATTATTTTCTAATTTAGCGCCATAATTTCTGACAGTAAAGGAGTAGACCAGTTGTTGAAGTAAGCTGGGTAGCGTTTCCTCTATTTTATAAATACGCTCTATATCAGTTTTTTTTACAAAAGGAGAGGCTAAATCATGGTAGGCTTCATTAAAGGCGTTTTGTTCTGATAATCCGATAGGCAAATCAATTAATTGCCTGTTTTCATCAATATTGGAACCTTGATTTAGGCGACATGGAAGCTTTAATTCATTACCCCATCCTGTTTTAGTATAATAATCACCAGCGAGGGCCACGATATCTCCTGCACTTAAATTTAAATTAAGAGGTACAGGAACGCCATCTACCATCTGCATAACAATAATATCTAATTTATTGCGAGGATTTGGATTGAGAGTGCTACTTCCGCGCAGATAAGGATTGTTGAATGTTTCAATTCGTATTTGATCACCCGCAGCTTTATGCTCAAATGTTTCCATCTTGTGGCTAAATAGAGGATATTGTGGGCATTATAAAAACAAAATATTAAGAAATTATTAAATAACTTAATTTAGCCTAAATTTTTGCTAACAGGGTATACTAAAGTTTATTATCAAAATTAATGCAATATTTCTTTAATTTTTCAGCACTTGTTCAATTTAAAAACAGTAAAATTTATTTGTACTAAACTAAATATATATTGTGACAGTCAGATAAATTATTATGCCTTGGTATACTGCAGCATTACAGCCTGTGATTGATAAAATATCTCCCCATCAAAGAAAGGAAGCAGCTCAATTTTTAGATGCTTGCTTCAATGTTTTAATTGAGGCTCGAACTAAGCAGATGTATACAGATATGTCCGAGAATGATTCAGATATAAGTCCAGATCCAGCTTGTAATTTAAATGCAAATTTAGATCCTGATGCAGATGCAGTTTTAGGCTTGGGTTTAGTTGTAGATAAAGAATTACAGGTAGAATTGGAACTAGAATTTTATTTTGGCGTTATTGAAAAGGCATATAAAAAATTTGCAAACGAAGAAAATGTGTCTTTTGATGATTTTGCTACCTACATGTTAGGGCTAATGGTTGTATATATTAAAATAGCTGAGGATAGCGTCGATATGAACAATAAAGATGTTATAGACGCGGCTTATAAGCAAAAATTATTGGCAATCTCACCGGAAAATTCATCTCTTTCCACTCTCCTAATTACCACAGAAGAAGGTGAACTAATACATAAAAATTTACGTTTATCTGATTTCCCAATCAAATTAATAGAAAGGTTAGAAATTGAATTACAACTGGTTGACCTCGATGTGCCTAAAAGAGATGAACTTCTATCTAATCTCCCTAGCGACATAGTAAACTGGTTGGAAAGAGAGTTAATAAAAGAGTTAATAGATAATTTGGAAAGAGAGGTATTAAAAGATTTAGATCATCGAATGAGTGTTGATTCATGGCAAGTTATAAGTATGTTAATTGCTTCTGAAGCTAGAATTCCTAAAGAAGTGGCTAAATATATTATTACTTTGTCTGACCGTTGGGAAGAAGAGGGTAGTAAAGCTGCAAGGCCTGTAGAAGGAGAGCCTAATGACGATGTTCGGCTGAATGATACAAAATTAGAAGAAATTATTAAGGGAGCAAATCAAAAGCCTATTACTACTTTAATTAAAGTAATTAGACATTGTATTGAGCAATCCATTAAAGAAGATAAAAAATCTTCTCCTCCTCTCTTTTTTCACCGCGATAGTGCTCAGAGTAAAAAAAGTGCAGCGGAAGAACTTATTAATGCATTGGAAGGAAAGCCGTCTTCTTTTTCTAAAGAAGATGGAGAAATCTTGAAAAGAGACCCAGGATTTATAGCGACGATTGGAAATTTATTAAGAGACAAGAAATACCGGGGGAATTTAGAAGATGCGTTAATCTCGACTAGGGAACTTAAAACGGTAAATAGTTTATTTAACCACTTTATCTATTTAAATGAGCTTAGAGAAGTTCCGCAGCCTCCTGATAACTATGTTTAGCCCAGAACTAAACAAGCATTTTAGTACTTACTCAAATATTTTATCATCTAAAACTTAAGTTCTTTTCTAAGCTCTCTATCTCTGTCTCTTCGATAGGTAAATTGATTTCCCAACGGCGAATAGGTTTTGGTAAGATTGTTTCTTTACAATAATCTTTTAAAGCAGATACAGAAATATAGGTAATATTAAACTCGTCAACTAGTTTTTTTTGTCCACTTTCAAAATTTGGCAATGTTTCTTTAATATAGAGTTCCCCTATTTGTTTTGAAAATTTTAATTCATTTGAGCTAACATCCCATATTAGAGATTTGCGGCCTTCGTTGGTTATTACGCCAACGAGTGTTTTTTCATCACGAATGGGTAAAATAGATGGATAACGTTCAAGTTTTAATAGGTTACATTGTAGTTGTTTTAAACTTGCCTCTTGTAAATCAGTCTGCATCAATCTCATCCATTCTCCGTTAATTTTCCGTTCAAGGATATAAAGATCATCGATGGGATAGAATTTAAATTGATCAGGGTATTGAGTAACTATTTGCTCAGAATGTGTAATTAAGAGCGGCTGCCTTGGCGCGCTTGCACCGAGACCTGGATCAAGTAAAAATTCTTGGTTTTCAATACACACGACTAAAAACATATGGGTGGCAGGTAATTGTAAAATTTGAGGAGCATTAACCGGCGCGCCATTTAATATACGAGCAATACAAGGTTTAATAGAAAAGCCTATCTGAGTTAAAGCATCATAAAGAAGCATAGCTGTTTGGTAGCAGTAGCCACCTCGATTATCACTAAGTAGCTTACCGTAACTAAAGAAATTTAATGAATTCCTTTTTAAAAGATGTTGTTTGGCGATGGATCTTAATTCAAAATTCTCATAAGGAAACGCCTTTAAATGCGCAAAATAAATCTCCTCCAGAAATTTAATTTTTTCGGTAGAAGGCAAAGAGGTGAGGGGCTTCGCACTAACATTTATTTTCTGTAAATAATTTTCTAAGCTAATCATCTTATTTGCTGTCTAGGCTTTTGCTAAGCAATAACATATCTTTTTATAAAAATAAATATTTTATTTGTGTGGTTAAATAAGATAGATATCGCTATGGATACTTAATTTATTATAGAAATATTAAATTACATGTCATAGCAACTATGTAAGTAGTTATTTAATAAATCAAATTTAAGTATTGAAGTTCTCTTTTTCTATGAAAAACTAATTTATTTGCTTTATGCTAAGGGAAAGGAATTCAGGGTTAAACCATGGCAGAAACGACGGAAAGCTTAAATAGAGATATCTTGCGTTATAAACGTTGGTTTATTACAGGTGCTTTACTAGTAGGGTATACTTATATTCATGTGAAATTAACAGGTCTTTACTATAAAATACCGCTAGAGAGTTGGTTAGATTTCACAGCGCCCCTTCCTTTCGGCCAGCGTCAGCTTGTTCCATTTTTAGCTCGCTTACTATTGAACGTGACTTCATTGCAGGCCTATGAAATTTTTTCTATTTTAGAACTTTTATTCGTTATTTTAACATTTTTTGCTCTACAAAAATTATTACAGTTAGAATTTAATAATAAATTAGCTCTTTTGCTCAGTTGGCTTTTTTTTCTTTTGTTACCTTTGTGTACGATTATAAATTATCGATTTAGTTTACAAAGCGGCGAGGCTGCTATTTTTTATCCTTATGACACGTCATCTCTCTTTTTTATTATTTTTGGCTTTTATGTATGTTTAAGAAAAAACTGGTCTTGGTTGGTAATATGTGTTTTTTTTGCAACCTTAAACCGCGAAAGTAGTATTTTAATTGTCCTGTTAACTCCAGCCTTATATCTGCGCTCTTTAAAAGATGCGTTTAAATTATTAATGCCATTTTTTTCGAGTTTAGGCGCTTATATTTTAGCTCGTTTGTGCATCTATTACTTGACCTTAAATCTACCAGGCTCATACACCCATTGGCATCGGTACGGTACTTCATTAACTAATTTTTTAGTTAATATGCAGTGGCTTTTTGCCAATCAGAATATTCTTATGTTTATGTTTGCATTTGCAGGATTACCCTTGTTTTGGTTTGGATTTTACGACTATATTCCAGTAAAGTATCGTCCTATTCGCTATATTACTTTTTTATATTTTTTAGGATTGCTATTCGTAGGATTAGTTGCAGAGACTCGCATCTTTGCTGAAATCGTTGTTTTAATTTATCTACCCGTATGTGTTGCCATATTTAACTGGCTACAAAATAATTATATTGTCGAATCCCAGCATCGAGGATTCCTGTATTATTTGAACCGCTACATTATTTTTCTTTTAATGATATTAGTTTTATTAAATTGTAGATTAATTGATTCTGTTATAAAGCAAACAGTGCCAGTGCCAGATTGGGGAAGTCTTTAGGTTAAAGTTGACTGTTTGTCTTTCGCAAAAGGGATTTACTATAAACATAGGGATATATGACCAAAAGCCAAAAAAGACTATTATTTCTCTCTAGTTTAGGGGGCGTCTTAGAATTTTATGATTTTATCATTTATGCTCTTTTTGCTAGCTATCTAGCAGTAGTTTTCTTCCCTGTAACACATCCTCTTGTTAGTTTAATGATTACTTTTGCTACATTTGCTATTGGCTATATTGTTAGGCCAATTGGTGGCATTATCTTTGGCCATTTTGGCGATCGCTTCGGCCGAAAAAGTACATTCACTATCTCTATTTTCTTAATGGCTATAGCCACCTTGGGGATAGGTTGTACGCCTGCTTATAATCAAATAGGTCTTAGTGCACCCATATTAGTATTAATTTTTCGAATTTTACAGGGTTTGTCTGTTGGTGGAGAAATCCCAGGCGCTATTACTTATGTTAGCGAATCTATACCGGACCAAAGGGGACTTGCTTGTGGAATAATTTTTTGTGCTTTAACAATGGGTATTGTTATAGGTTCGATAGTTTATGCAGTTATCGTAAGCTTACTTAATGATGTTCAGATGCAAACATACGGGTTTAGATTGCCATTCATTATGGGCGGTATAATGGGTTTATTTAGTTATAGAATGCGGCGTAAGTTACATGAGTCATTGCAATTTCAAGCAATTGAGAAGCAAACAGAAAAAATTCCTCTTTTGACTGTTATAAGAGAGCAAGGTAAAAATACTATAAACGGAGCCTTTCTTACGGCACTTTGTGCTGCAATTATTACTTCTCTTTTTTTGTTTATTCCTTCTTTTTTTAATGAAGTATTAAACTTATCTGCAACTACTTACCTTTGGGAACGTACAGCTTCAGTAGCTCTAGGTTCTTGTCTTGCTATCCCTTTTGGCTTTCTTAGTGATAAATTTAATACTAAAAAATTAATTTTAATGCTTAGTATTTTATTAATAGTATTGGCTTATCCTATTTTTGCTATTTATGTGTATTTAACGCCATATTACATCATATCATTATTACTCAGTGCACTTTTAATGGGATTTTCGGCAGGCGCTATTCCTGGTTTTTTAAGTAGACTATTTCCAACTTCTATTCGCTACAGTGGCATCGCAGTGAGTTATAATTTAGGGTTTGCTTTCTTTGGCGGCTTGACACCCTTTATTTCATTTTCTCTTATTTATTATACAGGTATAAGTACAGCACCTGCTTTTTATCTAATTGTAGTTGCGTGCTTAGCTTGCATATCATTAATTTTAGTAAAACCGCAAGTAAGTGAAAAATGACTTGCGGTAAAATAGTGAGAATTAATCGTTTTTAAGAGAAGCAATATCAATGACGAAGCGATAACGTACATCACTTTTCAGTACACGTTCATAAGCTTCATTAACTTGTTGAATAGGGATAATTTCAATATCGGCTGCTATATTATGTTGACTACAGAAATCTAACATTTCTTGCGTTTCCTTAATACCGCCAATTAAGGACCCTGCTAAATTACGTCGATTTCCAATCAATGTAGCTGCACTAACAGGAATATCTTTCTCTGGCACACCAACTAAAACCATGGTTCCCTCTAATTTTAATAGCTGTAGATATTTATTCCAATCAATGGGCGCAGAAACAGTGTTAATGATCAGATCAAAGGCGTTGTGTAACTCACGAAAAGCTTGCTCACTATTTAGAGCATAAAAATGATCAGCACCAAGTCGTTTAGCATCTTCTTCTTTAGAGGGTGAATGGCTTAGAACCGATACGTCAGCTCCCATTGCATGAGCTAGCTTAATGCCCATATGTCCTAGACCGCCTAAGCCAACAATAGCAACTTTTTTATTAGGTCCGGCTTGCCAGTGGCGTAAAGGCGAATATAATGTAATACCAGCGCATAATAAGGGCGCTGCTTCTGCCATAGACAGATTCTCAGGAATATGTAGAACAAAATTTTCATCAACTACTATACAAGTTGAATAGCCACCGTGCGTAAGTTTACTGCCATCACGCTCCATACTGTTGTAAGTCCACGTTGGCGTTTCTATACAAAATTGTTCCAAGTGATTATCGCAGGGCGCACAGTGTCTACAAGAATCGACAAGGCAACCGACGCCTACTTTATCACCTTCTTTAAATTTGGTTACAGCAGAGCCAACTTGAGCAACAGTCCCAATAATTTCATGCCCGGGGACCATAGGAAATATGGCGCCACCCCATTCGTCTCGTACCTGATGAATATCTGAGTGGCAAATACCGCAATAGTGAATATCAATTAAAATGTCATAATCACCAACATCTCGGCGTTCAAAAGAAAAAGGTGTTAAGGGTGCTTTAGCTGTCTCGGCGGCGTAACCTTTTGCTTTTATCATAAGTCATCCTCTATAAATTAATCTTTTAGCACTATAAGTGATAAAGGGAGGTTTTGCTATATTAAAGCTAATACTAGAAAGTAATAAAGATAATATAGAAGGGTAGACTTCTCTTCTAAATGAGTACCTTCGTTAATATCAGTAACAATGTATACTTATTAATCGATAAAATCTTATGCGATCCTTAAATAAAGTTTTCTACAGATGAATTCAGGCAGTCATTTTTTTTTGTTCAAAAAAGATACCAAATTTAATGGTGATTTGTTATAATGCTGGGCAATTTTTGCAGACCATGCGAAGGAGTAGCTATTGTCTAGTTCAGTGACAATTGATGCGGGGGATGTTTTACCTCGAAGTAGTATAATGGCATGGCTTGTTTGTTTATCGGCTGGCCTATTTTTCTTTTATGAATTTTTTCAGCTTAATATTTTTGATGTAATCAATCTGCCCCTGCGTCATGATTTTCATCTAGACGCTACTGAACTTAGCTGGATGTCTAGTACTTATTTATGGGCTGATATACTTTTCTTACTGCCAGCAGGCATTATTTTAGATCGATTCTCAACACGCCTTACTATTCTTATTGCAATGTTTCTATGCATTATAGGTACTTTTGGCTTTGCACTTACTAACTCTTTTTACTGGGCTTGTTTTTTTCATTTTTTGTCAGGCATTGGTAATGCATTTTGTTTCTTAGCTTGCGTTGTTTTAGTTTCTAACTGGTTTCCACCTCGAAGGCAAGCATTTGTAATTGGTTTGCTTGTAACAATGGCCTTTTTAGGCGGTATGATGGCCCATACGCCATTTGCCCGTTTAAATGAGTTATATGGTTGGCGTAATTCCTTATTACTCGATG
The DNA here is from genome assembly GCF_052527395.1 of Legionella pelazae. NCBI lineage: Bacteria > Pseudomonadati > Pseudomonadota > Gammaproteobacteria > Legionellales > Legionellaceae > Legionella > Legionella pelazae. Next base: position 232,318 of record NZ_JBNVZS010000003.1, read on the forward strand.
GTGCTTTAGGCATATTATTACTAGGATGGATTGCTGCCATCGTCCAGGATAGACCTAAAGGAAGAGCAGTAATCAAAGGAGAAGTACAAACGCATATTATGACAAGCTTTGTACGTGCTTTAAAAAATCGGCAAAACTGGTTAGCAGGACTTTACACTTCTCTCTTAAATTTACCTATCATGGTTCTCTGCGCGCTTTGGGGCGCAAGTTATTTAGAGGTCGTTCATCAAGTTTCAGAACTTGCAGCGAGCAATATCGTCAGCTTAATATTTATTGGTAGCATCATTGGTTGTCCACTTGCAGGCTGGTTATCTGATCATCAAGGTAAGCGAAAGCCACTGATGATATTAGGCGCATTAGTCACTTTAATTACTGTATTGCCTTTTTTCCTGGGTATTAGACTTAGCCAGTTGCAATTAAGTATTCTGTTTTTTACTTTAGGCTTTTTTACAAGCACGCAAGTCATTAGCTATCCTTTAATCGCGGAAAGTAATAGAAAGGACAATACGGGCGCTGCAACTGGACTTGCTTCAGTCCTAATTATGGGCGGAGGAGGGATTGGCCAAGTTTTATTTGGTATACTAATGCAGCATCATGCTGGTTTAGCTAGTAATCATTATTCTGTCGCTGATTTTCAATACGCCATGTGGATGTTTCCTCTAACAGCTATCGCTGCATTGATTGCAGTGTTGTTAGCTAAAGAAACAAACTGTAAAGGCAAAGAATAATAACTGTAGTTAAAAGTGGCAATGATAGAGGAAAATGTAATGCACATCGCACAGCAATCTAATCAAGTAGCTAATTTTGGAAGTAAGTTATGGCCATGGGTTGTTTGTTTTAGTGCCTCATTATTTTTCTTTTATGAATGTATTCAAGGTAATATGTTTGCCTCTATTGCTGACAACATTATGCAAGATTTTCATATTCAAGCAGATAAGATGGCTTACTTATCAAGCATTTATTATTTAGCAAATGTCGTTTTTCTATTAGTGGCTGGTGTTATTCTTGATAGGTATTCTGCTAAAAATACAATTTTAGTAGCCATGTTACTTTGTATATTAAGTACATTTGTTTTAGCGCATGCGCACTCTTTTTATTTAGCATTACTTTGTCGCTTTATAACAGGAGTTGGTAGTGCATTCTGTTTCCTTGGGCCCGTTCGCATTGCATCACGATGGTTTCCACCAAGGCGAATGGCCATGATTACCGGCATTATCGTAACAATTGCTATGACTGGCGGTATGCTAGCGCAGTATCCATTAGCTAAATTGGTAGGTCAAATTGGCTGGCGAGATTCGCTATTACAAGTTGGCTGGCTTGGCTTAGGCATGCTTATTGTTATGTATTTTGGTATTGTCGATAAGAAAAATATTAACCCGCCCGTAGCAGTAAAAAATGGAAAAGAATTATTAATAATTGCAAAGCAGACTTATCTAAATAGCCAAAATATTCGTGCTGCTTTGTATGCAAGCTTAATGAATATGGCTATTGCTGTTTTTGGTGCAATGATGGGTTCTTTATATTTAATGCAGCGGCTAGATATTACGAAAGAGGACGCTGCTGTTATTAACTCTATGTTGTTTTTAGGTGCTATCATAGGCGGGCCATTCATAGGTTGGATATCTGATAAACAAGGACTACGCATCTTACCGATGAAGATAGCGGCACTGTTATCCTTATTAACTCTTTGTCTAATATTATATTTCCCTTTAAGTGCTCAAGTGATGAAGATTCTTTTTTTCTTACTGGGCTTTTTTACCGCAGCACAGATTATTAGTTATGCTGTAGTTGCTGAAAATAGCCCTAGCACTATGACTGCAACAGCAGTAAGTTCAGTATCTGTTTTAGTACAAGGAGGCTATATTCTTTATCAAAATTTATATAGCTACTTTTTAATCCGCCATGGCGAAGTTAAGTTTTTAAATAATATTCCTGTATATTCTTTAGGTGATTATCAGTTTGCTGCTTGTATGTTACCTATTGGCCTTATAATTGCTTTCCTTGGTTTATTTGGTTTAAGAGAAACATATGGAAAGAATTTGGAAGATTAATTCATGACAGAAAGAAGGATATGTATTTTATTAATGGATTCTTTTGGACTTGGCGCAAGTCTAGATGCTCATCGTTATGGTAATACGGGCGCTAATACGTTTGGTCATATTCATCTGGCTTGCGAAAAAGGAGAGGCTAACATTAATGGCCTTCGAGAAGGGCCATTATTTATCCCTAATTTAACTAAACTAGGTCTTTATCATGCCGCTTTAGCAAGCACAGGTGTTAAGTTATTATCGCTTGATGAATTGGCTGAACCGTCTGGGTATTATGGCTATGCTGTTGAGCAGAGTTTAGGAAAAGATACACCTAGCGGCCACTGGGAGATAGCCGGTGTCCCAGTCCTGTTTGAATGGGGCTATTTTCCAGAAACTATTCCTTGCTTTCCTGCAAAATTAATTTCTGACTTCTTAGAGCAAACAGGCCTGCCCGGTGTACTTGGCCAAAAGCATGCCTCAGGCACTGTTATTATTGAAGAGCTCGGCGAAGAACATATTAAAACTGGAAAACCTATTGTTTACACTTCTGCAGATAGTGTGTTTCAAATTGCGGCGCATGAAGAACATTTCGGTTTAGATAAACTGTATAAAGTATGTGAAATTGCTCGTAAACTTGTTGATGACTATAACATTGGCCGAGTGATTGCAAGACCATTTATAGGTAAGCCGGGTTCATTTAAACGCACAGGTAATCGCCACGATTATGCAACGCCTCCTCCTGCACCTACCTTGCTTGACTTCTTAAAAGAACAGGGCCGAGACGTCATTGCTATTGGTAAAATAGCTGATATTTTTGCTCATCAAGGTCTAACTGAAACAGTTAAAGCTGAGGGCAATATGGCCTTATTTGATGCTACTTTAGGTGCTTTAGATAGAGCACCTGGCGGGAGTTTAATTTTCACAAATTTTGTAGATTTTGACTCTTCTTATGGGCATCGAAGAGATATTGCTGGCTATGCTCATGCACTGGAAGAATTTGATGCTCGAATTCCAGAACTACAAGCAAAATTAAAGCCTAATGATCTAGTTCTTATTGCAGCTGATCATGGATGTGATCCTACTTTTCCAGGCTCAGACCATACACGTGAACATATTCCTGTTTTAGCTTTCGGCCCTAAAATAAAGAGCAAATTTATTGGACGACGAGAAACATTTGCTGATATTGGCCAAAGTTTAGCCCACTATTTAGAGATAGAACCTCTATTACATGGGGTATCTTTTATTTAAGGATTAAGTTTGAATATTTTAGAGTTATTCGTTTTATGAAGGCGATATAATATGATTTACCCGTCTTCCTTTATTGAGTACTGTAAATTAATTAGACACAAAATGACGTCTTTGCGTAAAACTGTCTTATATATTTTATGGCATACAAAAAAACCTTTAAAAGCTTATGAAGTTTTAGATTATTTATTACAGATAAAAGGTAATTCCAAGCCTTCAACTGTCTATCGTGTTCTTGATTATTTTATTGCTTGTGGCATTGTACATAAAATTGAATCAATTCAGTCCTATATGCTTTGTCATACACCTATTAAACAGGCGTCTGTAGAGCTTTTATTGGTATGTAGCCAGTGTCATCAAGTGAATGAAGTTCATGATAAGGAAATATTAAGTGTTGTAGAGAGTTTAGCTAAAGTGAATGATTTTTTAATAAGCAAGGAAGCTATTGAACTCAAAGGGATTTGTAAAAGGTGTTGGGATAAGGAGAAAGCTTAATTTATGTTTATGAGCTTAATGTTCAAATAGTGGAAATTTTTACCATATCCTATTGAATTTTTATAATAAGTCCCCACTTGATGAATTTAACTTAATCTAGAGGTAATAGTTTTGGAACAATATCGCGGTACAACTATCCTATCAGTAAGGCGAGGACATACAGTCGTTATTGGAGGGGATGGTCAGGTCACTATGGGTAATACGGTCATGAAAGGAAATGCTCGTAAAGTTAGACGTTTATATAAAGATAAAGTAATTGCAGGGTTTGCAGGTGGTACCGCAGATGCTTTTACACTTTTCGAGCGCTTTGAACGCAAACTTGAAATGCATCAAGGCCATTTGGTACGAGCTGCTGTAGAGTTAGCAAAGGATTGGCGTACAGATAAAATGTTACGCCGCTTAGAGGCCTTGCTAGCAGTAGCAGATAATAAAGCATCTTTAATTATCACAGGAAATGGTGATGTTATTGAGCCAGAAGAAGGCGGATTAATAGCAATTGGCTCAGGTGGGCCTTTTGCTCAGGCTGCAGCGAGGGCTTTATTAAAAAATACGGATTTGTCCGCTAGAGAAATAGTAGAAAAAAGTCTAAATATAGCAGGTGAAATTTGTATTTATACTAATCATCAGTTAACTATTGAAGAATTGGAAAGTGACAGTGAATAATATGATTACCACGATGACTATGACTCCGCGTGAAATTGTTGAGGAGTTAAATAAACATATCATTGGGCAGGAGGAAGCAAAGCGTGCTGTAGCCATTGCTCTACGCAATCGTTGGCGCCGTATGCAAATTAAAGATCCTGATTTACGTAATGAGATAATGCCTAAAAATATTCTAATGATTGGGCCCACAGGCGTAGGCAAAACAGAAATTGCAAGGCGCTTAGCAAAGTTGGCACAAGCACCTTTTATTAAAGTAGAAGCAACTAAATTTACTGAAGTAGGCTATGTAGGTCGTGATGTTGATTCAATTATGCGTGATCTGGTCGATGTTTCGATCAAACAAGAGCGACAATTAGCGATGAAAAAGGTTGAGCACTTATCGGAAGAAGCTGCTGAAAATCGTGTGCTTGATGCCCTTTTACCGCCACCACGAGGTAGTTTAACGCCTGCAGAAAAAGACAGTACAACAAGGCAGGCTTTTCGTAAACAATTACGTGAAGGTGCGCTGGATAATAATGAAATCGAGATTGATTTAGCTGCAACGCCAGTCGGCATAGAAATTATGGCTCCTCCTGGTATGGAAGAAATGACCAGTCAATTACAAGCTATGTTTCATCAGGTCGGTAGTAATCGGACAAAGACTCGCAAATTAACAATTGCTAAAGCAATGAAGTTACTACGCGAAGAGGAGGCAGCAAAACTCATTAATGAAGAAGATATCAAGTCACGAGCAATCGAAAGTGTTGAACAAAATGGCATTGTCTTTATAGATGAAATAGATAAAGTCGCTAAGCGCGCCGAACATGGTAGTGGTGGCGATGTATCTCGAGAAGGAGTTCAACGAGATTTATTACCTTTAGTTGAAGGCTCAACCATTTCAACTAAATACGGACCTGTTAAATCTGATCATGTATTATTTATTGCATCAGGTGCATTTCATGTTGCCAAACCTTCTGATTTAATCGCCGAGTTACAAGGCCGTCTACCAATTCGGGTAGAATTAAGCGCCTTAACTGTAGACGATTTTGTGCGTATATTAACCGAACCTAGCAATTCCTTAACGGAGCAGTATATTGCACTCATGGCTACTGAAGGATTACAGTTAACGTTTGATGAAACGGGAATTAGAAGAATTGCTGAAGTTGCTTGGCGAGTTAATGAGCGTACAGAAAATATTGGTGCTCGTCGACTTTACACGGTGATGGAGCGGCTCTTAGAGGTTGTATCCTTTGAAGCAACAGATAAAGCGGGTGAAATTGTTCATGTTGATAAAGCTTACGTTGACGCCCATCTCGGTAAATTAGTAGAAGATGAAGATTTAGCTCGATACATTTTATAGTTAAGATTCCCTTGCGGGAATCTAGCTATTTCTACCTACAATTGATCTAGGTTAAGCTTTTATATTTTTAGATCCCTGCTCTTAAAATCTATTATTCCTAAGGTTTTAACAAAAGCGGCGACTTATTTATCCGCTCTACCTATCAAGTATCAGATCGATTAACAACCACTATATTCTTGTTGGTAGGTGGGCCACTGCTAAATAATTTGGCTAAGCTTATTGATAAAGACTGTTGTAAAAGCTTATCATTTTCTTTGAATATATTTTCCCAAGGGAATGTGGTTGCTATGCCTTCAAAATCATATTGATCGGGCAAATTATAGGGTAGATGCTTACTTAACCAGTATAAAGAAATCTCATTTAAATCTCGACTTAATAAATATTGTCCATCAATCCCTATATGAATTAAATTGATTCTTTGTAATTCACTAATCATATGATCACTATCAATTTCAAAAGGTTGAGTGCTTGCTTGAATGAGTTCATCAAGACATAGCCCTTGGCCTTCTTTTTGTTTTAACCATAGTAATTGTAACCAAAGTAAGGCATGTGAAAAGCCGTCAATGGGTTTTCCGCTACGTCTTTTATGATGAACAGAAAGTGCATAGCTCACCTCTGCCCCTAATAAGGTAATAAACCAGACCCAATAAATCCAAACAAAGAAAATTGGTACAATGGCAAAAGCACCATAAAGTAATTGATAGGTATCATAGTGTGATAAATAATAAGCAAATGCCTGTTTAGCTGATTCAAATAAAATTGTTGCAAATAAACCACCGAGGAAGCCATGCCAAAACAGAATAGGGCGATTAGGAACTATGACATATAAAAAAGTAAAACCTGTAAGTGAAAGCAAAAAAGGCAGCATACTTAAAATAAAAGAAGGCGCTTGTTGCTCTTTTAGGAAAGGAATAGAAATCAAATAAGAGCTAGCTGCTAAACTTAAACCTAAAAAAATAGGGCCAAGTGATAATATAGCCCAATATAATAAAAAAGCAGCTACACCTTTTCTAGCGCTAGATACACGCCATATTTTATTCATAGCACGCTCAATAGTAACCATAACAAGTATGGCTGTTATAAATAAAAAAGCCACACCCCATATGGAAAGTTTAGAAACTTGCGTTGAAAAATCTTGAACATAATTTTGCACTATTTTACCAGTAGCAGGGACAAAATTTTCAAAGATAAAATCTTGGACAGGACCACTAAAGTTATGAAATACCGGAAAAGAAGATAGGATGGAAAAACCGACTGTCATTAAGGGGACAATGGCTAATAATGTAGTAAAAGCCAGGGCAGAAGCACGATAAGCACAATCATCCTCAATAAAATGATTAACAACAAAGCGAATAAATCGCTCTAACCTATCCCACCTTAAATTGATGGCTCTTCTCCAATCCATAACTATTTCCATTTAAGTAATAGAGTAATTTATTTTTATAGAATAAATAGGCTCTTTTATATGTATACTAAGTTTTATATCGCCTTGTAGGCTCTTTTGCCTTAATGAGGCACTCGATAATCTGGATCTGAAATAAGAAGCTTACAAAGTATTGTAAAAAATCCGGACCTTATATTAACTTCTTATTGCCTATTTTCATTGCTCATCTTGTTAATTATTTAAAGTTAATTTGGATATTAAATTGCAATTAGTTTAATTCTATCTCTTCTATAAACAAATTTTATAACAGTAAGGCAAAAAATACACAAGAGAGATTTATTTGAGCTGATAAAGTACCTTAAGTGATCAGGAGGATACATAAAGGTCCGTTTGATCCTCAACGGTAAATTTTACTGCAAATTTAAACGCACTTGATAAGTCTTGCCTTGTGAATCATAGTTGTAATTTATTTTACATTAAGCTGGTATAATAGCTTTGTTATTATAGCCCTAAATAGAGAATTTACTTTACAAGCTCAGGCTTAAAAGAGAAAGGTGTAGGTGTTCTTGACACAGTTGGGCTTATTGTCTCTGGTGAAGATATCAGTGAAAGAGATTTCTCAGAATCAGGAGCGCTTTTAGAGTCACATTCTGTTAATAATAAAATATTGGGGTCATCTGCACTTGAAGTGGATGTCACCGCAGGGTGCCTCCTTGTAGATGTATTATCACTTAATTTAGAAGTTTTATTTTGTTGCTTAGTGACGCCTAAACTTTCTCCTACAGAAACGTAGGTTTGTTTTGGTTTTTTATCAAGCTCTAGTCCTTGCAGATTATTAGTATATAAATTATATAAAGCAGCTAAACGCCCATTACTTAATACCTTTTCGTGACTAGTAATATCTACCTTTTTACCATCAACAATATCACGTAAGGCTTCAGCTGCCGTAAGTTTCTCTTCCCTTGAAAATCCCCGCTGCCATTGATTAGTGTAAACTGCTTCTTTTTGTCGATGAGCAATATAACAACTAATGGCTTTCTGTAAAAATTTTAATTGAATTTCAGGATGACAAGTTGGTATTAACTTTATTAATGGTGAGTCAGGCGCAATGTCTTTAATAGATAAATCTGTTTTATCGATTAAAAGAGGAATTAATTCAGAATGGTTCATTCTACAGGCGACCATTAAAGGCGTAAGGCCCTCTGAACAAAGTGCATTAAAGTCAATATTTGGTCGAGATATTAATTTTTGTACAATATCTCGGTTTCCTATATAACAGGCTAGGTGTAAAGGCGTTCTTAAATTCCTATTTGTTTTTTGATTAATCGAAATATCAGGATCATCTAACATCTCTTCAATTAATCGCGGGTTGCCGCTTAACAGCGCTTGGTGTAGTAGGGTATAGCCTAAGGAATCAATTTTATTAACTTTCGCACCTCTGTTTAAAAGTAATGCTACAATTGCTTCATTTCCTGATTCAATAGCGAAGGAAAGTGGGGTTCTACCTGTTTTAGTTTCAAGATTAATATTGATATCAGGAATAGTTAATAAATATTCAACCGCCTCTTTAGAGCCTGTCCCACAAGCAATTGCTAAAGGTGACATATCCTCTGAGTTTGGTAAATTAACATCAATACAATTAAAATTTATATGCTTCAAAGTAGCTACATCATTACTAAAAGCGGCTGTATGTAGTAAAAGAGAACCAGAGGAAGGATGAAGGATTTTTACTTCTACTTCAGTTGCTGGAATATCCAGCTCAAATTGATTATCTTCAGCTGTAAAAACAGCAGTCTTCATAACTAACGGATTTTTCGTACCAGTAAGCCAGCTTATTAATCGATTATTATTGTTAAAACTTTGGTAATCTAACTTAGCCGCCAGTTCTTCAGCTGTGTATCGCTTGCCTCTTTCGTCTAAGTAATTTGTATCCAATAGTTCGAACTGATTTTTGCCTAGAACGCGTACACTGACAGTATGTCGATTAGCACTTAATAAAATAGCTGCATTATTTTTATCTTTTAATTGCTCACTTAAATTAACTAAATAATTTTTAAGGGTGGTTTCATTATATTGATCTACGCGAAAAAAGGTTCGAGATAAGCCACCCATTTTCTCTAAAGAAGCGGATTGCGTATAGGGAGCTATTTTAACTTCATTATGCTGGTAGGCCTTATTAAATATATTAATACCTGTGGATGGAGCCAAATGTAGGGCCACATTTTGAAAGAAAGCCTGAATTTCAATTAAAAATTCATCATTATCATTAAATTTACCTTTGGCAACATTTCTCTGAGCTTGTTCAATAAGGTCTTTTAAGTGCTCAGGTTTATCCTTAAAGCGCTCTAGATAGTTTAGTCTCTTATTAAAAGTAGCTAAATCATTACTACATACAGCTTGGGCCCACATAGCAGAGAAACCATGACATATCCCTTCTGAGGTTTGTTGTGTATATCCGAGCGCTTGGCAAATTCCAATAAGCTGTCTATGTTTCATAAAACAAAATTTAATAAATAACAATAAAGTTTTATTTTAGAGCAAATTGGGTTAAATTTTATTGATTTGATTAAATGTTTTCATCATTTTAACAATATGAAGCATATAATATCTATTGACTTAGTTACTTATTATATGCTGGAAGTACTTAGCCCTTATTTGATGTATATATGAGTATTCTAGATTTCTATTTCCCTTGAAGTTGCAGAAGCTAAGGCCATACTCCTTAGCTCACTTAAACGGCTGGTGCAGAGATAGAAAGCTCTTCTTTTGACTTTAAAGACAAAGCGAAAACGCCTACTAAACCTAATAAATAGATTAAACCAGCTATTGCACAGTATAAGCCAAAATAATTGTTATTATGTTGAGCATAGATATGATTTGCAATTTCCACACCAACAGCTTGTGCTATCATGCTGATTAAACTAATCATGGCATAAGCTGTTCCTTTACTTATGGGCGTTGAAAATAAGACATATCTGTTTAGTGGTGCTGCTGTCACCCCTAAACCAAAGCCATATAAAGTTAAACCAGGTAAAAGCCATTCAAAGTTCGAATTAATGAGGCTAGGTAATAAAAATGTAGCGAGTAAGCCTGCTGTAGATAACATTGAGCCAAAGAAAATAATCGGTTTGAGTGCCTTCTTGCGTGTTAATTTATGTAAATACCAATTGCCTAATAATCCTGCACCAAAAATAGGTAACTGCCAAAGAGCATAAGCAATAACGCTTAATTTTGCGTCAGCAACAATAATAATAGGTGAAATGGCAATCCAAGCAACACAGGGAACACCAACCATACCAGCAACCAAAGCACCTATCATAAAACCCGGATTTGTTAACAGTTGTATATAGTTTCTAAAAACAATTCGTGGCGCTAAGGAGATACGCGGAATGATTTGCCCATCTTTCTTTTGCGCACCAACAGGCTCCGGCATAAAACGCCATAAACCCCATAATGCTAGCAAGGCAAAAGAGCCAATGAGAATGAAAATACCACGCCAATGAAAATAAAGAATAAAGGTTGCACCTGCCAGAGGGCCTAATAAGGGCGCTAATGATGCGACATTTGCTAGCGTTGCTACTAGTCGAACAGCGTCCATTTCATCAAAAATCTCCTGTAAGGTTGCATAACCTATGACACCAATGAAACAAAGGCCCATTCCCTCGAAATAACGAGCTAATAAAAATTGGCCAATTGAATCAGAGCAGGCAATAAAAGCGGTAAATACAAAAAATAATATTGCTCCTGTTAGCATAACTGGCCTGCGACCAATTCGATCGGAGATTGGTCCAAGAAAAAGTTGCAAACTAGCGCCACCTAAAATATAAGCCGTTAATGAAGTAGCAATTGCAGATTCAGGCCCATGGAAAGAAGTAATAACCTGAATCATACCAGGCATGATCATATCATTGGCAATATAGGTTAAAAATTGATAAAGCACGAGAAAACTAGCAAAAGATAGGGCTTGCTTCCGCGAAATATTAATTAATGGATGTGCCATATCACTACTCCAATATAGCCAAGTAAGAATTAGAGCTCTAATTGTACAGAAAGCCCTTTTAAATGTCATTAATTTAGATGGGATAATTTAAAGATATGAATTAGATTAATAATTAATTTTTATCTAAACATTTTTCGGGATGACTAGCCAATGTCTATAAAGTCTTTCAGAGGGGGCAATGGGAGAAATTAATAAGACAAACTGACTGCTTGATCGAGGAGAATAGCTAGCTTTATTTTGACGAGGGGAAGCATTCCTTTGGCCAGTTTATCCCGCAGCCTGAAAATAACTTTAGGGATGTTGCCTAAATAGTAGAATTAAAATTAAGTTAACTATTATATTGATATACCAAAGTCTCACTAGTAGTTTGAGCATCAATAAGACCTAAATTAACTGGTGTATAACCTGCTCGCTCCAAAGCCTTTCGAGTCTGCTCGACAAGATAGCCAGGTGCTGCGCTATCACTATTTTGGCTGCGCTTACTGCGATGCCCCCCACCATGCATTTTCACAGACGCTGTATTACAGCCCTCTACTTTCTCCGCAGGCACTAATAGATGGGCATAAATATTTTTTATTTTCAAAACGGTTCGGTTTCTCCCGGTAGTCTCTAATGTTCCTCCGAGTTTATGCAAAAGACTAATCAGCGCCCTTAAATCAATTGTCTCATGGTCACCTTTAGCGTTGTGTTTTACTTTCGATGACCATATTTTTCTAAAAGTGTCTTGATGCTCTTTATTAAGATTTAAGGTATTATGCTTATTTTCTACCTTAGACTCTACTGAAGAACTAGCAGGCGCTCTGGCTTTCTTTTTCTTACTTTTAGGAAAGAGTTGGTAGTCATTATAAGAAGACTTACTTTGCTCGCCGTCTATTTTTTCATTACTCTCTAATCCTTTTTCTTCTTTTTCATTTCCTAGTTGGTCTTCTCTTGTTTCTTGCCCATTTCCTTCCTCCTCTTTGCCTAGCTGTGATGAAGTTGTACTAAAGTCATCAAGTTCATTAGTCTTTGTTAAGTGATGTTTATTTTTAATATCTACTTTCGGATTTTCCGGCGATAGAGACGGTTCTATTTGCTCTGCTGTTGTTTTAGGCAGCTCATCCTGAGTTAGTATGGGACTTAAAGAGGTGGATGATTGTTCTTTCTCATGTAATTCACTTACATGTGGAGTAGAGTCTGGTCTCCTTACTGTTGTATTCGTTATTGGCGACGGTATCAACTGACTTTCTGTATATTTTGTAGTATCAGACGATTGTTCTAAAAGTTTCTTTTGAATGATTGCACGTAAAAAGATTGTTATCTTATCTTCTATCTGATATTTAGCTTGCAAGTTTTCAAATAACTCTCTATAGATATCACACATATCTGTAGATACGGTTTTTGTTTTATTTAGGACCTTTATGATCTCTAAATATTCTCTTTTTAAAGCTTGAGCTTCAACATTATCAGGGTTTTTATCTAAGAAGCTACACAATCTTTTATAAATACTTGGTCTATGCTCGCTTTCACCTAGGGCGATTGAAACGGAGTAATTCTTTGTTAAGGTGATTTGTGCATCATCTTTGAACCGTTGGCTATGTTGGCTAACATAAGGCACTAAAATGTCTAGCATTTCTTTTAAAGTATTTGCTTCAGTCAGCAGGGGAGACTTGGAGCTCCTTGCATCTATTATGGCCCTATTAATCTTTTTTGCGGCATCTTTACCATAAACATAAGAAAATATTTGTTTGAGTCCCTCTGGCTTTGTGTTAAAAGCAAATAATTTATTCTCTTGGTAGGCAAAATTAATGATTAAATACAAATGATCTACATTTTGGATATCAGTTATATTTAACTGCGCCTTAAGTTTTTCGTAAACTTTTATATCTCTCTGTATGTCTCCTATAAAGCCTTGTTTCATGTCTTCTAGTATATCATCATTAGGTAAAGTATAAGATTGGGGCATTTCAGATAAACTTATACAATTTGACACAATAATTTCAAAGGCTTCATGCTTATTTTCACTTTCTTGTAATTGCTTTAATAAGATTTCATTATACTCAATTTGAGCGTCAATGTATTTTTTGATCTCATCTAAAGGCGAGCCTTGCATATGATTACAGTTGACAGAGTCTGCAGGTGTAAAAAATAATGTTGCTTTTGATTTCATAATGAACAACTAGATTTAAATAATTACAAGTATAACACTTTTATGTTAAGCAAAGATTAAACTAGAAATTATTCTTATAGACCAAATTTCCTTCAAGTTACCTATTACCAAAGAGGAGTGATAACTAGAGACATTATTTATGGACTTATATGGAAAAATATCAACACGACAATAGGTGGCTTGGTAAGTTTAAAATTAACTTTAGGCCATTAATGTAAGGATTCTAACTAAGCATATAGAAATAAATGAAAACGATTTAGGCTAAGATTTAACTTAATTTATGATTCATATTAGTAAAAAAATTGCGACACGGGCTACTCTAAAAATTAATTGCTATTATTGTGCTTAAAGCAATATTATGGATATTTATTACTTTAATAGTCATATAACAAAGTTAACAGAGTATTATAATATCGTTATAATTTATCAGGCTTTTAGCATTAAAGAGGAAGGAAATAAAGTATAATGAAGCCCTATATTCTTGTTTTATTCTATTCAAGAAATGGCGCAACAGCACAATTAGCGCAATACATAGCTCGAGGAGTAGAAAGTGTCGCAGGAATTGAAGCCCGGATAAGAACAGTACCACCTGTATCCACGGTTTGTGAGGCAACAGAAAAAGCAATACCTGAGCAGGGCGCGCCCTATGCTACCTTAGAAGACTTACAGCATTGTAGTGGGCTTGCATTAGGCAGTCCAACGAGATTTGGCAATATGGCAGCGCCACTTAAGTATTTCCTAGATAGCACGACGGCTTTATGGCTCACAGGTGAGCTAGCTAATAAACCAGCTTGTGTTTTTACATCAACCTCTACTATTCATGGCGGCCAAGAAACGACCCTAACAAGTATGATGCTTCCGCTATTTCATCATGGCATGATCCTTGTTGGTATTCCTTATACTGAGCCTGTGTTAAATACAACTAAAACAGGCGGTAGCCCATATGGTATGTCTCATGTTGCAGGAATCGATAATAGTTACCCAATTAGTGAGGATGAGATGGTATTAGCTAAACAGTTAGGTAAGCGGCTCGGTTCTATTGCCCTGAAATTACTTGCAAGACAAGAACCTAAGTAGCTTTTAGTTGTTAACATTCGATTGCAACTTACGGCTTGATCACGGCATCCAAGACGATACTGCTGTCAATAGAACATATCTTTACACCTACATACCGCGAACAAGTCGCGGTATGTAGATAGAGGGATAGAAGGTTGCTACAATTAATTACTTAGATTGATAATGTCTATAATTTTAAAAGCTAAGATTTTATTTAAGCTTAATAAGTTAACAATTTATTATTCATTGTAAATTAGGTTTCTTTTTATGTTAAACTGTTGTTTTATTTTGATTACTTAATCAATTAAGCTAGTTGTATAAAATGGCTGTTGTTAATTTAGAAGATTTAAATATTGTTGAGCTTGAAATTCTCTTGGGTCATTTACGTTTAGGCGAAGCTCATTTAAAGAAAAACCTAAATAAAAGACAATTTAAAAGCTTATTGCAATTAGGCTCTCTTAATTTTACTCAACGCAATAATATTCAATCTGATGGTAGAGAAAAATCAGGTAATGTCGCCTTAGTCCTTAATTGTATTATTACCAGTACCTTTGGCGCCTGGATGGGTTTCTCAGGTTTTATGGATCTTCATCTTAATTCTTTTATTATCCTTGCAGGTATTACATCTATTGCGCTTTTAACAGGCAGCTTAGTAGGATACTTTAGTTTTAAACTAACAGCACAAAATGCGCAATCAGCAGTTAATACCCAGAAAATCCTTAACGTCCAATTACATGTTACTCGCTTGATTTTAAATAGAAAGCAAGAACAGATTGAGTCAATAACTAAATACCTTAATCATTCGCTTAACTATCTTTACAAAAATACACCTAGCGTAGGTCGTAATCCATCGCTCGATTATTGTGATTTTAATGAAAATAGCGATTTTATTGATTGGATTAATGATTTATGTTTTGTAATTCACAAGAAATGCGAGGAAGTAAAATCAGAAAGCATTTATGAGTTTTATGGCGATAGACTTAATGAAATTATAAATAACTTAAATGGGTTATTAACTACTCATTGGATTACTAATGCTGATGGCGATATTTCTGTTGTTGATTTAATGGAAAAGAAAGGTTGGAGTTTATCTCTACCTGATGATAACAGCTCCTTTATACAAGTTTTATCAAATCCTGTTAACAAGCGGGATCCTTTTATTAAACAAAAATCGTGGGTAAGAAAAAACTTATTAGCGCTAATTGCAGGTGTTATCCCAACCTTAATGGGGGGCTTTGCCTCTATGTTCGTATTTCTTGCCGGTGGACCTAACTTAGCTAGAGAACTAGGTCTACATTCACTCGCTCAAGCGCTAAGAAATCCAAGTGCTCGGCTAATTGAATTTAGTATTGCGGTCTCTTTAACAATTTATTACGCCTTGTCCTATGCTTATAGTAATTACAAACTTTTCTTACGTGATGAAGAAGCTGAAAAAACAAAGAAAGAAATAGTAAAAGAAGAGCAAGCTATTATTGATTTAACTACAAAGTTAAATGTCTTAGAAAAGATGAAAGAGCAGATGATGCGTATTATTAATATTTATACAGCTCTTGAAAAGATAGCCAATATCTGGGTTGTGAAGAAAAAGGAACTTAATAACTATATTAATTTAATGAAGATTCAGAAAATTAAGGAAGAGAGTAAGCTTGTTGAAGGGAAGGCTAATTAGTAGAACTAAGCATTGCATTAGGAACTTAAGCTAATAAATAGGCTAGAAAATAATACAGGACGATAATGAAGACAATCATGGCGCTTTTACTGTTTGGGTTAAGCAGCTGTGTTTCTGCTCTATCCAATAATTCATTGCTTTTTCTTACATCATCAGATGCTGATATAGCGCCCCTGCATAAAAACCACTATATGTTAAATTTAAAAAAGCCAGCTAACTACATTATTTATTTTACGCCTAGTCGAAAAAGTACTGGTTTGATTGCCTTAGAGAACTTCATCTCCCTTTGGCGTAATCAAACTTTAAGAAACAATTTTTCTGATAACCCACCGCAGGCCGTTCTTATGATGGTGACGGCAAATGGACAACAAAGCGTTCGTGCAATTATTGCTAATCCTAGTCTGGTTAAAGAGACCTTAAGTTATCAAATTTCAGTGCTTAATGGCCAACCTTTAAAAATTGAAAAATTAAAATTTATTACGCTTATTTTTGATAAGGTATCAGATACTATTGATTTTTCTAATTTAAAACCCGCCAATTATATTAAACCCAATAGCAAAGATGAAGATTCTTCTATGTTAAATGAGCCTTAATTAGTATATTTCTAACTCAAGAAATATCTTACATTTACTCCTTAAATAGATGTTGTTATAGTTTGCCTGCTTATAAAGCCTATGGGAATCTATGCTAATTTATTATTACTTCTTAACAGATTGTTAAGCGTTTCTACAAACAAGGCATGAGAACTTCTTCGGTTAAGCTTAATTGTATTAATTAAACATCTAAGAGCGTCACTGTGAGAGTAATTACTTTTAATGCCAATGGCATCCGATCAGCAGCCCGGAAGGGGTTTTATGAGTGGTTAACTCAGCAAGAGGCTGATTTCATTTGTATTCAGGAAACAAAAGCTCAAATTCACCAATTATCTGATGTAACTTATTATCCCTGTGGTTATCATTGCGACTATTATGATGCCCAAAAGAGAGGATATAGTGGCGTTGCTATTTATGCTCGTAATAAACCTCATGCTGTTATAAAAGGATTGGGATTTGATTTTTGTGATCAAGAAGGACGATACATCCAATTTGATTACCCTAAATTAAGTGTTGTTTCACTGTATTTGCCATCTGGAACAAGTGGCGCTCTGCGTCAGGAAGTTAAGTTTAATTTTCTCAAGCATTTTCGAGAGCATTTAATTACATTAAAGCAGCAAGGAAAAGAATTAATTATTTGTGGTGACTATAATATTGCTCATAAAGAAATCGATCTTAAAAATTGGCGAAGTAATCAAAAAAATTCTGGCTTTTTACCAGAAGAGAGGGCCTGGATGGATGAGCTATTTGGTGTATTAGGATTTGCTGATGCTTTTCGGTTAATTAATCAAGAGCAGGAGCAATACACTTGGTGGTCTCATAGAGGTAGGGCTTGGGAGAAAAATGTTGGGTGGCGGATTGACTATCAAGTTATTACCCCAGGTTTAATCGATAGTGTATATCGAGTCGCTATTCATCGTGAAGACCGCTGGTCAGATCATGCACCATTAATTATTGATTATCAAGGAGATTGGTGTGCTTAAACTAGCCACTTGGAATGTAAATTCACTTAAAATTCGACTTGAACAAGTATTACTTTGGTTTGAAGAGAATCAAATTGATATTTTAGCCCTGCAGGAAACTAAGCTTCCCGATGAAAATTTTCCTCATGTGGTTTTTATGGAGCGGGGATATTACACGGTTTATTCTGGACAGAAAACTTATAATGGCGTTGCTATTATAAGTCGGCAGCCCATTAAGGATATTATAAAAGATATACCCGACTTTAATGATCCGCAACGGCGCATCTTAATCACCACGATTGGAGAGTTACGATTAATTAATCTTTATGTACCTAATGGCGCAGCCGTAGGCTGCGATAAGTATCACTATAAGTTGAACTGGCTAAGCAAGGTGAACGCCTATATTCGTCAGGAATTAATAAACTATCCTAAGCTTGCTGTAGTTGGCGATTTTAATATTGCGCCAGAGGATAAAGATGTCCATGATCCCATTGAATGGGAGGGAAGTGTTTTAGTTAGTCCCCAAGAGCGTCAACAATTTGTCGCTTTATTAGAATTAGGCTTACATGATAGCTTTAGACTTTTTCCGCAAGAAGAAAAGTTATTTAGTTGGTGGGATTATCGTGCCGCAGGATTTAGACGTAATCGTGGCTTACGCATAGACCATATATTATTAAGCACAGAATTAGCAAAACATTGTGTTTCTGCTTATATCGATAAACTTCCGAGAAAAGTAGAAAGGCCATCTGATCATGCACCTGTGTTAGTCGAACTAGATCTAAATTAAATAGCCATTTAACCTTCCGCCAATAGCTCACCACGACTTATTTGCGAAACGTTGGCTGGCAGGGAAATCAGCCTATTTAGCAGTACTTCAATTTTTGTCCTGCTGCCCGAGAGTATTGAGCAAAAATTGAACTATAATAATGAGGAGCTGATAGTCAATTAGAGAAACTAGTGCTTAATTTAGCAAACAATTTTGAAAAATTGATTTATAATGCCATTTCTGCTAATCTCTGCCGTCATTTATTAAGAGTATGGTGCCCGACATAGGTTCAGGTGGCGATATTCGATTTGTAAGAGAGATACGTCTATGAAAGCTTCAATTCATCCTAAATATGAAACTATTAAAGTTACTTGTAGTTGTGGCCATTCTTTTGAAACACGCTCAACCTTATGTCACGATTTAAGTGTTGAAGTGTGCGCAGAATGTCATCCTTTTTATACTGGCAAGCAAAAGCTTGTTGATACAGGTGGTCGCGTACAAAAATTCCGTGATCGGTACAAAAAACGTGAAGCCGAACGTACTTAGCATAGTAATTTATCTACGTAAGTAGACATAGTTTACTCAAATAGTGTTAATTGAAATAGCTTTTATGATCAAAAATTGAATCACTAATGTAAAAAATTAGCTGTTTCTTGTATGTTATATTTACATACACTTTTAAAGGCACAATAAAATGTGCCTTTTTCCTGAAAATGACTGTTCATATTTATTATTTTTCTATATGATTTTTCGCTGAGTTCAATGAAAAGAGAGTAAGCACATTGGATAAAAATTTATTAGCTCAACGTGCACTGCATTATCATGAATTTCCAACACCAGGAAAACTTGGTATGCATATTACGAAACCGACTAATTCGCAAGACGATTTATCGTTAGCGTATACGCCAGGTGTTGCTGAACCTGTATTAGCAATAGTAGAAAATCCAGATAATGCATTTCGCTATACCTCTAAAGGCAACTTAGTTGCGGTTATTACAAATGGTACAGCCGTTCTTGGACTAGGGGATGTAGGCGCTTTAGCAAGTAAGCCTGTGATGGAAGGAAAAGCAGTATTATTTAAACGATTTGCTGACATTGACGCGTTTGATATTGAAATTGAGGCTGCAAATCCACAGGAGTTTATTACAACAATTAAGCGTATCTCACCAACCTTTGGCGGTATAAATTTGGAAGATATTAAGGCGCCAGAATGTTTTGAAGTTGAAAGAGCGCTCATGGAGCAATTAGATATTCCTGTTTTTCATGATGATCAACATGGTACAGCTATTGTCGTTGCCGCAGGCTTACTCAATGCCTTAGATTTACAAAATAAATCTCTAAAAGATGCACGTATAGTATGTATTGGTGCAGGAGCAGCTGGTATCGCTTCAATGCAGTTGCTAGTGGCATTAGGAGCACGTAAAGAAAATATTTATCTCCTTGATACTAAGGGCATTGTCCATGCAGGTCGAGAAGATTTAAATGCTTATAAATTTGCTTTTGCTCGCACAACAGATAAGCGTACGCTTGCAGACGCCTTAGTAGGCGCTGATGTATTTATTGGCGTTGCTAAACCGGATCTTTTGAGTGCCGATCTTTTAAACTTAATGGCAGCCAAACCTGTTATCTTTGCTTTATCTAACCCTGATCCAGAAATTAAACCAGAATTTGCTCACCAGATTCGTAATGATCTTATTATTGCAACTGGCCGTAGTGATTATCCTAATCAAGTTAACAACGTACTTTGTTTTCCCTATATCTTTCGTGGCGCACTTGATGTTCGCGCTACATGCATTAATCGGACGATGCAAATTGCAGCAGTTGATGCAATTCGGTCATTGGTCTTAGAACCTGTGCCGCAAATTGTTAAAGATAATTATCCTGGTGTTTCAGAATGGGAATTTGGGCCTAACTATATTATTCCAAAGCCCATTGATCCTCGCTTAAGAGAACGAGTAACTCAAGCTGTAGCAAAAGCAGCAATAGCAAGTGGTGTAAGCCGCTCTATACAACCGTAATTAGCTGGAAGGCTAACAGTATTAATATAATTTGATTTTAAACCAAGGGATATGGTACTTAACCTCACGTTAAGGAGCTTATTTTGCATAGTAATAATAGTAATAGTAAAAGGTATTTTCTCAGTGCTTGGTTAATTTGCGGGCTTGGCGCTATTTATTACAGTTATGAATATTTATTAAGAATATCGCCCAGTGTGATGGAGCCTGCATTGCGTGCCCATTTTCACTTATCTGCAACAGGTTTTGGTTTTTTATCAGCATTTTATTATTACGCTTATGTTCCCATGCAAGTGCCTGTTGGCGTATTATTAGATCGTTTTGGTCCCAGGCGTTTAATTACTTTTGCTTGCCTTGTTTGCGCTGTTGGGACTTTTCTATTTGCAAGTACGCCTATTCTCTGGGTAGCAGCATTAGGTCGTTTTTTAGTTGGTTTTGGGTCTGCTTTTGCCTTTGTAGGGGTTTTAAAATTAGCCACTATTTGGTTACCAGAAGATAAGCTAGCCTTAGTGTCAGGTCTTGCTGCAGCATTAGGCACAATTGGTGCTATGTTGGGGGATAACTTATTAGGTGAATTTGTAACTAAAATTGGTTGGCGTTCTACAGTCGAGCTAACGGCTTATTTTGGCTTATTTCTAGCACTTGTATTATGGTTTGGTATTCGCGATAAAAGTAAAACAGCAGGCTCTAGTGGAACTATTTCCAGCTTTCGTAAAAGTATGACTGATCTTGGAATCATTATTAAAAATAAGCAAATGTGGATAAACGGCGCTATTGGTTGCTTGGTTTATTTACCGACGACAGTTTTTGCTGAGCTATGGGGCATTCCTTATTTAAAACATGCCCATCATCTAACATCTGCCAGCGCTGATTTTGCCAACTCACTTCTTTTCCTTGGCTTTACTATTGGTGCGCCTTTGATGGGCTTTATTTCAGATAAAATAAAAAGACGTAAACTACCTTTATTAATTGGCGCCTCAGGTGCGGCTATCATTATGATGGTTGTACTTTATATGCCTAATCTAAATGAATTAAGTGTTGAAATCCTAATGTTTATTTTAGGCCTTCTATATAGTGCACAATGTATTGTTTTTGCCGTTGGCAGGGAACTTAGTCCAAATAAAGCAGCTGGGACGGCTATGGCTTTGACAAACATGATAGTTATGTTTGGTGCCATGTTTTTACAGCCTTTAGTAGGCCGATTGTTAGATTTTAGTCTGGCTTCTCATGCAAATATAGTAGTATCTACGGATAAATTAGGTTTTGATAAACTTCAGAATATCTACACCGCCGATGATTATCAATTTGCATTATCGATAATTCCATTAGGTATTATTATCGCTGCTATTTTAACCTTTTTTTTGAAAGAGACTTATGCAATTACAAATGATTAAAACTGTCAGTAAAAGCCAAGCTATTTTTGGTAGTCTTGTTTGTGCAGTAGGCGCATTCTTTTACTGTTATGAATTTGTTCTAAGGATTATACCTGGCGCGCTTCAAAGTGAATTGAGCGCTGCTTTTGGTCATATCTCAGCAACCACTTTTGGACAATTGTCGGCTTTTTACTATTTTGCCTATTCGCCAATGCAATTACCTGTAGGCATGCTAATGGATCGGTACGGGCCACATAAGTTATTAACATTTGCTTGTTTATGTTGCACTCTCGGTTCATGGATGTTTACTGATATATCATCAATGTTAGTCGCTGGATGCGGTCGATTTTTAGTTGGTTTTGGGTCTTCTTTTGCATTTGTTGGCGTTTTATCTTTAGCATTGAGCTGGTTACCAAAAAAATATTTTTCCTTAATGGCCGGATTGATAACAACGTTAGGAATGTTAGGACTAGTTTATGGGGAAGTGAAAATTACGGATATTGCAGTTGATTTTGGCTGGCTACATGTCCTTCGTTTAATGATAATCATTGGTGCTGTTTTAACAATAGTTATTTCTCTTGTAGTACGAGATGGCCCAACTGGTCATAGAAAGCATGGTTATCCTTTGCCAGAATTTTTTAAGAAAGTGTGGCATGTGCTATCTTCGCCACAGGTATGGTTAATTGGGTTTGTGGGCGCATGTCTTTATACTTCCTTATCTGTTTTCGGTGAGCTATGGGGTAAAAGTTACTTAGAGCAAGCTCATCACTTAACAAAGGTTGAGGCTGCAAAAACTGTTTCAGCCATGTTCTTAGGATGGGCTGTAGGGGCTCCTTTAGTAGGTTATTTATCAGATCAAAGTGGGCGGCGTGTACTGCCATTGGTAGTCGGCGCTATTATGGGTTTAATTTGTATAAGTTTAGTGTTGTATTATCCAGGCCTATCTTACTTTGCTCTTAATGTATTACTGTTTTTATATGGTGTCTTTAGCTCCACTGAAATTATTGTTTTTATCATGGCCAAAGAAAACAGTGGTGCTCAGCTATCAGGAACTGTTTTTGCAGCAGTTAATATGATTGTAACCTTAGGTGGTGTTATCTTTCAGCCTTTAGTTGGTAAATTGCTTGATATGTTTGGGGACAGTAACGTTATTGCTGGCGAGCATATTTATACCGTTGTTGATTATCAATTAGCTCTATCAGTTCTACCCATTTCATTATTATTAGTGACGATATTAGCATTTTT
Source organism: Legionella pelazae (assembly GCF_052527395.1). Taxonomy (NCBI): domain Bacteria; kingdom Pseudomonadati; phylum Pseudomonadota; class Gammaproteobacteria; order Legionellales; family Legionellaceae; genus Legionella; species Legionella pelazae. The sequence goes on from NZ_JBNVZS010000003.1 coordinate 255,302, forward strand.
TATGAAAGATTTTCGTTCAAATACAGTTTAAGTGAATACTTCGAAAGCCAGTTTATTAGCTTTATGAATAACCTTTAAAAATAGCCATAAGCTCCTGAGCAGGTTTACGGTTTAATGATTGGCAACTGATAAAGCGTTTAACAGGAAAAGAAATGATATTACTGTCTTGGTAATGATATCGGGTAAATGCTGTATCATGGTTAGAAACAATAACGGTAATTCCTTGTGTGGCACTGTATTTTGCTAATTGTGCAAGCTCTATATGATCCTGCTCACTAAATTTAAATTGGGTATAAGAGGAGAAGTTTGCACTAGACGATAACGGTACATAAGGCGGGTCACAATAAATAATATCGCCTGGTTCTGCAAGCTTAAAAGTTGCTCTAAAATCGCCCTGTAAAAATTTTACCGCTTGGCTTTTTTGGTAAAAAAATAACATTTCTGCGCGTGGGAAATAAGGTTTAGTATAGCGCCCAAAAGGAACATTATATATTCCTTTTTTATTGTAGCGACACAAGCCATTATAACCATGTCGATTTAAATAGAGAAATAAAGCGGCTCTTAATCGTGAGCGCTTACAGTGATTAAACTGTTCTCTTAATTGATAATAGCGGTCAGCTGAATTATTTCCTTGGATAAAAAATTGCTCACAGTAGTTTATAAAGCCTAATCCTTCTTGCTGTAATGTTTGAAAAACAAGAATAAGATCTTGGTTTTGTTCTGCTAGTAGATAATTAGAATAATTAGAATTAATAAAAATAGCGCCAGAGCCAGCAAAAGGCTCTATTAGACGCTTAGCTTCAGGAAGTACAGAAAGGATAGTATCAAGGCAGCGAAACTTACTACCAGCCCATTTAAGAAAAGGCTTAACTTTTGTCATATTAACTAATTTATCTCAAGAAAAACTAAGTATAAGTTTGGTACTAGTGGTGAGAATTTATAAACTAACAATAAACTAGTTACCACTACTTAGATTTTTATTATTTTTTCAGGAAAATAGCATTTAATATCGGCAAAATAAACCTTCTTAATAAGAAGATTGCAAAGATAATGTTAAGTAAAATAAACAATGGTTGACGCTTTAAGTACGCTATATGTATGATTGCTTTATCAAGTTTTTTAGGTGACAAGTGTGGATGAGCTTACTGAATTGCTTAGGCCTTCTTGGGGGTCTGAGCAGTGGATTTTAGAAGGCTGGGAGCAAATTACAGCCAAAGAAAAGCAATTAATTAAGTCGCGAGTTGATAAATTATTCCAAGACGGTTTACCTTTTGAAGTCAAGCAAGATAAACTTTTATATATTTATGCCTTTTCTCTCTTAGCGCAGTTAGAGGTTCTTGCTATTCAAGTCCCTTTAAAATTTGAAAGTAAAATGATTTCGAGAACGCATAAAAAGCGAATGCGACTACAGCTTTTAGATGAAATTTTCCATGGCATTGTATTTACCAAAATTTTATATATGCTTTGCGCACCGTATGCTTTTCCTCCGCCTTATAATTCTAATATTGAAGTCATTTGTAACTTTATTAGAAGTGAAGAATGTCCTAGAACAGCAGTTGTATTACTTAATTTAGTTGGTGAGGGATGGATTGAAGAAATTTTTTATAGTTTAAAACGAGCAGGTATTGCACCTAAGGTGTTTGATACCATTATCGAAGATGAGCACCGCCATGTATGTGAAGCCGTTTTATATAAGAGCATTGGGCTACCTAATCTAGAAGAGGTTAAAGAGAAGCTTGCCTTCTTAGAAGAGCAGCTATTTACTAATCTATTTATGCAGCATAAATATATCGTTTCTCTCTTAGCGCTATTAAATGTGCAAGGTAGTATCAGCTTCATTGAATCATTAAGTAAAAAGCATAGAGAGCAATTAGCTAAGTTAGGGTTAGAGCCTAGTCAAGATTGGCAATACCATATGCAATTTATGGAAGCTTTATTGCCGAAAATAAGAACTTATAATAAAAAAAATCAAGAAATTGAAATGTCCCCTCTTCGTAAGGTACTCATGACCCAGTGGGATAATCCAACAGATCCTACCATGGTTGGCCATTTTAATATCAATATTAATTGCCTAGATTTTTTTAACAAAAAATATCCAGCTGAGACGGTGACAGTACTTATGCTACAAGCGGTAAGCTTACTTTTATTAGAGCATGATCCACATCGTCATTATCTGAGCTATAAGCGATTATATCGAAGTCAAGGTGCTTATACGGGCTTAGTTGTTAAATTACCTGACTGTGGCGACCATGTGGGTACTATAGTTTTTGAAAATTGCCACCTACTGACTTTCCAAGAGTTAACAGGGAAAATCCGTGCTGCTTTAAAAATGATGGTTTATTGTTATAAGCGCAGAGAGGCATTAGAAAAAAGTGATGAGCAAATTCAAGCTTTGGTTGAGAATGCAGCCTATGAGTATGTCAATGATGTTTATGGATTTCCAGTTATAGGCAGTCCAGTAGTTTCAGTAAGTAATATTGGTAATTGTGGGTATGTCCAATGTAAATCGCCTCTACGTCGTAATGAATCAATGAAATGGACACTACTAGAAGTAGAGCGTAAATTAGTTTGGAATAAGGTCAGTAAGGAATTTGAAGAGCAGGATTTGCTTCCTGTTTCACTAAGCGGTGATCATCGTATCTTTGATGGTAATACGCCAGCACCAAAAATGTTAGCAGACTGTTTCAATAGACAGTTTGCTAAGATGATTGCGGATTCAGCTGTACCTCTTAAAACGTTTGATAAGACTCAAGATATGAAATTAGTCCTTTTATTGGATCAATTAATAAATAAAAATGTAGAAATGGGTTTTAAAGCGCTATCATTTTTGCAAACTTATTGGTGCGATTTTCTCACTTTAGAAGATATGTTTGAGCCCAGTTTTTTAGAAAGCCAAGTCTTAACGGCATAAAAATGATTTAAACCTTATTAATATAATTTAGGGCTTAGCTAAAGAAAGCTGCTCTAAAGCAGCTTTTTAAGTTTAAACAGCAATCGTAAGCAATAATATTGCAATAATCATAACTAAAATTAATGTAAAGTTACCACCAGGTACTATTTGTAAGTTTTGGTTTGCATCTAATTTACGGGCGCGCCAGGTCATTACAGAAGGAAGCAGCAGTAAAAGTACAACGCAGCATACGCCTGCATAACTCAATGCGTGTAAGTAAATACCAGGATTTATTAAGACAATTGCTAAGGGCGGAATAAAAGTAAGGGCTAGTACCCATTTGCCTTGTATGCCCGTTTTCTTTAGCGTCAATCCGTCAGCTAAAAAATCGAATAAACCTATTGATACACCTAAAAAAGCTGTGATCATACAAATAGAGGTAAAAAACCCAAAAAAACCTGTAATCCAAGAACTATGTACAACACTACTTAATGATTCAGTAAGCCCACTGGTAGCATGGCCACTATTCATAAGAGCTAAAAGTCCATTTTCACCGTCCCTCTGGACCACACCCATAATAACAGCATCCCAAATAATATAACAAACAAGAGGAACGAGTGAACCGATAAGGATTACTCGTCTTAAGTTTGTAATATCATCTTTAAAATAATCTCTTAAGCTTGGAACAATTGATGCAAAACCAAATGATGTAACTAAAATCATTAAGCTTCCGGTGATAGCTTGCGCTGATCCGCCTCTTAATGAACTAAGATCAACATGTGGGCTAATAATAATAATTAGCAATAAATAAATACCTAATTTACCGAACATTAGCCCTCGATTAACATAATCAACAACACTAATGCCTGCATAAACGACTAAACTAAAAAAGAAGGTGAATAACAAAGATGTCATCCAGGCCGGTAAATTATAATTTACTCGCTGTAATAGACCATTAAAAACATCGCTACCGCCTGAAATATAAGCTGATAGAAGTGTATAAAGTAAAAATAAGTAAGTAATCCAAGCGATAATTTGTCCGGGTAAACCAAGAGTAGATTTAGCCATAGACACCATATTACTACCAGCTGGAAGGCGCAAATTAACTTCTAAAATTAGTAGAGCGCCAATAGTCATAATGAGCCAACAGAATATTAAAAAAAAGATTGAATTTGTAAATCCTGCACCCGCTGTTGAAACAGGTAATGCTAACATCCCGCCACCAATAGAAGTCCCTACTATTAATAAGGTCCCTCCAATGAACTTCGACTTTGACACAAAACTAATCTCTTTGTTTAACATTAAATCAACATCCTATCTTTTATTTGTTATATTGTCAATCTACTTATTACTGTTTCCTAAGTAATACTTATAATCAAAACAACTGTGTTATGGCATTAAGCAAAAGAAGTATTGAAATAATTACGATGGCCCAAGGAGTATAAGGACCGCCTAACACTTGGTATCGCCCAGTAAACTTTTTTCTACCATACGCTACCATTAAAGCTGGAAGAAGAAGTAATAAAATAACACAAATTATTCCAGCATAATTGAGGGCATGAATATAGGCTCCTGGATAATAGATTACAATTAGCAGCGGAGGTAGAAAGGTTAAAATAAATAGTAATAACCCGCTGCGGCCTTTTTGCTCTACTTTAAGACCATCGGCTAGAAAGCTAATTAAACAAAGCGCAACACCTAGGAAAGCAGTTAACATACAAATAGAGGTGAAGAAATTAAAAAAAGTATTGATTGTTGTACTTTTTACTGTAGTAGATAATACGCCTGCTAAATCACTGGTAGTATGCTCACTTTGCATTAAAGCAGCTAGTCCTTTATCACCTTGCGAAGGTAAGGAGCCAATAATAACCGCATTCCAAGCTAAATAACAAATTAAGGGTATTAATGAGCCAATTAAAATGACTTTTCGCAAAGTAATAAGATCATCATTAAAATAATCTCGTAAGTTAGGTACTATAATGGCAAATCCAAATGAGGTAATTAAAATCATAATACTCGCACTAATATAGCGGTAATTGCCATCTGCTAAATTTGACATATGAACATGTGGTGCAATTAGAATAACTAAAATCAAATAAACAGCTAGTTTGCCAAACATAAGAGCTCGATTTAATAAATCGACTTTTTGTATGCCGCTATAAACAACTGAACCAAATAAAAGAGTGAATAAAAGGCTGCTTTGCCATTCCTTTAGAGAAATGCCAACCTGAGAAAACAGGCTACCCATAACATCTGCGCCACCTGAAATGTAGGCAGATAAGAGAGTATAGAGCAAAAAAAGATAGCTTAACCAAGCAACTAACAAACCTGAATTACCAAGTGTTGCAGCTGCCATAGAAACCATATGTTTACCAGGGGGTAAATATAAATTAGCTTCCAAAATAAATAAAGCACCGAGAGTCATTATAGCCCAGCATAACAGTAAAAAAATTGATGAGGACCAAAAACCTGCTGCTGCTGTTGCAACAGGTAATGCTAGCATTCCGCCACCAATAGATGTACCAACAATAAGCAGGACGCCACCAATAAACTTTAAATTCATTTAACTCTCAACTAACCATATATCTACTACTTAGTAAAAAATCCTTCTTATTATTGATCCAGTTTATTAAGTATGGCTCTACCTTAACAGTGTTGTTATTTAAAAGCCAGTCACTGTTAAAATTTTATTTTGTCATTCCAACATAGGCCGGCGGCGCAGAAATAATAGGTGTATTTGCGCACTGAATTTCTAATCGACGATTTTGCGCGCTGCCATGAATTAACTGATTATCCGATACTGGATATTTATCACCGTAGCCTTCAGCGTTTAGGCGCCTAGCATGGATATTATTCGCCCATAAAAATGTTAACATGGCTTCTGCTCGTGCTTGAGTAAGCGTCTTTTTATGATAACGAGAACCTACATCATCGGTGAAACCAGCGACATAAACGGGGCCAACAGGGCAAGACATTTTAATGACGCTGGCAATAAGCATTAATCCCCGGTAACAAAGCTCATTGAGTCTAGGTGAATTAAAGCGAAAGTACCTGTCAGTAGGTACAATTAATGTCGTTGTATCGCCATATTTAATATATTGAACATCTGCTCGTTGTAGCTCTCTTAACATATATTGCTTACTGTTTTTATAAAGGCCATGTCCAACTACAGTGGCCGCACCAATGGCAGTACCGGCGAGCGTTGTGCTGGCTGTCCCACCGACAACAGCGCCAAAAATAGTACCGGCAGTTGCGCCAACAGCAAAATCCCGACCAACACGATTATAGGGTTGAAAATTATTATAGGGTGGTTCGTAACGGGAGCAACCACTAATAAATACTAGAGTTATAAGGCTCAATACAGTTAACTGTTGGGAAAAGAACCTACTTAACATCCCCACTCCTTGTACAAGTGAATTTTTCCATTATTAAGCATTGCTTCTAATTTCGCAATCAGAAGCTTAATTTAGATATCTTCCGGATAAAAAGTAGTCTAATTATTTAGATAAACTGCAACCATTATTTAATGGCTCTCTAGGTATAATGATTTGTACATTAATACCTTTAATCGTGGGACTTTCTGTCGCTTTTTTTAAATAGCTAATTAAGGAAACATCAACAACTTTGCCATATTCAGAAGAAGCTTGCCTAAAGATAAGTTGGCCATCTTTTCGGAATGCAAATCCTAGGTGAGAAATATTAAGCCGAGTACCGATTTTTTTGCTTAAATCCCAATTAGGCCGAACAATTTCAATAATTGCTCCGTTAGGAATCTGATTAAATAAGGCGTAATTAGGCTTACCTTCATCATTAAAAAAAGCTGTAAGGGGTAAATAGGGCACCTGTTCTTTACTACGTGAAAGTTGGCCACCCATTTTCTTTAATTTATCGAGCCGTTTTGCTTGTTCCTTATCATCATGTTGTTTTAAACGGATAGTTTCTAGGGACTTATATTGATACCAGGCTGGTTTATCTATTAAAGCTGTTGCTACTTGCGCTATAGGTTTATTATTCTTATCTTTGAAGGTAACGGTTATATCTTTAATAAAACCTTGTCGCTGATTGTTAGTATTCCAATCAAGACCTGTAAAATGATTCCGAGTTAAGTAATCAACTTGACCTTGATGGTAACGAATTTTCTTTAAACATTGAGTAAAATCATCCAATTGATTAGCAAGCGCTAAAGCAATTACTGTGGTTACATAAGTTTCACAATCAAAACCGTCAATACGATATTGAGGAAATTGATCAAATAAGGCTGTTGCTCCTTCTCCAAGTGAGCCTAATATATAAGGCTTACCTAGAAAAGAAGCACTAATTTTCTCAATACGGGAAGGCATATCCAATTTTATGTTGTTGTTTAGGGTATGGTATAGTTGCTTAATAGCTACATTAGCTTCTTGTTCTGCCATATCATTTGCAGCTAACGGCAGAGAAATGAGTAAAATAATCAAGAAAGCAACGTATTTAAACTTTGATTGATAGGTAAGTGGCATATCTTTACAAAGAAGAGTTAAAGTAAACAAGTTTACCTAGGATAAATCTGGAGGGCAAGAATGCTGAATGTAATATGGTTAAGTATGATTTTGCTTTCAGTCATTGTAGGTATGATTCAAGGGCGCCTTGATCAGGTTGTGCAGGCGGTCACTGATTCAGCCAAGCTCGGTTTTGAAATTGCACTAGGTTTAGCTGGCATTATGGCATTTTGGTTAGGCATTATGGAAATAGCAGCCGAATCTGGCTTGGTGAATAAATTTGCCCGCCTACTTAAGCCTATTATGCGTCCTTTATTTCCAGATGTGCCTGCTGAACATCCTGCAATGGGAGCTATGATATTAAATATTGCTGCTAATATGTTAGGGCTTGCTAATGCAGCAACTCCCTTTGGTTTAAGAGCGATGAAAGAATTACAACGCTTAAACACTCATGTAGATGAAGCATCCAATGCCATGTGTACCTTTCTGGCAATTAATACATCTAGCGTACAATTAATTCCTGCTACGGCTATTGCCTTTCTCGCTGCTAATGGTAGCTTGCATCCTAGTAGCGTTATCATTAGTTCTCTACTTGCAACAATTTGTTCCACACTTGTTGCCATTGTGGCTGTGAAATGGTTAGCACGCCTTCCTGTTTATCAAATAAAGGAGTTAAAAGCGCATGATTAATCTTATTAATCAGTTATCTAATGGCCTGTTTTTAAGTTTTGTTGCAGGTATACCGTTATACGCTGCTATTAAAAAGATTAACGTTTTCGACGCTTTTGTAAAAGGAGCTAAGCAAGGTTTTGAAACCAGTGTAAATATTATGCCTTATTTAATTGCTATGATTGTTGCCATTGGTATGTTAAGAGCATCTGGTTTTTTTACACTATTAAATACTTTACTGTCGCCTTTATTAGGAAAATTAGGAATGCCTACGGAATTATTGCCTTTAGCAATAATAAGGCCCTTTTCTGGTAGTGCAGCCACCGGTATTATGGCTGAGTTAATTCATCAACATGGTGGCGATTCATTTATTGCTAAAACTGCAGCAACTATGATGGGAAGCACAGAAACAACTTTTTATGTTATTGCCGTTTATTTTGGCGCTATTGGTATTAAACGAACACGACACGCTATCGCTGCAGGTCTTCTTGCTGATTTAGCCGGGGTTATAGCAAGTGTTATGGTTTGCCGACTTCTATTTATTTAACTGTACTTAAAATAATTATAAAGATTAAGCTTTACTAGAATTAGTTTTAGCTAATCCTTCTTTCGTAACGCTGGCAAGTCGAGCTTCTTCAAAAAGTTTTAACTGCGCAAGCAGTGTGGTTGCTTTCGAGCGAAACGTTGCTAATTCTTTTCCAGCAATGGGGTTACCGCGAGGTAAATCTACTGTCGCTGGATTCTTAGGTCGATTATTAATATGGAATTCATAATGACAATGAGGGCCTGAAGCTAACCCTGTCTGACCGACATAACCGATAATTTGCCCACGTTTAACGAAATCGCCTTTACTTAATCCCTTTTGAAATTTTAGCATGTGCCCATAGATGGTGCTAAATTGTTTATTATGATTAATTTTAATCATATTGCCATAACCATTTTGACGGCCGATAATCTCTATTCGACCATCACCGGTCGCTTGAATGGGCGTGCCAATTCGAGCTGCTAAATCAATCCCCTTATGAGCACGAGTATAATGTAAAACAGGATGATAACGAGCTAAGCTAAAAGTGGAACTAATATGGCTAAATTTCAAAGGATAACGGGTAAACGCTTTTTTTAAGCTTGTCCCTTGTGGCGTATAATAGTCTGTTTGTCCTGAGCGTGTAGTATGGCGAATTGCTTGAAAAGTTTTATTACCATTTCTATAAGAAACAGCAATAATATCCCCTGTACCTACTAGCTTATTTTCGACATAGAATGCTTTATACATAATTGTAAATTGATCACCTGTTTTGACGTCTTTAGCGAAATCAATATCCCAAGTGAAAATTTCTGTCATTTGTTGAATTAATTTATAGGGAATATTTTGTCTTTTTGCAGTAGTGTATAAAGAGCCTTTAATAGTTGCTGTCAAGAAATGATTATAGCTATTCATCTTACGTAATTTAATTTCACTTTTATAGTGTTTGTTATCGCGATAAATAACTAAATACTGGGTATCAGTATAGGGAAGAATCATTTTTTCTAAAAGTTGATTTTTAATTAAAAATTGTAACTCCTGATTTGGCTTTAACTTAGTTAGCGCTTGTTTTTGTGTAACATCTTGCATAATGGTATGTAGTGTTTTAGCACTTAAACCAACTCGGCTAAATACATTAGCTAGCGAGTCACGCTCACGTGTTTTGACAATTTGCCATGCAGAGTGTTTTATTTCAGTTACTACTTGTTTAGGCGGTGCTGTTAACGGCGGGGGTTTAGCGGCATCTCTATCAGTTGTGGGCGATGAAGCAGATTTTTCTATCTCGGTTGGATTGACGGCAACCTCTGCAGGTGTATCGATAGGTGATTCTGGCGACGGTTCTGCCGGCTTAGCTGTTTCTTCTATTACAGGTTCTATGCTAGGTAAGGGTAAATTAACGTGATCATTAGAAGGTGGTTTTTGTTTATTATGAAATGTTTTTACTAAAATAAAAGGCAATGCAAATGCGACTAAGATTGCCATTAACGCCAATATTTTTGAAGGCTTACTTGATTTATCTAATGAGACATTGGGTTGTTGATCCATGTTTCGCCTTTACTACTATCATCTGTAAAATGGTAATTAAGTAAGTCCGGGTGACAATCCATGCGAAGAGCCATGCCATTTTTGTATACCTCTTATTATGTTTATTCTTAAAGTGTTTAGTAGCGCTCTTTTAAAACTCTACCTACTAAATACTTTGGCTGTGACTAAACAATAAAACACATACCCTTAATGTCGATTTAAAGCTCATGCAGATAATTTGCCTCTCTTCCGAATACCCACATACGAAAATATTATTTTTTAATCATACATAACGTTCGTTATGATTGCGTATATACAACATCTAATTATTTTGAGCATCGATTTATTTCTTCCTGGTTTATTATTTCAAATTGCTTTATGAGCCAGTTAATAGCATTTTTGTTAACAAATTAGCTATAATAAATCACGTTTGGTTTAGAGCATTCATCATTAAATCCTAACAGCGTGTTTGTCCTCTAGCGAGAATGTAATAACCGGGCTAAGATACCCGCTGTAAGAAGTCAGGTCAATCATTAAAAGGTTTTACGTGTATGTTTATTGCAGAAACAGTGAGCGAAGAGCTACAAAGAGGATGTGAAGAAATTATTCCAATACAAGAACTTGCAACAAAGTTAGCTAAAAATAAACCATTAATTATTAAAGCAGGTTTTGATCCTACGGCGCCTGATTTACATCTAGGACATACCGTCTTACTAAATAAGTTGCGTCAATTTCAATTGTTAGGTCATCAAATTGTATTTTTAATCGGTGACTTTACTGCAATGATTGGTGATCCCACCGGTAAAAATGTAACCCGAGTACCATTAAGCCAAGAAACTATTTTAGAAAATTCTAAAACTTATCAGCAACAAGTATTTAAAATACTAGATCCAGATAAAACAATTGTTACTTATAATTCTCAATGGCTAGGCAAAATGAATGCTGCAGACTTAATTCGCCTAGCTGCAACATCAACAGTAGCAAGAATGTTAGAGCGTGATGATTTTAATAAGCGATACAAAGCAGAACAACCTATCGCAATTCATGAATTTCTTTATCCTTTAGTGCAAGGTTATGACTCAGTCGCTTTAAAGGCTGATATTGAGTTAGGCGGTACTGATCAAAAATTTAATTTGCTAATGGGACGAGAATTACAAAAGCATTACGGCTTAGAACCACAAGTCATCGTTATGACACCTTTAATCGAAGGATTAGATGGCGTTAAGAAAATGTCTAAATCTCTAAATAATTATATAGGGATTACAGAGCCCGCTGAGAGTATGTTTGGCAAGATAATGTCTATTTCTGATGAATTAATGTGGCGTTATATAGATTTACTGAGCTTTAACTCAATTGAACATGTCAATAAATTGAAAACAGAAGTAGCGCAAGGTCTAAATCCGCGTGATGTAAAAATAGATTTTGCTAAAGAGATTATTACTCGTTTCCATAACAAAGATCAGGCAGAGCGGGCACATCTAGCTTTTATAGAACAGTTCCAAAAAGGTGAGATACCACAAGATTTAAAAGAGCAAAGACTTGAGTACTTAGAAAATTTAACCATTGCGCAAATTCTTAAGCAATTAAATTTGACCAAAAGTACTTCAGAAGCTATTAGGTTAATTGGTCAGGGTGCGGTACGGATTAATAATGAGCGAATTAGTAACCCTTCTTTAGTATTAAGCCCTAATGAAACCTATATTATGCAGATAGGAAAAAGACGCTTTGCAAAAGTTTGCTTGACGCAAAGCTAAAAGGCGATTTAATTAATAGTTTTACCTAGCAGGACAGCCTCTTTAAAGAAGGACTATAATAATATAAGGAAGATGAATTTATTTACAATTTTTATCTGATCAGCTTGACAAAATAAAGAGCAAAGTCTATATATTATTAGGGTGCTATAAAAGCATTGATAATGCAGTAAAGTTTAAGAAGTTAAGGATTAAAAATTAAGAATTAACAACCCTTCTGCAGTATTTTCTCTACTCAACCTTATTTTATCCCAGCCGGGCAATAAGCACTTTCCTAAAAGTTCGCTTATTAAAAAAGCACGCTGGATAAATAAAATAAAAAAAAGGAAAAAAGTATTTGACAAGGAGGTGCAGATGAGTAGAATACGCATCACGCCTTCGGGGCAGAGTTCATTAAGAAGCAGCGAAG